>CAUWLJ010000122.1:0-8235 GCA_963559585.1 uncultured Eisenbergiella sp. | reverse complement strand
GCAAAGCCTTGATTTTACTGGTTTTCTACTACCATCCTTATCAAAGCCTTGCTAATAAAGGCTTTGAAGCTCTGCTCCAACTATTCAAACTCAATCGTCCCCGGCGGCTTAGAAGTCAGATCATACATCACCCTATTCACGCCCTTCACCTCATTAATGATCCTGTTCATCACCCTGGAGAGAACCCCATAAGGGATTTCCGCCGCCTCCGCAGTCATGAAGTCTGAGGTCACCACCGCCCGGAGGGCAACCGCATAATCATAGGTACGCTCATCCCCCATCACACCCACGCTTCGCATGTTGGTAAGTGCGGCAAAATACTGGCCCAGGCCCTTGTCCGCGCCGCTGGCGGCCAGCTCCTCCCGGTAGATCGCGTCCGCATCCTGCACCATGCGCACCTTTTCCGCCGTCACCTCGCCCACAATGCGGACTCCCAGACCGGGGCCGGGGAAGGGCTGGCGGTATACCAGATACTCAGGGATTCCCAGCTCCAGCCCGGCGGCGCGCACCTCATCCTTGAAAAGAAGGCGCAGGGGCTCGATGATCTCCTTGAAGTCCACGCAGTCGGGCAGACCTCCCACATTGTGGTGGGACTTGATCACGGCGGATTTTCCCAGGCCGCTTTCGATCACGTCGGGATAAATCGTTCCCTGTACCAGAAAATCCACAGCGCCGATCTTTCTGGCCTCCTCCTCAAATACGCGGATAAATTCCTCGCCGATGATCTTGCGCTTGGCCTCCGGTTCCTCCACGCCGGCCAGTCTGCTGTAGAATCTTTCCTGGGCGTTCACACGGATGAAATTCAGATCATAATTGCCCTCCGGCCCGAATACGGCTTCCACCTCGTCCCCTTCGTTTTTACGGAGAAGGCCGTGATCCACAAACACGCAGGTGAGCTGTTTTCCCACCGCTTTGGAAAGGAGGACTGCGGCCACGGAGGAGTCCACGCCGCCGGAAAGGGCGCAGAGGACTTTGCCGCTCCCCACCTTTTCGCGGATCTGGCGGATGGCGTTCTCCACAAAGGAGTCCATTCTCCAGTCTCCCGCACAGCCGCAGATTTTGTATACAAAGTTGGAAAGCATCTGTTTTCCTTCCCTGGTGTGGAGCACCTCAGGATGGAACTGCACAGCGTAAAGCCTTTTTTCCGCCTGTTCCATGGCCGCCACCGGGCAGACGGGGGTGTGGGCGGTAACCGCAAAATCCGCCGGAGCCGTCTCAATATAGTCGGTGTGGCTCATCCAGCAGATGGTCTGTGCGCTCACTTCCGCAAACAGCTGGGAGGCGGTATCCACCTCCACCTGGGTCTTGCCGTACTCGCTTACGGGAGCGGTTTTCACACTGCCGCCCAGCATGTAGGCCATCAGCTGGGAGCCGTAGCAGATGCCCAGGATGGGGATTCCCATTTCAAATATTTCCTTCCGGCATCTGGGAGCATCCTCCCCATATACGCTGTTGGGGCCGCCTGTAAAAATGATTCCTTTGGGGTTCATTTCCCTGATTTGGTCAAGGTTCAGGGTACAGGGATGGACTTCGCAGTAAACGCCGCATTCCCTGACCCTCCTGGCGATCAGCTGATTGTACTGTCCGCCGAAGTCGAGAACGATCACAAGCTCTCTTTCCATTCTTTCCTCACATTCTGCCGCATCTGCGGCCTCCAGGTTTCCAGCAGCTCTGTCTCTTTCAGGCTGCTGCCGCACAGTTCCTTTTACGCACTCCACAGCTTTCACAGCCCAGGCCGCGAAATGCTCTCTTCTGCTGAAATAACGGTTTTACCCATAAAATATGGTTTATTATAGAATAGTAAAAAAAGCTTGTCAATCCCTCCAGAATCCGGCTTCTGCCATTCCTTTATGACAATTATTGATAGCCGTATCCCCGCAGGAGTCCACCACTCTTTCCAGCCGGCTCCCCAGACGGCTCAATATTTCATTTGAGATCGTCCCCGCCCGCTCTGCCATGTGGCAGACGCCGATGCTCTCCCTTCCATCCCGTCCGATCAGCACCGCTGTATCGCCTGCCTTTACCTGCGAGATCCCGGTCACATCCACAAGCATCTGGTCCATACAGATCCTTCCGGCAACCGGAGCCTTTCTGCCGTTGAGCAGCACCCAGCCCTTTCCGCAGGAAAGGCTGCGGGGCACGCCGTCCGCATAGCCGATTGACAAAACTGCCAGCCTTGTTTTTCTCCGCGCCCGGAACGCCAGGCCATATCCTGCACACTCGCCCTTTTCCAGCGTCCGCAGGGATACCACCCTTGCATACAGGGAAAGCACCGGCAGAAGTCCTGTGTTCATCCGCCGTTCATCCGCTCTGCTGCTCAATACGCCGTAAAGGGCGATGCCGCAGCGCGCAAACGTCCCGCCAAATTCCGGATAAGAAAGCGCTCCATAGCTGCTCAGAAGGTGTGCCTGTCTGCATTCCATCCCTTCTTTTTCCAGAGCCTTTACCGTCTGCCAGAACCGTTCCGCCTGCATTTTCGTAAAAGTCCTCTGTCTGCGGCTTCGTCCGTCAGCAGCGCACAGGTGCGTAAATATCCCTTCTATCTCCAGATTTTTCAGGAAAAAGATCTGCCGGATACGCTGTATGCAGTCCCAGCTCTCCCCCAGGCGGTGCATTCCCGTATCAACCGCGATCTGTACCCGGAGCGGTCTGCCATAGCTGTTCAGTCTCCAGGCATATTCATAATCCACCGCCGTCTGCGTCAGACAGAAGCTTTCCAGCAGTGGAAACTGCCCTGGAGGCGTACAGCCCAGCACCAGCACCGTCCCCTTCGCTCCCTGGCGGCGCGCCTGCGCCCCTTCCTCTGCAGTTGCCACACAGAAGTCCTCAATTCCGACGCGGCGGCATTCCTGCAGGATCAGCTCCATCCCGTGCCCGTAGGCGTTTGCCTTCACCGCAGGCATCAGGCGGCAGCCCTTTGGCAGACGGCTCTGCAGAATGCGGATGTTGCGGCGCAGGTTCCCCATGTTCAATTCGATCCATGCCCTGCCGCTCATTCCTGCTCCTCCGGTTTTCCCCCATAAATCCGCGCCGCAGCCGCCACCGCAGTCGCAAAATCCGGCACATCCCTGCTGATTACCGCGCCGGCTCCTATTTTGGCTCCCTTTCCGATATGAATACCTCCCACCAGAACCGCCCCGGCGCCGATCAGGCAGCCCTCTCCGATCACCGGCGCTTTGTGATCCACCTCGCCGATCGTCACATTTTGATAGATCCGGCAGTTTTTCCCGATATGCGCGTACCTTGAAATGTAAACGCCATGGATACCGTGGGGCAGCGACGGTACATCCTCCAGAACCGCCCCGCTTCCGATATAACCGCCGTGCCTGTGGGCAGCCCGGTTCAGGTAAAAGGTCAGGGCATGGCGGACAAGGCCGTTTTTGCAGCGCGCCCGCAGGCGGAATATGTTCCAGAATAACCAGAGTCCGTCGCCCTTTGAATAGTCTGTCAGCCATCCTCCAATGCCCATGCTCCTTCTCCTTCCCCCGCATCCGCCGCCTCTGCTCCAAGCGCCAGTCCAATCGCCTGATCCACAACCGCTTCCAGCGGCCATCCCGCCGCCCGCATCATTCCCGGGAACCTGCTGTGGGCCGTAAAGCCCGGGATGGTATTCACCTCGTTGAAAACCACCTTTCCCTCCGGCGTCAGAAACATGTCCACCCTGGCAAAGCCCCTGCAGCCCAGCGCCCGGTATATTTTCTTTGCCGTCTTTTGGATCTCCCGGGCCTTCTGCCCGGAAATCCTTGCAGGCACATGGATTTTCGACGTCACCAGACCATATTTCTCTGCATAATCAAAAAATCCGTCTTTCAGTTCGATCTCATCCACCGCTCCCGTGATCAGCCGTTCATTCCCCATTACCGCGCAGCCCACCTCAAATCCGGGAACAGCCTGCTCCACAATCGCCTCATCGTCATAGGAAAACGCCTTTTCAAGCGCCGCGCAGATCCCCTCCTGAGACGTTACCTTTGTAATTCCAAAGGAGGAACCGGCTCTCACAGGCTTTACGAAAACCGGAAAGTCCGGCGGCATAACACTTTTCCCCTCCATAAATTCCTGCTTCCGCACCACGACCGATTCCGGCACGCTGACTCCCGCTGACGCTGCCAGACGGTGCGCCCGGTCTTTGTCCATCCCCAGCGCCGACGCTATCATTGTACAGCCGGCCACGGGAACTCCCGCCAGCTCGCAGAGCCCCTGCACCGTCCCGTCCTCTCCGTTTCTGCCGTGCAGCACCGGAAACACCGCGTCAATGGCGGTTTCCTCCGTCCCATTTTCCCGGAACACAAGAAATCTGCCCCTTCCATCCTCATTCCGGTCCGGCAAAAGCGCCGCCCTTTTGCAGCGCTCCCTGGAAAACCATTCGTCCTGCAAAATTCTGCCCCAATCGCCCTCATACGCATACCAGCCGCCTGTTTTCGTAATCCCCACAGGAAAAACCTCGTATTTCCTGCGGTCCATATGCGTCATCACGCTGTGAGCTGATTCCAGCGACACTCCATACTCCGGCGAGCATCCGCCAAATAACACTGCAATTCTTTTCTTCTCCATCCTTTCCTCCATTCCGCCAAAGCTGTATTCCCGCTTCCGCCATACCTCTGCATACACGTTCATCCCGTTTTCTCTATCCTTGTCCCGGGCGGCAGCGGATACCCGATCCGGCATCGGTTCTGATAAACAAGCTCTTTTTCCACCGGCTTTCCTGTATCCCCCCATACCGCCGTCCGCACCACGTCCACTTTTTCCAGAATCTCTTTTTTGTCCCGGCAGTAGCTTACATTTTCATTCGTCACCAGCCAGCGGATTCCAGGCTCATACTCTGTATACACAGCCGCTCCGATTTCTCTCTGGGTAAAAAAAATGCCGATCTGATAACGCTGTTCCGTTTCGTTACGAAAACGCAGATCCAGCCAGCCCTCCGCCACAGCCGCATCCACTCCCATCGGCGCATCACTGGGCGGTTCCGGAAAATCTTTTTTTCGATGGCCGTGCCGTTCCGTTACCGTCAGAGGCGAGTGGAGAAGCACCCAGCAAAGCAGGTTGCTCAGCTGGCACAGGCCGCCGCCCTGCTCTGCCACCAGCCTGCCGTTCACCTCCGCCAGTCCGCTTTTGTAGGGTTCCTTTCGATCCGCGTCCCTTACAAGAGCCCAGAAGGAAAACGTCTCTCCCGGTTCGATCACAAGCCCGTTAATCGTCGCCGCAGCGAGCTTTAAATTAAATACCTTATTTTCCTGATAGACCATCGCAAACCCGGTATTTTCGTTATACATCGGACATACCGATTCAAACAGCTTTACCGCAAAGCGCTCTTGATCCAGCCGCAGGGCGTAGCGGTTTCTGTCCCATTTCATTTTGGTATAAAAGAAAAATTTCCGCTGTCTCTTCCGCAGGGGACGTATCCAGGGAAACAGCTGCGTCAGATAAATCCTCTCCATTTTCATCCTCTCCCGTTGCTCAAGCGTACGCGCCAGGCTCCGCCGCGCCTTGCGGGCCGGCTGAACGTGCCAAAAAAGGTTCCTGTTCTGTACGAGATCATCGTATCAGAACAGGAACCTTTTTCTTTTCGTTTTTCCTGTCGGATTTCTTTCTGTTTACTGCGGAAATTCTTACGATTTTCTTATTCTTCAGAATCCCCTGCCCAAGCAGGGAAGTCCGTTCTCACCCTTCCTCTCCCACCTGGGCTGTCCTGGAAAGCGGAAGCCACACCGTAAACGTCACGCTTTCCTCTGCGCTCTCCGCCGTGATCCTGCCGCCGTGCAGCCCCACGATTTCCTTCGCAATCGCAAGCCCCAGACCCGCTCCGCCCGTAGCGCTGGCGCGCGAGGAATCCAGACGGAAAAACTGTTCAAAAATCCGCTCCAGCTTCTCGGCAGGAATCGTCTTTCCATGATTTTTTACCCGGATACACGCCCGATCCGGTTCTTTTTCAAGAGAAACGCAGACTGCCGTATTCGGATAGCCGTAGCTGACCGCATTTTTCAAAAGATTGTCAAATACCCGGGAAAGCTTGTCCGGATCGCACACAAGCTCCACCTCCGGGGCGATCGAAAGCTCCCAGGAAAGCCCCTTTTCCTCCAGCGCCGGCGTAAATTCAAAGGTGATCTGCTCCAGCATCCGGCTTAAGTTCACCTTCTCCCTTTCCAGCGTCAGGTGCGTCAGATTAAAGCGTGTGATCTCGAAAAACTCGTTGATCAGCTCCTCCAGACGCAGCGCCTTGTCCAGCGCAATCCCGGTGTATTTTTCCCTCAGCTGATCCGAGATCTCCTTTTCATCCCGCAGAAGGCTCAGATAACCGATCACGCTCGTCAGCGGCGTTTTCAGATCGTGGGCCAGATAAACGATCAGGTCGTTTTTGCGCTGCTCCGCCTCCTTTGCCGCATACGCATCGCGCATCGCCCTCTCCCGCACCAGGTTCAGCTCATTTTCCGTCTCCGCAAGCGCCGGGGGAAGCACCACCGGCTCCTCTCCCGGGTGGGAAAGCTGCCGGGCCGCCTCCGCCAGATCATCCAGGTACCTGAGCGGCTTGCTGATAAAATACCAGGAGATACCGAGCCAGCCCGCCATCACTGCCAGCGCCGCAAACAGCGGAAGATACCCCATAACCCATTCCTTCAGCATCCATAAAAATTCTGTTCCGTTCCAGATACGGCTTCTCCAGATCGGTGTTATAACCACAATCAGGAGGATTCCCGCCAGCAGAAGCACCACCAGAAACAGCACAAGCGACGCAATATAGCGCATCAAAAGCTGCCATGACAGGCGGCTTCTTCGTATTTTCAATTCCTTTTTACGCAATGGTATATCCCAACCCCCACACGGTCTTGATGAATTTCGGCTTCCTGCCGGACTCCTGCATCTTTTCCCGTATCCGGGCAATATGCGCCATTACCGTATTGTTGCTGTCAAAATATTTTTCCCTCCAGACCGCCTCAAACAGCTCCTCTGAGGAAACAACGCGCCCCCGGTGGTCGCACAGATACCACAGAATATCAAACTCCAGCGGCGTCAGCGGCAGATCCTTCCCGTACAGGCTGCATCTGCGGCTCTCCTGGCAGATAAAAAGCCCGTCAAAATCGTACTCATGCCAGCCCTCCTTCTCCTCCGCCACATTATATTTCGTATAACGGCGAAGCTGGGTTTTCACCCGCGCCACCAGCTCCAGCGGATTAAAGGGCTTTGTGATATAATCGTCCGCTCCCAGCGTCAGCCCGTTGATCTTGTCCATGTCCTCCACCCGGGCCGTCAGCATGATAATCGGGAACAGATGGTTCTCCCGTATTTTCTGGCACAGCGCAAAGCCGCTGATATCCGGCAGCATCACATCCAGAACCGCCAGGGACAGCCGCTCCTTCTCCACACAGGAAAGCGCGTCCATGCCCCTGTAACAGGTAAACACTTCATAGCCCTCGTTTCTCAGATACAGGCTTACCAGATCCGCGATCTCCTTTTCGTCATCCACTACAAGAATCTTATTTTTCATCGAACTCCCATTCCTTTGTATGATACCTGATTTCAGTATAGCAGATTTTGAGAGGGATTTCCTTGGGAAAAGCTGAAAAAATTCTTACGATTTTATAACATACTCATTATCCCCCCTTTATACATTGTAAAAAGATGTATCCAGGGGAATTTTTGTGAAGGTTGTTTATGAGGTGAGGTGAAGATAAGGAAAGGTCGTAGAAATACGGCTTTTTCTTTTGTTTATTTTCTTGAGTTGTGGATAAAAATCAGTTAAAATAAAGTGTAAAAAGTAGACGGATATGTGAAAATAGAAATTCGTGAGATTACCGCTGAAGGTGCAAGAAATCATGGACTTTTGAACATTGTATCAGCAGAAGTATGAATAATTGCAGAAAAATATAAAGAGAAATGTTATGAGAAAGATAGAGAGTTTACGATGTAAACAAGCGTTTGCTAAAGAATACGAGGAGGTTTTGCGTGAGTGAAAAGAAAAAGAAAATAGGTTTTACTATTGCATGTGTAAACGAATTTGCACAACATTATAATCTCAGTATACAGGAAGCATTCCGTTACCTTTTTCAATTTAAAGGTATTGCATTTATAAAAGAAAACTATGAAGTTGAGCATACTTTAGATTTTGGAACAATAATAGAAGATTTGGGGATGTTGTGCCGGGAAAATGGAGGTATGTTATGAGATTATATCATGGAAGTAATATTGTAATTGATAGTATAAATTTGGCAATGTGCAGACCATATAAAGATTTTGGAAAAG
>CAUWLJ010000121.1:0-8338 GCA_963559585.1 uncultured Eisenbergiella sp. | reverse complement strand
AAGGATCATCACTCCAGAAGAGGCCTTCTGAAGATGGTTGGACAGAGAAGAGGCCTTCTTGATTATCTGAAGAAGAAGGATATTGAGAGATATCGTTCTCTGATCGAGAGACTTGGACTGAGAAAATAATCTGACAGCACAAGGCGGATTTGATACCGGACATGCTCCGGTATCCTCCGCCTTTTTACGCGCAGGTATCGGTGCAGGCGGCGTCTGCGCCGGGGAGAGCTGTAAAGCGCTGCCCCCTGCGCGCCTCACAGGACAGAAAAAGGGTTCCGAGACCACTGACAAGTGTATTTGGATAAAAATAGATTTGTCAGTAGTTTCGGTATCTTCTGCCTGTGCGGCCTCATCGTTTCAGAAGAAGCCTTCGTAAAAAAGAAGAGGTGCTTCATAAAAACCGGAGAAAATGCAATTTCAGGCAGAAAAGGAGAAAAAAGATGTACAAGACGTTTTCCATGGAGCTTGCCGGACGCACCCTGAGTGTGGATATCGGCAGAGTGGCGGCACAGGCCAATGGCGCCGCATTCATGCACTACGGAGACACCACCGTGCTCTCCACCGCAACAGCAAGCGAGAAGCCCAGGGAGGGGATCGATTTCTTCCCCCTGAGCGTGGAATATGAAGAAAAGCTGTATTCCGTGGGCAAGATCCCCGGAGGCTTTAATAAGAGAGAGGGCAAGGCCAGCGAGAACGCGGTGCTGACCAGCCGGGTGATCGACCGTCCCATGCGCCCTCTGTTCCCCAAGGATTACAGGAATGATGTGACCCTGAACAATCTGGTTCTGTCCGTAGACCCTTCCTGCCGCCCTGAGCTGGTGGCTATGCTGGGTTCTGCCATTGCGGCCAGCATTTCCGACATTCCCTTCGACGGCCCCTGCGCCACCACACAGGTGGGAATGGTGGACGGGGAGTTTATCATCAACCCCTCTCAGGAGCAGTGGAAGAACGGTGATCTGAATCTGACCGTGGCTTCCACCAGCGAGAAGGTGATCATGATTGAGGCCGGAGCCAACGAGATCCCCGAGGCGAAGATGATCGAGGCTATTTATATGGCTCATGAAGTGAACCAGAAGATCATTGCTTTTATCAACCAGATGGTGGCTGAGGTGGGCAGGGCAAAGCACAGCTACACCAGCTGCGCGGTGCCGGAGGAGCTGTTTGAAGCGATCCGCCAGATCGTGTCCCCCGCCGAGATGGAGGAGGCTGTTTTCACAGACGTGAAGCAGGTGAGAGAGGAAAATATCAGAGCCATCACCGCAAGGCTGGAGGAGGCCTTTGCAGATAAGGAGGAATGGCTGCCCCTTCTGGGAGAGGCCGTTTATCAGTATCAGAAGAAGACCGTCCGCAAGATGATCCTGAAGGATCACAAGCGTCCTGACGGCCGCGCCATCAACCAGATCCGTCCGCTGGCAGCAGAAGTGGATCTGATCCCCAGAGTGCACGGCTCCGCCATGTTCACCCGCGGACAGACCCAGATCTGCACCATCACCACGCTGGCTCCCCTGTCCGAGATGCAGAGGATTGACGGCCTGGACGAGAACGAAGTAAATAAGAGATACATGCACCACTACAATTTCCCGTCCTACTCGGTAGGAGAGACCAAGCCCTCCAGAGGACCCGGACGCCGTGAGATCGGCCACGGAGCGCTGGCGGAAAAGGCTCTGGTGCCCGTACTTCCCAGTGAGGACGAGTTCCCCTATGCGATCCGTACCGTATCCGAGACCTTTGAGTCCAACGGTTCCACCTCCCAGGCGTCCATCTGTGCTTCCACCATGTCCCTGATGGCGGCAGGCGTTCCCATTAAGAAGCAGGTGGCAGGTATTTCCTGCGGACTGGTGACCGGCGATACGGATGACGATTATCTGGTGCTCACCGATATCCAGGGGCTGGAGGATTTCTTCGGAGATATGGATTTCAAGGTGGCTGGAACCCATGACGGTATCACCGCGATCCAGATGGATATTAAGATCCACGGCCTGACCAGGCCCATCGTGGAGGAGGCCATTGCCAGAACCAAGGAGGCAAGGGAATATATCCTGAACGAGATCATGACTCCCTGCATTGCAGCGCCCAGAGCAACGGTAGGAGCTTACGCGCCCAAGATCATTTCCATCCAGATCGATCCCGAGAAGATCGGCGATGTGGTGGGACAGCGGGGCAAGACCATCAACGAGATCATTGCCCGCACCGGCGTGAAGATCGACATTACCGATGACGGAAAGGTGTCCGTATGCGGAACCGACAGAGAGATGATGGACAAGGCTGTGGAAATGATCAAGATCATCACCACTGATTTCCAGGAAGGCCAGATCTTTAAGGGAACCGTTGTGAGCATCAAGGAGTTTGGCGCGTTCATCGAGTTCGCACCCGGCAAGGAGGGGATGGTTCATATCTCCAAGATTGCCAGGGAGAGAATCAACAGGGTGGAGGATGTGCTTACCCTGGGCGACAAGGTGACCGTGGTATGCCTGGGCAAGGACAAGATGGGCAGAACCAGCTTCTCCATGAAGGATGTGGCACAGGTTTAAGAACGGCTCTGCGGTAAAGCAGAACAGACCTGAAACAGAATAGAGAAAAGCTCCCCGGGGGACTGACCGTGCTGAAAAAGCGGCAGTCCTTCGGGGAGCTTTTTGCGTGTATCCGGCGGCGCGTTTTGCGAATGGGCGCGGGCTGAACTGTTACTTTTTTCTTCTATCCCTGCGATCCCGTACATATACATAGATAAACACAGGAGGGAGCGAAATAAAATGGTGGATGGAGCGCAGATTCTTTCTATTTTTCCTGAGAAAATGCGGAGCCGGTGGAGAGCGGTGAGCGGACAGGCAGAATGGCTGCAGGAGATCCGGCTTCGGGCGGGGAAGGAGATTCTGGTATACATAGACGGGACGGAATATTATCTGGACGGATCGGGGAGACCGACCCTGCTGAGGGGACAGGCTGAACGGATTGGCGCCGGGGAGCTGGAGGAGCTGATCAGCTATGTGTGTGCATCGTCCCTGTACGCCTATGAGGACGAGATCAGCCGGGGCTACCTGACCCTGCCGGGGGGACACCGGATGGGGCTGGTGGGAGAGGCGGTTCTGGAGGGCGGAGAGCAGATCCGCACGCTGCGCCATATTTCCGGGGTCAATATCAGGATCGCCCACGAGATCATCGGGGCGGCGGATGGGCTGCTGCCGGAGCTGTTTCGGAACGGACAGCTTCTGAATACGCTGCTGCTTTCACCGCCGGGCTGCGGAAAGACCACTCTGCTTCGGGATCTGGTGCGCCAGCTTTCTGACGGAAGTGCGTATGCCGGCGGCATGACGGTGGGACTGGTGGATGAGCGTTCTGAGATTGCAGGCTGTTTTGCCGGGATTCCCCAGAATGACGTGGGAATGCGGACGGATGTGCTGGACGGCTGTCCCAAGGCGGAAGGGATGCTGCTCCTGATCCGCTCCATGGCGCCCCAGGTGATTGCGGTGGATGAGCTGGGGGACGCCCAGGAGCTGTGGGCTGTCCGGCAGGCCCTGAAATGCGGCTGCCGGATCCTGGCCACCATGCACGCCGGGAGCTGTGACGAGGCGGCGGAGCGGCTGGCGGGAGGCGGACGGGCAGGCCCGGGCCGGATCTTTTCCCGGTATGTGATGCTGGCCAGGCGGGAAGGAAGATGTGTGGTGGACGCGGTGCTTGACCGGGATTTCCGTTTTGTGTATCCCCAGTGAAAAAGGGCGCGGATGGAGGAGAATGGCGCCGGGATTCCGGGACAGCCCGCAGCATAAAAGAAAAAGGGGAAGAAATGCTGAAAATTTGTGGAGCCTGTATTCTTGTATTGGGAAGCTTTGGTTTTGGCTGGTGTATATGCAGGGAAATGGACAGACGCTCAGAGCTTCTGGGCCTGCTGGAAAGAGCGTTTGTCATGCTGGAGAGCGAGGTGGGGTACAGCAGAGCAACCCTGCCGGAGGGGCTTTGCCGCGTGGGAAGGCGTCTGGGAGGGGAAACGGCTGCTCCTGCGAAAACGGAGCATTCTCTGGGAGAGTGCTTCTGCAGAATAGGCGGGCAGGCCTGCGGTGTGTCGGGACACACACTTACCCAGATCTGGGAGCGGGAAATCCCGGCCTTCCTTTCGGAAACCTGCCTGAAAGGAAGGGAAAAGGCACTGCTTCTGTCTTTTCCCGAGTTTACAGGCTTTGCTGACGGGAAGATGCAGCTGAGGGCTCTGGAGCAGTTTGGAGGACTGGTGGAGGAGGCACGGAAAAAGGCGGCGGGGGAGGCTTGTGAAAGGAGACGGGTGGTGCTGTCTGTGAGCACGGCCTGCGGGATCCTGACGGCGATTCTGATGCTGTAGGAGGGTGGAATGGGAGTAGGTCTGATTTTTAAAATTGCCGCCGTTGGCATTCTGGTGACGATACTGGGACAGATCCTGAAGCACAGCGGCCGGGAGGAGCATGCTTTTCTGATCTCTCTGGCGGGGCTGATCCTGGTGCTGACCTGGATCATTCCCTATATTTATGATCTGTTTGTCTCTATCCAGAATCTGTTTCAGCTGTGAAGGGAGGGGTGAGGATGGATGTGGGAAGGGTGGCCGTATTGGCGGTGGCCGGTGTTCTGATCGGGCTGCAGTTTAAGAGCGGCAGGCAGGAGTACGGGGCGTATATCGGAGTGTGCGTATCCCTTCTGATTTTTCTGTATCTGTGCGAATATCTGGGAGCCGTGAAGGATTCCGTTCAGCGCCTGGGCAGCCTGATGGAGGGGAGCGGAAGCTATCTGGGGATTCTTCTGAAGGTGACGGGCATCACCTATCTGAGCGAGTTTAGCTCCGGGCTGTGCAGGGATGCGGGCTATCAGGCGGTGGCGGCCCAGGTGGAGCTGTTTGGAAAGGTATCGGTGCTGCTGGCGGGGATGCCGGTGATCCTGTCGCTGATCGATACGATTACCGGGTTTATGGGGTGAGCGGGAAATGGGCGCGCAGGAAATGATGCAGGAATTAAGGCTGGAGGAGTTTTCCGGCCGGATGAAGGAACTGTTTCCTGAGTTTTCCGTGGATTTTGGAGCTTTTTTTTCACGGATCATACAGGGACAGGCAGGGGAGGCCTTCCGTACACTGACGGGAGAGCTGATGGAAGGGATCGGGGCGGAAATAGGGGCTTTGCGAAGTCTGTTCCTGATGCTTTTGCTCATTGGGATCCTGTCGGCGGTTTTTTCTGTGGTGATGCAGACCTTTCAGAACCATCAGATCGCGGATATTGCCCATTTTGTGGCCTATCTGCTCACGCTTTACGTGGTGCTGCGCACCTTTTCCCAGGCGGCGGAGACGGCGGAGCTGCTCCTTAAGAGGATACTCGTGTTTGTCCGGCTTTTTGTCCCCACCTTCATGCTGGCTCTGGGGCTGTCAGCGGGCACTCTGACGGCGGCGGGCTGCTATCAGCTGATCCTGCTGCTGATCTACGGTGTGGAACAGCTGCTGATGAGTCTGGGCCTTCCGCTGGTGAATATTTATATGATGCTGGTGGTGATGAACGGGATCTGGGAGGAGGAACGGCTGGGGGCATTGGTGGAGCTTATACAGAAGGGAATCCTGTCAGGGCTGAAATTCCTGCTTACCTGTATTACCGGGATCGGATTCCTTCAGTCCATGGTTACGCCTGTGCTGGAGCGGCTGAGGATCGGGACAGTGAGCAGGGCGCTGTCGGCCATTCCCGGGCTTGGGGGCCTGGCGGAGGGAACGGCCCAGCTTCTGCTGGGGTCGGCGGTGCTGATGAAAAACGCATTGGGCGTGGCGGGTATCCTGTTCCTGACGGCGCTGTGCATCGTTCCTCTTCTCAAGCTTCTGGCCTGGGGCGGTATTCTCAAGCTGTGCGCAGGGCTGATGGGGCTGACGGCGGACAAACGGCTGACCGGATGTGTGAGCCGCTCCGGGGATGCCTTCCTGCTTCTTCTGCGCCTGGTCTACACTGCGGGGGCCTGTTTTCTGATTCTGTTTGCGGTGATGATTTTCCTGGCAGGAACGGTACGGTAGGAGCATGCGGCCGGTATTTTCCTTTGCCAGCAGGACGGCAGGGCAGAGGCAGGCTTTTGGCATTTGAGGATAAGGGAAAAGGGGAGAAAAGAGCATGCTCCAGGACACAGGGAAAGAAAGGGGAAAGCGGTGGGAATGGGATTTATGGAATTGCTGAAACGGTGCACCGTGTTCCTGCTGGCAGGGCAGATCATCCTTCGTTTCCTCCCGGCGGGAAGCTACGAGAAGTATGTGAAAATGCTGGTGGGGCTGATGCTGCTCTCCCAGCTGGCATCGCCCATTCTGTCTCTGGGGGGAGGGGGAGCGGGAGAAAAGCTGGCGCGGGCCGTGGAGGAGTATGAAAGGCAGATGGAGGTCATTGCCGGACAGGTGGAGGAGCAGACCTTTGCGGGAGAAGGGCAGGCGCAGGGGACGGCGGCTTACGCGCTGACGGAGGCGGCGGGCCAGGCCTTGTCCCAGACGGCGGCGGAATACGGGGTCAGGGTGGCGGGAGCGTCGGCGGGGGAGGAGGGAACGCTGGTGGTGGAGGTATGCAGACGGACGGAGCAGGAGGAGGGCGGGGAGGGAATCCGGATTCTGGTGGATGAGGTGAGTGTGGGGGAAGGAAAGAAACAGAGCGCGAAAGCAGGGCAGGAGCAGACAGAGGAGCTGCGAAAAGCCTTCGCCGTCAGACTGGGGATCAGCCCGGAGAAAATGGAGGTGGTCTGGAGTGACTGAATGGGTGTCCCGTCTCAAGGGGAAGATGACGAAGGAGAACATGGCGGTGGCGGCGCTTCTGGGGCTTTTGTGCATGGTAATCGCCATTCCCACAGACAGGAGGGAGGAGAAGGAAAAGGAACAGAAGGGAAGCTGGGGGGAAGCGGGAGACGAGGCCTCGCAGCAGCAGTACGGGGAAGGGGAGGCGGGTTCCTTGGAGCCGGGGCAGCAGCAGTATGCCCGCTGGCTGGAGGAACGCCTGGAGACCTTTCTGACTGCCATGGACGGCGTGGGAAGGGTGAAGGTCATGGTGACCATGAGCAGCTCCGGCGAGCAGGTGGTGGAAAAGGATGTGCCCTCCGCCACGGAAAACGTGGAGGAAACCGACAGCGCAGGAGGAACCAGGCAGTCCCTCACCTCCTCACAGGAGGAAAGCACCGTCTATGTCACCGCTTCCTCCGGAGAAAAGACACCCTATGTGACGAAGACTCTGGAGCCTGAGGTGGAGGGTGTGACCGTGGCCGCCCAGGGCGGCGGAAACGGGGTCATTCAGAAAAATATTACAGAAGTGATTCAGGCATTATTTGATATTGAGCCTCATAAGATTAAAGTAGTTAAGATGAAATAGCAGAAAGCAGAGGAAAGCGGAGTGAAAAATGTGTTGAAGCGGAACCAGATCATGATCACGGCGCTGGCAATTATGATTGCAGTGGCAGGATACCTGAACTTTGCGGGAACGAAAGCGGGAGAGGAACAGCTTACCAGCGCACAGGCGCTGGAGGGGGAGGAAGACATGACCGCACTGCTGGATCTGTCGGAGGAGGACATCGTATCGGACATTCAGAGCATGGATTCGGAGCAGGATGGTGTGGCGGCAGCCGACTACCTGGAGGAACAAATGGAAGCAGACGCTTTGGCGGCGGAGGTGAATGCGGAGGTTTCCATTCTGGGAGACTCCCTGGAGGAGGCCAATGGAGATGTGATGCAGGAGGCGGCGCAGGCCGGGGCGGAAGCGGCAGCGGCAGCCGGCGGAGCAGACCAGGCATCCGCGGATGGAGGACTGACGGCGGACAGCGGAGACGTGACCGACGGAGAAGTCCCCGGAGAGGCCGTTTTCACCAGCTCCACAGGGCTGACCTCCCTGGCAGGAGCCAAGCTGCAGAAGGAACAGACCAGAGCCAGAAACAAAGAAACCCTGCTTGACATCATCAACAACGGAAGCATCAGCGAGGAACAGAAGGCGGACGCCATCAACGGAATGATAGCCCTTACGGATATGGCGGAAAAGGAGACCGCAGCCGAGATCCTCCTGGAGGCAAAAGGCTTTTCCGACGTGGTGGTAAGCATCAGCGGCTCCACCGTGGACGTGGTGGTGAACGCCTCCAGCCTGACCGATGCCCAGAGGGCCCAGATCGAAGACATTGTGGCCCGCAAAACAGGGATTGCGCCGGAGAATATTGTGATCAGTCCGGTGCAGTAGATTGATTCAGAGATCCGGCAGGATGTGACGCCTTCTGGCCCTCCGGCGGCCGGCTGCGGCAGGTTCTCTGCGTGGGCACGCTTTCGCTCGTCAAAAACGCAGCGGACACTAACGCACCAAAATACGGTGCGTAAGTGCCGGCGTTTTTGAGACGGCCCGTG
>CAUWLJ010000120.1:0-8443 GCA_963559585.1 uncultured Eisenbergiella sp. | reverse complement strand
CTCATAGACGGACGCTCAGTTCATATCGGTCTGGCGAAATTTATGCTTGACTTTCTTTTACGACAGCAGTATTGTATCAGTATAGTAATACAATAATTCACTGTGAAAGCAGCCACGGAAAGGAGTGATAGAATGGCATGGAACCTGGATTCTGACAGGCCGATCTATGCCCAGCTTCTGGAGCGTATCCAGCTCCAGATCGTATCCGGTATTTATCAGCCCGGAGAGAAGCTCCCCAGTGTGAGGGAGCTGGCCGCAGAGGCCAGCGTAAACCCAAACACGATGCAGAAGGCCTTTGCAGAGCTGGAGCGCAGCGGCCTGATTCTTACCAGACGTACCAGCGGCAGATTTGTGACGGAGGACACTCACATGATCGCACAGATTCGTACCAGCCTCGCCAGAGAGGAAGTAAATACATTTATCATGAAAATGAAGGGCCTGGGCTTTGAGGCGCAGGAGATTATCGCCTTTCTCCAGTCCTGGGAGGAAGCGCCTGCCGGGGAAGGGAGGGAGCAGCATGAATGAACTGATGTGTACCGTGAATCTGTCCAAAAGCTATGGCCGTCACACAGCTCTGTATCCTCTGAACCTTGTTATCCCCAGAGGACGCATCATCGGCCTGCTCGGCCCCAACGGCAGCGGCAAAAGTACACTGATCAAACTGGCCAACGGCCTCCTCACCCCCACCTTGGGCCAGATTCTGATCGACGGGGAGGCTCCGGGCGTATCCACCAAAAAGAAGATCTCCTATCTGCCGGAGCGGACCTATCTTACCAGCGGGCGCAGGGTGGGGGAGCTGCTGGAATATTTCAAAGATTTTTATGAGGATTTTGATGAAGAAAGGGCGCTCTCCATGCTGGAGGCTCTGAGTATCGACTGCAATGCCCCGATGAGATCCCTGTCCAAGGGCACCAAGGAAAAGGTTCAGCTCATCTTTGTCATGAGCCGGAACGCAGAGCTGTACATCCTGGACGAACCCATTGCCGGCGTGGATCCTGCCGCCAGGGATTTCATCCTGAAAACCATTATTACCAATTATAATGAAAATGCTTCCGTTCTGCTCTCCACCCATCTGATCTCTGACATTGAAGCCATACTGGATGATGTGATCCTGATGAAGGAGGGAAGGCTTTTGCTCCAATCCTCCGTGGAGGAGCTCCGTGCCCGCTTCGGCAAAAGCGTAGACAGCTATTTCAGGGAGGTGTTCGCATGTTAAGCCGTTTATTAAAGCATGAATGGAAGGAAACCTGGAAAATCCCGGTTCTTTCTATCACCATAATACTGATCATGACTCTGGTCTGTGTCATCTGCTTTACCAGGATGACGCCTCCTCCAACGGAGGATGCCGTAAATGTGGGCGCTCTTTTCCTGTTCCTGGGCTACAGTATCCTGATCAGCTGTGTCTCTGTCGTCCTTCTGGTTTATATTGCGGTACGCTTCTACCGCAGCCTCTACACGGATGAGGGGTATCTGATGCACACCCTGCCCGTCACTCCCAGTCAGCTGATCCTGTCCAAGCTTCTGGTAGGCTCCTTCTGGTATCTGGCGCTCTCCCTGCTGGTGATCTGGGCAATGCTCATGATTTTAGTGTTCGGAATGCCTGTCCTGGTATTTGAGGAGGCCTGGACGGAGGTGGATCTGAAATGGTTCCCTAAGTATTTTAACGAGCTGTTCGGCATGTCCCCCGGCGCATTCGCCGTATTTTTTGCAGTGCTGATGCCCGTATCCTCCCTTGGAAGCGTGGCGGTAACCTATGCGTCCATCTCCCTTGGCCAGCTTTTTTCCCGCCACAAGGTGATGGCCTCCGTGCTCTGCTATTTCGGCTTCACCATGCTGATGCAGACGGCGGTTTCCATTGCGCTCACCCCATGGCTGACCCGGCTTATCATCTCGGAAGCTGCCGGGACAGCGGACAGCTTTGGTATTCCGGCCTTTATGGGAGGCTTCATGCGAAGCACCCTCCTTCTGTCCCTGGCCGGCTCCGCGGTATCGGCGGCAGCCTCCTTCTTCATCTCCGAATACGTCATGAGGAAACGGCTTAATCTGGATTAAACCGTCCAGCCATATCGGTCTGTCCGGTCAAAACCATACCTGCATGGTTCTGACCGTGCACGCCGATATGGGCGCGGGCTGAACACAGCCGTCACCTTTTCCGGCAGTCCGGCATACTATATCCGTAAGCATTTATTCTGAGGTTACATGCCAATGGCTATCAACCTGCATACCGCACAGACATCGGACCGCCCTGCGCTGTCAAGCATCCCCGCCCGGGAGGGCGCCGCCGCGCTTGGCGGCCTGAAAATCAGCCTGACCTCCAGCCTGGGACAGATCCCCATCTCCAACGCCTCTGTTTCCATCTCCATCACCGGCGCGCCGGAGGATGTGGTCGAGACTCTGACAACGGATGAATCCGGGCAGACCGATACGGTGGAGCTGCCTGCGCCTCCGCTGGAATACTCTCTGGAGCCCGGCGATATACGTCCTTACTCCGAGTACGATATTTCCGTCACCGCCCCGGGCTTCGAGCCTGTGGTGGTATCAGCCTCCGAAATCCTCCCGGAGGTCACCTCGCTCCAGCCCATCTCCCTGATTCCCGAACAGCGGCAGGGGCGGGAGGAGGATATTTTTATTCCCGATCATACCCTTTACGGGGAATATCCTCCCAAAATACCGGAGGATGAAATCAAGCCCATAGCGGAGACAGGGGAGATCGTCCTGAGCCGTGTGGTGATCCCGGAGTACGTGATTGTCCATGACGGGGTTCCCTCCGATGCCTCAGCGCCCAACTATTATGTGCGCTACACCGACTATATTAAAAATGTGGCTTCCTCCGAGATCTATGCCACCTGGCCGGAAAGCGCCATCTACGCCAATATCCTGGCTATCATGTCCTTCACGCTGAACCGGGTGTATACGGAATGGTATCGGAATCAGGGCTACAACTTTACCATCACCTCCTCCACCGCTTACGACCAGAAATGGATCTACGGAAGGAATATCTTTGAAAATATCAGCCTTCTTGTGGACACCATCTTTGCCAACTACCTGTCCCGCCCCGGAGTGCGGCAGCCGATTCTGACCAGCTACTGCGACGGGAAACGGGTGACCTGCGACGGGCTGAGCCAGTGGGGCTCCAAATTCCTGGGAGACGAGGGACTGAGCGCCATCGAGATTATCCACTACTATTTTGGAAGCGATATGTACATCAACACGGCCGAGGCCATCAGTGGCGTTCCCTCCTCCTGGCCCGGCTACAATCTGTCCATCGGCTCCTCCGGCCAGAAGGTTTATCAGATGCAGGAGCAGCTCAACCGGATCCGTCAGAACTATCCCGCCGTTCCCTACGTCTCACCGGACGGGATCTTCGGCCAGCAGACGGCCAATGCGGTCAGAACCTTTCAGCGGGTGTTCGACCTGCCTGCAACCGGGGTGGTGGACTATCCCACCTGGTATGAGATCTCCCGGATCTATGTGGGGGTATCCAGGATCGCGGAGCCGGATTAAATGGAACGCTCAAAAGATAAGGCTCAGAATCGGCATATTGCAGAAAGGGCATTCCCCGGCGCGGAGAATGCCCTTTCTGTAATTGCACCTGACGGCACATGCTGCAGGCTTATACAAACAGCGAAAGAATCAAAGCCACCAGGAATCCGGTTCCGCCAACCAGCGTTTCCATCACCGTCCAGGTCTTCAGGGTGGTTTTTTCATCCATACCCACCAGGGATTTTACCAGCCAGAAGCCGGAATCATTGAAATGGGAGCAGACGGTAGCGCCTCCTGCCACAGCCGCGGTGACGCAGGCCAGGTACATGGGCGACAGCTCTGTGATACCGGGCATGGCCGCGATAATCCCCGCCGCCATGGTCATGGCCACGGTGGAGGAGCCCACGGAAATCCGCACCAGGGCCGCTACGAGAAAAGCAACCAGAACCAGGGGAAGGGAGGCGGAGGATACCGCATTGCCGATCACACTGCCCAGGCCGGAATACTCCAGCACATAGCGCAGGACGCCGCCGCTGGCCGTCACCAGCAGGATCATTCCTGTGGGCTCCAGGGATTTGGTCATCACCTTTTCCAGCTCCTCATTGTTATAGCCGTACCTTCTGCCCAGCAGGAACATGGCGACGATAGTTGCAATCAGCAGGGCCACAAAGGGCTCTCCCAGAAAGCCCAGGATGGGACGGGCCGGTTCCATGAACGGAATCACCCCAGCCATGGAATCCAGGATGATCAGAACCAGGGGAACCAGGATAATGCCCACAATGGTACCGAACCTGGGAAGCTTGCTCTCGTCATAGACGGCCTGGCTCTCCACATGCTCCGGCACAGGGATACTGAATTTTTTCCCGCAGAAGGCTCCCCATACAGGGCCTGCCACGATCATGGCAGCGGTTCCGCACAGAAGTCCTACCAGGATCACCCAGCCCAGATCCACCTTCAGCATGTTGGCCACCAGGACGGGGCCGGGAGTGGGTGGAATAAAAGCGTGTCCCACCGCCAGGCCTGCCAGCAGGGGAATGGCGTAATACAGGGAAGACCGCCCGGTTCTCTTAGCCAGGGAAAAGGCCAGCGGAATCAGGATGATCAGCCCCGCGTCAAAGAAAACGGGCATGGCGATCACCAGGCCGGTAATGCCCAGGGCCCAGGCCGCCTTCCGGTCGCCGAATTTCCTGACCATGGTGACCGCTATGCTCTGCGCTCCGCCGGAAACCTCCAGGATGGCGCCGAACATGGAACCAAGCCCCACCAGAAGGGCAATGCCCTTCAGCGTGCTGCCGATACCATCATTGACGGCCGTAACAATCGTTTCAAAGGGCATTCCCGCCGCCAGACCGATGACGATAGCGCCCACCAGAATCGAGATCATCGCCTGAATCTTACATTTGATGATCAGGACAAGAAGAAGAACCAGCCCAATCAACGCCGCTATAATCAGCCTTGTGGGATTCAAATCAGCTGTTCCAGTCAAATCAACCCCTCCTCACCTTTAAACCATGTATCCGCCCTTCATGGGGGAAACCGCATGCTCTGAGTATACCTTCAATACGCCCTTCTTATACTTGGGCTCTCTGGGCCTCCAGGCCTTCCTTCTCTCCTCCAGGATCCGCTCCACTTCCTCCGCAGGAAGGGCTTTTCCCTTCACGCCCACGATCTCCACCACTCTGGCAGGAATATCGATATGGATCAGATCATCCTCCTCCACCAGGGCGATGGGGCCGCCCTCCGCAGCTTCCGGAGAGATATGGCCGATGGCAGGGCCCTTGGAAGCGCCGGAAAATCTTCCGTCCGTAAGAAGGGCAATGGATTTTCCAAGCTCAGGGTCGGAGGAAATGGCCTCCGTGGTGTAGAACATTTCAGGCATGCCGGAGCCCTTCGGCCCTTCATAGCGGATGAATACCGCATCACCCGGCTGAATCCTGTGGGAAAGGACTGCCGCGATGGCATCCTCCTCACAGTCAAAGGGTCTGGCTCTCAGCACTGCCTGGAACATCTCCTTCGGCACTGCGGAATGCTTCACCACAGAGCCCTCCGGCGCCAGATTCCCCTTCAGGATACCTACGGTTCCATCCCTGCCGATGGGATCGTCGAAGGTACGGATCACGTCCGTGCGCTTCAGGCCCCATTTCTGCAGATAGGCTTCACATTTATCATAGAAGCCGTTCTGCTTCAGCTCCTCCAGGTTCTCTCCCAGCGTTTTCCCGGTCACGGTCATCACATCCAGGTGAAGCATGGATTTGATCTCCTCCATCACCGCAGGAACGCCTCCCGCATAATAAAAGAACTGCGCCGGCCACTTGCCTGCCGGGCGGATGTCCAGCAGATAATGGGCGCCCCTATGCATCCGGTCAAAGGTATCCGCGTCAATCTCCAATCCCAGCTCATGAGCCATTGCAGGGATGTGGAGCAGGGAATTGGTGGATCCGGAAATGGCCGCATGAACCATGATTGCATTTTCAAAGGACTTCATGGTCACAATGTCGCTCACCTTAAGCCCCCTCTTCACCAGCTCCATCACCTGCCTGCCCGCCTGATAGGCCATCTCCTTCAAATCCTCACAGGTGGCGGGCATCAGCGCAGAGCCGGGCAGCATCAGTCCCAGTGCTTCCGCCATGATCTGCATGGTGGAAGCGGTTCCCATAAAGGAACAGGCCCCGCAGGAGGGACAGGCATTATGCTTATAATAGGTCAGCTTTTCCTCCGTGATCTCCCCCCTGGCGCACATGGCGGAATAAGCGCCAATCTGTTCCAGGGTGAGCAGATCCGGGCCCGCATCCATCACCCCGCCTGTGATAACGATGGAGGGCATATCCAACCTTGCCAGCCCCATCAGGCAGGCCGGGACGGACTTGTCGCAGCTTGCAATGAATACACCCCCGTCGAAGCCCGTGGAATTACCGTGAATCTCGATCATGTTGGCGATCATATCCCTGTGGGCCAGGGAATAGTTGATGCCGTCGTGGCCCTGGGCGATTCCGTCGCAGATGTCGGTGGTATAGTATCTGGCTCCCTTTCCCCCCGCATCCCGGATCCCCCGCATGGCCTCCTCCACGAACCCGTTCAGATGGGCGCTGCCCGGATGGCTGTCCCCAAAGGTGCTCTCCACCATGATCTGGGGCCTGTCCAGTTCCTCCACCGTCCAGCCCATCCCGATCTTGAGCGGATCGTTTTCCGGAGCAAGCGCTCTGACTCTCTGACTGTTCAGTTCCATAGTGATACCTCCTCTTAATCATCTGATGTTTTATATCTTTACCCTACTATAAATGGAAGTTTTTTTCAAGTCATCTGATGTTTATTCTTCTTATTTTTTTATTGCCGTTCAGTACAAAGCCGATAAACGTCAACATTTATTTTACCCATTTCTAAAAATATTACTGTTCACAGTATCCTCAACCGCCCGCCGTTTGAGGTGTGAAAATAGGATTCAGGGGTAAGCCGGCCCCTTTTGTGAAGCAAAAACTTTCAATAGGCCCGCGGTACAAAACGGTGCGCCACTCTTTGTGGATTTATCTCTCCGTCTGTGATATACTTTGGGCAGGTCAGACAGCCTCTAAAAAGAGTGGCGCTGATACAAGAGAACAAAATGATCTGTTTTACGTATGTTCACTAATCGAATATACTGCCAGAAAAACCAAGAATAAAAGAAAAGTTATTGTTGATCTTATGGGAAAAAAGGGAATTGAAAAACAGCTTTACGATGCAGCGGTGAATCACTGTCTCTCTTTTGAGCAGGTAAGCGATGAATGGATCGAGCAGTATAAAATTCCTTACGGAAATTTTGACACCATTTCAGAATGTAAATATTCCATCCCAAGCCCCACCGATATTGGGAGGCTGTACGCCCTCATGATTCAGGACTGCGCCGCGCCGGGAGACGAAGCAGAGGAAATGATCCGAATTTTTTCTTCCTTTATCAGCGAAGAAATCTCTGATTTCAGTACAGACCTTTACTACCAAAATCCCAGTTACCTGGAATGCCCCTATAAGGAGGGGCATTTACTGGATTGATACAAGACAAAGGAGACACCGCCATGGAAAAAAAGATCAGCGTAGAAGCAGTCGTTACAAGCTTTAACCAGGGAATTATGCTTTTGGAAGCCGTTGAATCCCTATATGAACAGACGCTAAAACCGGAGAGAATCATAATCGTGGATGACGGCTCCACGGACGAGAAATCCCTTGAGATATTGAAGAAAATAGAAACAACTCCCCATTCTCCCGTCCCTCTCTCCCTCCTGCGCCAGCCAAACGGAGGAGTGTCCTGTGCCAGAAATACGGGAATCCGGCACACACAGACCGACCTTGTACTGGTGCTGGATGGGGACGACAGGCTTGCGCCCTCCTTTATCCGGGAGGCGGGAGAGCTGTTATATGAAGATCCCGCTCTCACAGCCGCTTCCTCCTGGATGCAGACCTTCGGGGTACTGGATTCCATCGTTCGACCCCAGGGCGGCGGGGTATGCGGCTTTCTTTCCCACAACTGCTGTCCCGCCACCCATATGTTCCGCAGAACAGCCTGGGAACGGTGCGGCGGCTACGATGAAACCATGCGCAGCGGCTTTGAGGACTGGGATTTCTTTTTGAGTATGCTGGAGGCCGTGCCGGACAGCCGGATAGGCATCGTGGAAAAGCCTCTGATCCATTACCGTACAGCCCCTGCATCCTCCAATATCAGAAGCATGTCCAAACGGCTTGACCTGATGGGCTGTCTGATCGAAAAGCATAAAGCACTCTACAGGGAGCATATCGCAGAGGCGGTTCTTGGCGTGGAGGCCATTTCCATGTCCAGACTCTATGGATGGGAAAACGAGATTGTCCATACACTGGAAACACATGGAACTCTCCATCCAGCTTCCGAAGCTTTTCTGGAAAGCCCTGCTTATGGAGACGGGGGAATGGCCGCCGCCGTCCGTGTCAGATCTTCCTGTAAATAAGTTTTTCTTAA
>CAUWLJ010000119.1:0-8760 GCA_963559585.1 uncultured Eisenbergiella sp. | reverse complement strand
GGGAACAGATATAGATATAAACGTAGCAAAGGAGATATTGCACGATGCTGGAAAGTGCGGAATACGCTATCTAATGTTGAATGGTGGTGAACCTTTAATTTATTCTCATTTTATAGAATTGCTTAATTATGCTAAAGAAAATAAGATGCAAGTAGCTTGTGTTACAAGTGGATTTTCTTTGACGGAAAAATACATTGAAGAAATAAAAAAGACAGGTTGTTATTTGCAACTTAATATTTCATTAAATGGATCTACCAGAGAAATTCATAATAAATCAAGAGATGGTTATGAATATGCGATGAATGCGATAGAGATATTAAATAAAAGCCATTTCCCATTTGATTTGAATTGGGTATCAAGGACGGATAACGTATATGATTTTCCGGCACTGATTCAATTTGCCAAAAAAGTTCACGCGATTGGAATTACAGTAATTACTACAAAGTTAACCTCGGATGGAGTATTGCAATCAAGTTTGTCTACAGAAGATTATCTCTTTTTGAAAAGGGTATGTGAAGAACAAGGAAAGTTTATAACAATTCAGTATTGCTTTCCGTTTCTTAACAGAATTGTGGATGGTTTTAATAAAAATAGGAGAAATCGGTGCCCAAGCGGAATTAGTATAGTATGTGTGGACGCTGAGGGGGATTTTAGACCTTGCGTGCATCTATACAACAAAGAAAAGCGAGAATTATTTGACAATTCCATACATGATTACTGGATGAATTCAACTGTTATTAATCGAATAAGAAATGCCCATAACAATACATATGAAAATTGCATTGATTGTATAGATAATGAACGATGTAGAACTTGTTTTTGTATGAATTTGGACAATCAGGAAAATTTGACAATAGGAGATCCTTGTTGTCCAATTAAAAATTTAATTAATGGAGAAATGCTGTGATGTACTATAAACCATCTAAATATAATTTGTTAACGTATGATTCAGATAATAATATGTTATTAGCTAATACATTGGAAAGTAGATTTGTAAAAATTACAGGGAATAAACAAAAATGTATTGCTGATTTACTGTCCAAAAAGAGAATAGAAAAGAAAGAAATGGAAATGTATTCTTTCTTGCTTGAAAATCATTTTGTAATTGATGAATCTATAGACGAAAAGAAGATTGCTGATTTGAGATATTATGAGTTGGTTTATTCAAAAAATATTTTGGAATTGACTATAATTCCAACAGATGCTTGCAATTTTAAATGTAGATATTGTTATCAGGAAGAACGTGTTAACCATGTAATGACGGTTGATACAGCAGATAGGATATTAAAGTATATTAAGAAAAATTGCCGGTTTTACAGAGGAATACATATTAATTGGTTTGGTGGTGAACCTCTTTTAGAGAAAGAGTTTGTTATATGGTTTATGAAAGAAATTGAAAAAATATGTAGAGATGCTAAAGTGCCATTGACAGGATCAATGAGTACAAATGGGTATTTATTGGATACAGAATGTTTTCAGGATCTTATTAAATGTAAGGTGGTCTATTTCCAGATTACTGTTGATGGAACAAGGGAAAGTCACAATTTTCAACGGCCACATATGACGGATATAGATTCTTATCAAAGAATAATTGAAAATTTGAAAAAGATAGGGGCGAATATTAGAGGATTTTATAAAATTATAATTCGAATTAATATTTCCAAATCAATTGAAAAATGTTTAGACAATGTTATCGAAGATTTAAGTTTTCTGGCAAACAATAGCAGATTCAGGATACACTGGCAGTTTGTACGAGATTTTGGAGGTGATCAAGTACACGAGATTAATAATGAAATTGTGGATGATTTTGAGGGGGTAAACCACTTTATTGATATTGCAACTGAAAATCATATAGCTAGTCTCAATGAAATTTATTTTGGGGTTGGAGCGGGGTTGTGTTCAGCGTGTAAAAATCATGCGTTTATTTTGGATCAGGATGGACGTGTATTTAAATGTACATTGGCTATTTATGATGATGATGCAAAGGATAATTGCATTGGATTTATTGATGAAAATGGGAATATGGTAATTGATGAAAATAAAAATGCCAATTGGATTCTGGGGGGAGATATTGCTGCTAAATGTGAGGATTGTTTTTGCTATCCAATATGTTTTCATAAAAGTTGTCCATATACACGAAGATATAAAAAAATAGATGGATGTTTTTCTGAAAAAAATAGACTTTCATTTTTTTTGCGCGATATGAGCAGACGAAATTTAATTAATACTGTTAAGATATGAGGTGGATAATGAATACTTTTTGCGAAGAAAAATTATTGAGTGCTTTGGAACAGAACGGGATTTATATGGATAATCGTAATAACAATGATGAGGTATTAACAATTGATTCCATATCATTCGTGACTTTGATAGTTGATTTGGAAGAAATGTTTAGTATCAGTTTTGAGGATGAAGATTTTAAAAGAATGACTGCGAATGATGGTATTACTGTCAGACTTTTAGAGACTATTATTAAACAAAAAGTGCCAACAACTGATTCGATTTAATATATCTGTAACTCTTTGCTTTTTTATTTAGCGATGAAGGAGGTGGCAAAATGAGAAAACTTAGAAAGAAGAGAAAAGCAATAGTACTGTTTGCTCTTTACAATGAAAATAACTGTGGCCTGTGCTAAAAAAATATAATTTATGGTTGGAGGTGGTAGAGTGAAAAAGCTTAGAAAGAGGAGAAAAACGATAGCATTATTTGCTCTTTATAATGAAAATAACTGTGGTCTTTGCTAGATAAAACTTAATTAGATTTATAGATATATTATTAAATCAGTTGTTGGGTTTGGGAGTAAAGGGAATGGAAAAATTTGATGTAGTTGTAGTGGATAGTGGAGTTGATAAGCGTCATCCCATTTTTAATGAAAAAGAAATACAAGGGAGAGGCATAAACTTTGAAACTGCTGGAACATATGTTATCGTAGATGAATTCCATGATGATATTGGTCATGGTACTGCAGTATATTACCTGATTAGTAAATATTTGAAAGGAGAAACTGTATTAAATTTGAAGGCTTTTTCTCGCGGGTTTCAACCAGACACTTTTGAAATTATTACTGTTTTGAAATATATATATAAAAATATAGAATGTAAAATAATTCATTTGAGTAATGGGATAGTATGTTGTGACAATATAACTGAGTTACATGATATATGTCAGAAAATTGTTGAAAAAGGAACTGTTATTGTAGCTGCATTTGAAAATACTGGTATATTATCGTATCCGGCTGTTTTTAAAGAAGTAATAGGGGTGGACTGGTCGATTGAATGTACTAGAATTCGAGATTTTGAGGTGGTGGAGGGGGATCAGATTGATATTAGAGGGATTGGTTCTGTTCAGCGATTGCCATGGATGGAATCAAAATACAAATATGTAAGTGGATCGAGTTTTACCGCACCACATGTCACAGGATTAATTTTGCAACAAGTTAGGTGTGACAGACTGAAATTGGAAAAAAAACATATTATAGACTATTTTAAAACTATAGCAAAAAAAATATATAGTTGTACATCAAAAAAAATTGTTTCCAACGAGTTTTCTATAAAAAAAGCAGTGGTTTTTCCGTACAATAAGGAGACGGATTGTTTAATACGTTATGGGAATTTACTTGAATTTGATATAGTGGATTTCTTTGATTTATCTATACGTGGAAATGTAGGAAGAAAATTAGAGAGTTATTCAAGTACATACAAAGAAAAGACTATTAAAAATTATAGTCAACTTGATTGGAATTCAAATTTTGAAACATTTATATTAGGTCATTGTAAAAAGCTTTCTCAAACAATACAGTTTGATTTTATTAAGGATGTACTAGAAAAGTGTATTGTTTATGAAAAAAGTATCTTCTGCTTTGATTCTTTAAGTGATTACCAAGAAGAATGTGATAGGTTAAGAAAGATTGGGAGACAAGTTTATTTCCCGGATATACATATAGAAAGTATTCCACATAATTGCTTTGGAAAGCTATATTGTATTGGTAAGCCGGTTCTTATGATTTCTGGAACAGGATCTCAGCAAGGAAAATTTTCGTTGCAACTTAAATTAAGGAATAAGTTTATACAAGGGGGATATAAGGTTGGACAGCTGGGAACCGAGCCATCTTCTTTGCTTTTTGGAATAGATGAGGTTTTTCCGTCTGGGTATGGTTCTGTAGTTAATTTATCGGAGGAAGAAATAATAAGTAGAGTAAACTCTCAAATGCATAGTATTGAAGAGAAGAATCCGGATATTATTTTGGTAGGTACACAATCGCATATTTTGCAAAATAATATGGGAAATTTGGCTTTTTTTCCATTGATTAATCATGCAATGTTGCTTGCAATTGATCCGGATGCAATAATATTATGTATTAATTACGGTGATTCTATTGAGTATATTCATCGATGTATTGTTTTTTTGCAGTGTTTTGTAGAAGCAACTGTGTTGGGGCTTGTTTTATTTCCAATCAAAAAGGATAGAGAATGGAAAATTGTAAGCGCGAATGTTGGAAAAATTGGAGAAAAAGATTTAATGGGTTATATGGAAGAGTTGAGAAAACAGATTGATTTGCCGGTATATTTATTAGAAAGTGAAAATCAAATGGAATGTCTGTATCAGAGCTGTATTGATTTTTGGGGGGAGTAAATATATCGAATAGGTAATTTGAAAATAAGAGAATTGAGGGAAGCAAATGAAGTATTCATTCTGCAATAATATGTTCTACACGCTGTCAAAAGCGATGGGGCATAATAAAAGGCTGATTCCAAGGATTTTACTTTATACCGTAAGCGCAGCGGGTCTTTCTGTTTTGACCGTATATTTTCCAAAGCTGATTCTTGATGAAATAACGGGCGCAAGGGAGTTTTCTGCGCTTATGTGGATAACCGCCGTTTTTCTGCCGGCAGGTGTATTGCTGTCCTTTCTATCCAATTATCTCCAGAATAAAACCTACAGCGATTTCCATGAATTTCGCTGCCTGTGCCTGCAGGAATATCAGAAGAAATGCTTTGAACTGGGATTGGAGCAGGTGGAGTCGTCCGATTTCCTGAACAAGCTGAATATGGCCAAAATGTGCCTGTATGATAATAATAAGGGGTTTGAGGGAGTGCTGCGGAAGCTGTTTGGTCTGTTTGGAGTGCTGATTACGATTGGATACTATGGTATAGCACTCCTCCGGTTCCAGCCTTTTTTATTTCTGCTTCTTCTTGCCAATACCGTTATCCCCTATCTTTTGAGCTATCGCTCCAAAAAGTATGAATATTCCAGGCAGGAGGAGCTTTCCTATCTGTCCAGACGTCAGGGATATACCAACGGGCTGATGTCTGATTTTGCATATGGAAAGGAAATCAGGCTCTATGGCATGGCAGGTCTTTTGACGAACCTTTCTGACGGCCAGCAGCAGGAGATTCAGGAAATCTGGAAAAAAATACTGGGAAAGCGTTCTATGGCTGGAGTGGCAAACCTGTTAATCGCATTCTGCAGGGAGGGGCTGGTTTACCTGTTCCTGATTGCAGGTGTCTTAGGAGGAAAACTGTCAATCGGCGATTTTGCGCTGTATACAGGTATGTTTGTTTCCTTTTCCACTTTGATGGCAGAGCTGATAGAAGGCGTCAGCCATATCCGTGCGCAGAGCCTGATGATTTCTGATTACAGGATTTTCATGGATATCCCAGATGAAGAGGAAGGGGCCGCGCTTTCTCTGGACACAGAGGGAGGCTGTTCGATTGCGTTTGAAGATGTTTCTTTTTCCTATCCGGGAAGCGGGCGGAAGCTGTTTGAGCATTTGAATGTGCAGATTGGAAAAGGGGAGAAGGCTGCAATCGTAGGAATGAACGGGGCCGGAAAGAGTACTTTTGTCAAGCTGCTGTGCGGCTTTTATAAACCGGATGAAGGACGGATACTGATAAATGGGACGGACATATCCCAATACAGCCGGGCAAGTGTTCTGAGGCTGTTTTCCGCTCTGTTTCAGGAAATCAGTTTTTTCTCCATGTCCATTGCAGAAAATGTGGCGCTCTGTACAAAGGAGCAGATGGACGGCAGGAAGCTGGAGGAATGTATCAGAAAGGCCGGGATGGACGAAAAGATACATTCCCTGGAAAGGGGCGTGGATACAACGCTGACCAGAAAGCTGGAGCCGGAGGGAGTGGAACTGTCGGGAGGAGAATATCAGAAAATGGGGATGGCAAGAACCCTGTATAAAAACGGGGCAATATTCATCCTGGATGAACCCACGTCTGCGCTGGACCCCCTGGCGGAAGAAGAAATATACAGTAAGTTCCGTGAAATGACAGAGGACAGAACGAGCCTGTTCATTACCCACAGGCTGGCAAGTACAAGATTCTGCGACAGGATTCTGGTATTTCAGGACGGCGGTGTGGCGGAGGACGGAACCCATGAGGAGCTGCTGGAGCGCAGGGGTGAGTATTACAGGCTCTATTCCCTGCAGGCATCCTACTATCAGGAGGGAGCGGGGGTATGATGGCAGACAGGCATTTAAAAAGAGACGGCAGGATACTGGCACAGCTGTTTTCTATGGTGCGCGGGGCTGAACGCTCCTTTGTGCCGGTGACGCTGCTGCGGGCATTCTTTCAGACAGTAATCCCTCTGCTCAATGTGATCCTGCCTGCCTATATGATCGATGAAATGACCGGGGCCGGAAGGTGGAGGGTTCTGCTTCTGTATGTGCTGGTTCTGGCTGGCGGGAACGTTCTTTTCGGCCTGATCCGTGTATGGCTGGATCGGAAATGGGAGCTTGCCAACCGCCGGCTTCAGCATGGAATGGAAAAGAGGCTTGGGCAGCATGTGATGGGACTGGATTATGAGAAAATAGAGAATCCGGCAGTGCTGGATTTGAAAGAGCGCGCCCTTTATCCGATCAGAAATCAAAATGCACTGAATGAACTGATCGAAACCGTCTGCACAATGGTTACGGCGCTGCTTTCCCTGGTTTCAATGGGCGCGATCCTTCTTCGCACGAATATTGTACTGTTCCTGGGTGTTGCCGTGTTCTGTATCATGCAGTTTGTGATTTTGGTAAAAGTGCAGAAAAACATGGGTATCTTTTACGAAAAGCTTCCTGTGAATATGCGCAGATCCATCTATTATGAGAATATTGCGGCGGATTATAAGCCGCTGAAGGAGATCCAGCTGTACAGGGCGAAGGAGCTTCTTTTAAACAAGCTGAAAAAGTCCCATCAGGATAATGTGGACCTGTTCGCTTCCGCCTTCTCCAAAAACGGGTTTTATGAAGGGCTGATGGGAGCCGTCACACAGGCACAGCTGGTTTTTGTGTACGTTTATAATATCGCAATGCTGTTTCTCTCCAGAATTTCCGTGGGAGATTTTGCACTGTATGCAAACGCAGCGTCCAGATTTGCCGAAAATATACTGACGGTGATCAAAGGACTTGTGATCGTCCATCAGGACTGCGGATACCTGAAGGTATATCTGGAATTTATGGATCTGAAGCCGGAGAGGAGAGCTGGGGAAAAACCGGCGCCGGAGGGCGGTGATCTTACAATAGAGTTCCGGAATGTTTCGTTTCATTATCCGAATCAAAAGGATATGGTATTACAGAATGTGTCCGTCCTGCTCCGGCCGGGAGAGAAGCTGGCCATAGTAGGCATGAACGGGGCCGGAAAGACCACCTTTATCAAGCTGCTCTGCCGCCTGCTTCTGCCTACGGAGGGGGAAATCTGCCTGAATGGAGTGAACATCAACCAGTATTCGGAGGAATCGTACCAGAAGCTGATTTCCACCGTTTTTCAGGATTTCAAGCTGTTTTCCTTTTCTATCCAAGATAACATAGATATCAGCCGTACAGGAAGGGATGTGGGCAGTGTGATCCGCCAGGCGGGAATGGAGGCCTGGGTGGGGAAATGCCCGTCTGGTGAAAGGACGCAGATTACCAGGCGGTTTGATGAAAACGGTGTGGAGCCCTCCGGCGGAGAGGGACAGAAGCTTGCGATAGCCAGGGCGATTTATAAGAATGCGCCTGTTATGATCCTGGACGAACCCACAGCGGCGCTGGATCCCTATACAGAATATGAGATTTACAGGAAGTTTGATGAGATCAGCAGAGGGAAAACGGTTCTCTATATATCCCACCGCCTGGGGTGCTGCCAGCTGTGCGACCGTATTCTGGTGTTTGAGAACGGGCGGATCGTTGAGCAGGGCGCTCATGAGCAGCTGAAGGACGCCGGGGGAAGTTACAGCAGGCTGTGGAGCGCTCAGACAAAATATTATGTTATATAGAATAGCAATAGGAGATATTTAGGGATGAACGATTTGAAATATGACTGTTTTATCAGTACTTTGTTATACCTTTTTGGTATTTGGAACAGAAAAGAATTGATAAAACCGATACTGTTTTTAACGTATGGTTTTCATTACAATTCACAGTGGCAAACATTGGATGATACAATTGTCTATTCTTACCTTAAAGAGGATATTTTAGCTGAATTATCTTCGTGCGGAATACATCATCAGGAAAAGGATATCTCAGTGGGAGAATGGCCTGATAATTCTACGGATGTAAATGAAGTAAATATTTTGGTGGTAGATGGTTTTGAATGTCCGTGGCATCAGGCATATCAAACATACCATGTAAACCACCATTTGGTTTTAAAACATATCTTTCAAAATAGAATTATGGTAGTAGATCCTTTTTTTGAACAAAGGGAATTTGAATTCGAAAAAAAAACGGAACTAAAGCAGATAACAATTAAGAATGTTGAAAATAAAAGAGATGTTTTTATGCCAAAAAGAGAA
>CAUWLJ010000118.1:0-8820 GCA_963559585.1 uncultured Eisenbergiella sp. | reverse complement strand
GAATTATCGACCACGGCGCATTGCTGGAAGAAGAAAGCCTTGCTGAGCTGGAGCAGAAAAGCAGCAAGCATATCCGGTTTACGCTCTCTGATACGGCACAGGCTGCAAGAATTTTGGAATGTAATTTCCATGAAAACCATTTTTCCATACAGGACGATCACCATCTTCGCCTGCACAATCTTGGGCTGCCCGTTGGGAAGCTTGTAACTGCCTTTGTAGAGAATGGATTGGAGGTATCGGAAGCGCATACTTGTGAGGAAAGTCTTGAAGATTACTTCAAGCGTGTGACGGGAGGTGAGGGAATTGCTTAAACTGATAAAATGCGAATTTTGGAAATTAAAACGCAAGCCATTAGTATTTATTTCCCTGTTGCTTTCTGTTTTTATGCCATTGGCTTACGCTTTCTTTCTGGCAGATGTAAGCACCGATGTGGATGCTGTAAATGGAATGATGTCCAGCCTGTTTCAGCTCAGTGCATACTTGCTTCTGATGCCGCTTCTTGTGATACTGGCTTCCAATCTGCTGTTTGAGGAGCTGGATCACGATACTCTGAAAAACCTTGCTGCCATACCGGTAAGCAGAACGAAGCTGGTGCTTTCCAAGATGCTGGTTTTACTGTTGTTTGCCATTGGCTTTATGGCAGCCGGAGGCTTGATCAGCCTTGGGGTTTTGCTGATCCAGGGATGGAAGCCTGTGGGATTCTGGACATTGTTTGGCGTTGGAATGGAAGAAGGGCTGATCATGTGGGTTGGCGCACTTCCCTGTATCCTGCTGGTTGTTCTTCTCAATAAGAACTATATCGTATCTGTTGTGATCACCTTTTTCTATACGATTGTGAATTATATGCTTTCCATGAACGATATGTTTCTTACACAGCCTTTTGGATGGAACATCGGAACTCTGCTTCCGGGGCCGCTGGCTTTCCGCCGGACATTCCAGTTTTATGAGCAAAGCCAGACCAGTGCGGAGTTAGCGGATCTGCTGGAACGAATCAGTCCTTATTTTCTGAACCGTGCTCAGGTATTCGGTGTGATTGTTGTGGAGGCTGTGGTTTTTCTTGCATTGATTGTGTTGGTTTACCGGCGTCAGGAACTCTAAGGGGGTGTGATTATGTGGAATGTATTAAAATCGGAATTACTAAAGCTGCATCGGTGCCAGATTTTTCTGGTGGGGCTGGCCGCGCTTGCGCTCTGCCCGTTGGTTCAATATGGAAGCCAGCTGATCATGGCGGCGGAGTACCGAAATCCAAACTATGATTTCCCCGCTCTATTTGAGAATGTTGTCTGGGGAAATACCCAGATATTCCTCCCGAATTCCTTTATGCAGTACAAGATCCCCACCCGCCTGGATGTGGGCCGCTTAAAGGTGGAATTTGAGCACAGCTATGAACCCACCGGCCCCTTTGGCGCCAAATCTATCGGCGAGATCGTGATCAATACGCCTGCGCCCGCCATTGCCCATGCGATTTACCGGGCAACCGGCGTCTGGCACAGGGAGCTGCCCATCACACCGGAGCAGATCGCCATGTCTGCCGGGAAGCCCCTGTGAAGCAGGCAGGCCGGGACAACGGCAGAAACGAATAACAAAACACAGGAGACGTATGAAAATGACAGAAGCAAAGCTGAAAACCAATCTTGACACCAATTTCCTCAAGCTGGCCGCCATAATAAGCATGACGGTGGATCATGTAGGGGGAGCATTCTTTCCCCAGTATCCGGTATTCCGCTGGATCGGAAGGCTGGCCTTTCCGCTTTTCTGCTACTGTATGACCGTTGGGATGCTCTATACCAGAGACATCAAAAAATATTTCCTCAGGCTTGGGGCTTTTGCCCTGATTTCCCAGCCGTTCTGGATCCTGGCCTTCAATTCGGAGGACTTTCTGGGAAATTTATTTAACCTGAACATTTTCTTTACCCTTCTTGTGAGTCTGATGGCCGCATGGGGAGCGAAGGAGAAGAAGTGGTGGCTTCTGATCGCCGGTATCCTGCTCCTTTCCTTCATCAATTTCGATTACTCCATCACAGGTCTGGTGCTGATGCTGATTTTTTATTACTGCAGGAACAGGCCCTGGCTGGGGATCCTGCTTTACACCCTTTCCTATCTGCCTGCCCTGAACGGATACATGGAGGATCCGCTGGCCCTGAAGCTGGGGGGCCACGCGGTGGGCTTTGAGATTTTCTGCCTGCTGGCCCTTCCACTCATCTACTGCCATACCCATGTGCATCCGAAGATTGGCAAATGGTTCTTTTATCTGTATTATCCGGCCCATCTGCTTGTGATCTTCCTGATCGGGCTTGCACTGTGAGCGGGCTTTATCTGAATCCTGTGCAGGCTGAGGCGGCCGCCTGCATCCATGGCCCTGCGGCGGTGATCAGCTGTGCAGGATCGGGCAAAACCACGGTGATCCTGGAGCGGGCCCGGCGCATTATGGCCTCGGGCGTTCCTCCCCACAGGATCCTGACCGTCACCTTTTCCAAAGCGGCGGCCAGGGAGCTGGAAAGCAGATATACCCAGCGCTTCGGGGGCGGCGTCCCCCGCTTTTCCACCATCCATTCCCTGTGCTATTCGGTGCTTGCCGCCTCCTGCGGGCTGGGAAGGGATGCCATTCTCACGGAGCAGGAAAAAAGAAGCTTCTTCCTCCGTCGGCAGCAGGAAGCCATGGAGGAGGGGGAACGGTCGGCCTGCCGGGATTTTGATGAATTCTACCGGGAGCTTCTTTCCTATATCGGGAAAAGGCTGGCTGCCCCGCCGGAGACGCAGAAGAGCGGAGGACAGAAACGGGAAAGCCTGGAGGAACGCCTTTTTGGGGCGTACACCTCCTGGAAAAAGCAGCAGGGAAAGGTGGATTTTGACGATATGATCCTCCTGTGCCATAGGTATTTTACGCAAAACCGGGAGATCCTTACCCGCTGGCAGGGGGTTTTTGATTTTATCATGATCGATGAGTTCCAGGATACCAGCCTGATGCAGGCGGAGATCTTTTATCTGCTGGCAAAGCCCCATGGAAACCTGTGCGTGGTGGGAGACGACGATCAGTCTATCTACGGCTTCCGGGGAGCGGACAGCGGGATCTTTCAAAGCTTTTTCAATGCCTTTCCGGGATGCAGAAGATTTGTGATGGACACCAATTACCGGAGCCTGCCGGGGATCACGGAGGCGGCTTCCCGTCTGATCTGCCACAATCAGCACCGTATCCCTAAGAAGCTTACCGCCGCAAGGAGGGGAGAAGCGCAGCTAAAGATCCGTTCCTGCTCCGGTGAGGAGGCTCAGATCAACTGGGTTCTGGAACGCATCCGGGAGAGCAGGGAGCGGGGGGAGGCTTACCGGGATACGGTGGTGCTCTACCGGGTAAAAAGGGAGGCCGCCGCGCTGGTTGACCGGCTGATTCTGGAGGGGATCCCTTTTTATACCAGGGAGATGCCTGAGGAGATCCACAGAGGGCTTGCGGCACAGGATGTGCTGGCCTATTACCGCCTTTCCCACAGCATTCCCCAGCCCGGGGATCTGGTGCGGATCATCAACCGCCCCAAGCGGTATCTGAAAAGCGCCTGGGTGAGAGGCTGTCCGCTGGATAAATATGCCCTCTATCAGGCCTGTACCCGCGAGGCGGTGGGAGCGGGAGAGTACGACCGGATCAACGATGCCGTCAACGATCTCTTCCTGGATCTGCGGGGTCTTCGCTCCTGTACCCCGGCCGATTTTTTCTCCTATCTGGAGCTGGAAATGGGCTATCGGGACTGCTTACGGGAGTATGCGGAGTACAGAAAGCTGGACGGAGAGCGGCTGGAACGGGATTTTGCGGCATTAAAGAACGAGGCCAGGCTCTTTTCCTCCATGGAGGAATGGGCGGATTTTGCCCAGGAGCCGGGAAAAGGGGTGCGATGTGACCCGGAAGGGGTATTCCTGTCCACCTTTCATGGGGCAAAGGGGCTGGAATGGAAGAATGTGTACATCCTTTCGGCCAACGAAGGTGTGACTCCCTGCACTGCGGGCCGGAGCAGCCGGGATGAATCCGTGGATCTGGAGGAGGAGAGGCGGCTTTTTTATGTGGCGGTGACCAGGGCCGGGGAAAGGCTGGGGATTTCCTGGCTGAAGCGGGGAGCGGGGAAGCTGCGTTCCCGGTTTCTGGATGAACTGGAGTGATTTGATGCCTAACCAGCCGGCCCCCTTGTTCCAGAGCCAAGAAACAAGGGGGTGGATGCTTTGCCGCAGACCACGGACAAAACTGCCACCGGCCTGCACAATCTGCCAAATACTGCCAATCAAGGCGTTTACGATGGAGCCTGTAATTTCCGGGATAGCAGAGACGATGGTGGTGATGGCCTAGAGCGTGTTTGAAAATTCATTCCCGCCATCTGCACGCCCCACTTCGCGGCATATTTGCCCCAAATTGGGACGCACATCTGGCAGAAAGCAATTTTCAAACACGCTCTAGTTTATTGGTTAGAATAACTCTACACGACCAAGCAGCAGGTCAATCAGACTGCAGTGGAAAATTCCGTTGTCATCATAGAAATTGTGAGGAATATCCATGCGAACAATGATTTTTTTGAAAAAGTCCTTTGTCAGTATCAAGGATGCAGGCTCAGAGGATTCCTTTTTATCCGTATCCATCCGAAAAGCTGACTGGATATAGACTTTTTTATCTGCATCGTTTACAACAAAGTCAATTTCTTTTTGAACATTTGCACCGCCGGTACGGTCAATTACGACACCAACATCAACGGAATATCCTCTGCGCAGAAGTTCGTTGTAAATGATATTCTCCATGATGTGGCCGGGATCGTACTGACGGTAGTTCAGTCTGGCATTACGAAGGCCGATATCCGTGTAGTAGTATTTGTTCGGATATTTGAAATAGGTCTTTCCTTTCACATCATAGCGCTTTGCCATCGAAATGAGGAACGAATCGATGATATGCTGCACGTAGTTGGAAACCAGAGTGGAGTTGACCTTTTCGTTCTTCATGCTGGTCAGCGCATTGGCAATATTCGCAGGGTTGGTCAGAGAACTGATTTGAGAAGCGAGGAAATCCAGAATGTCATTCAGAATATCCTCACGTTCGATACCGTTGCGCTCTACAATATCCTTTATATACAATTCGCTGTAGAGAGAGGAGAGATAATCCTTTTTGTCTTTCTCATCCGTCAATGCCAGCAGACGCGGCATGCCGCCGTAAAGCATATAGGTGTCCAGAGCCTTTCGTTCATCACCGCCTACATGGGAATAGAACTCTTCAAAGGACAGAGGGAATACATGAATTTGTGTAGCACGGCCACGGAATTCAGCAGCAATGTCTTTTGACAATCCCTTTGAATTACTGCCTGTAACATATACATCCAAATTCTTATATGCCTTAAATTCATTCAGCATATCATAAATGGAAACCTCGATGCCGCCGTTTTCTTTATCGATCACTTTTGTGGTAAGCCGGACCCCATCCTGCGACAGATGCAGGTGGGTAATGCCGTAATATAAAAGGTTTTCACAGGAATGGAGTGCGGTAGTCCTCTTCTTTTCACCGCTTGCCTTTTTAACGCATAAGAGGTACGATAAATAGTGTTTTGAGATGGAAAAGGGCATTAACGGATCACACAGCTATTATTTATATTAGAGCGTCAAAACAGCGTGGATGGCAGATCCCCCCGCCGTTTACGCTCCGGAATGGAGGAGAATATGGCATTTCGGCCAAAAACACTGGATTTTGAAAAAAGCCCCTGCACAGGGCTGACGAGGCAGAGCTGGATCGAGGCAGGGGAATTCCTTCTGCATGGTGTGTTCAGCCATTTATCATCGCCGGATGCTCCGGTGGTGCTTCCCAGAAGGGAGACGGAGATCACCTATCCCAACGCGGGAACGCCGGAGTGGAAGAAACAGGCGGAAATCTTTGAGGGACTGGCGCGTACCTTTTTTATCGCGGCGCCCCTGATCCATGACAATCCGGAGCTGGAGATCTGCGGCATCCGGATCAGAGATTATTATAAAAAGCAGGTGCTCCGCGCCTGTACGCCCGGCGATCCCAGCTGTGTGCTGCATCTTTCCTTTATGCAGACCACGGAGGAGCTGAGGGATCCCTTCAATGCCTATCAGCAGACCGTGGAAAGCTGCGCTCTGGTCATCTGCCTGTGGGTCTGCAGGGAGGAGCTGTGGGATACTTATACGAAGGATGAGAAGGATCTGATCGCGGATTTCCTCTCCGATTATGCCCATGGCAATACGGTTCCCCAGAACTGGCGTCTGTTCAATATGCTGGATCTGGCCTTTCTGCATATGGAAGGGTATCCCATCGACAAAGATATTATGCGGGATCATGCCCAGGCGATCCTGAATTTCTATGCGGGAGACGGCTGGTACAGGGACGGCCACAGCTTTGACTATTATTCCTGCTGGGCCTTCAACGTATACGCTCCTATCTGGAACCAGATGTACGGCTATGAGAACGAGCCCTGGCTGGCCGCCAGATTCGAGGAGCATTCCAATGAGCTGATGCGCACCTATGCGGATTTCTTTGACAGGGACGGCTTTACCAACATGTGGGGCAGAAGCAACATTTACAGAAATGCCGCCACCAGCGCTTTTGACGGCAATCTGATGCTGCGCAATTCTACCGTGGATCCCGGCCTTGCCAGAAGGATCTGCTCCGGCTCCCTTCTCCAATTCATGAGCCGGGAGGATGTGTTCTATGAGGATATCCCCACGCTGGGCTTTTACGGCCAGTTTACGCCCCTGGTCCAGGGCTACTCCTGCGCGGAATCCCCCTACTGGCTGGGCAAGGCCTTCCTCTGCCTGCATCTGCCTGCTGATCATCCTTTCTGGACAGCAAGGGAAAGCAACGGTTCCTGGGAGGCTCTGGGAAGCAGGGAAGTGAAGGAAACCTGTCTTTCCGGCCCTGCGCTGTGCTTTACCAACCACGGCGCCACAGGGGAGACGCTCCTGCGCACGGGCAAGGTGGTGAAGGGGGTAAACGATGAGCACGGCATGTGGAACTATTCCAAGCTGGTTTTCAATACCAAGTTTCCCTGGGAGGCAAAGGTTTCCCGGGAGGTGGAAGCCCAGCAGTATGTGATCCGTGACCTGACCTTTGACAAGATCCATAAGGCAAATGTGACGCTCTGGAATGAACGCAGGGACAGCGTGCTCTACAGACGCCAGTTCTTCTCCTACACCAATTCCCAGGAGTGCCACTGGCTTCAGGCCATAAACCTGGCGGATTTTGCGGTTCCCTGCGGCATATTCCGCGTAGACAAGCTGCGTCTGTTCCAGAGGCCCGTTTCCATCACTCTGGGCGCGTTTGGCTTCCCTGACAACGGGACGCAGATCGAACGCCGTGAGTGCGGCATGGGAAAGGCCATCATCCTGAAGGGGCATGACGCCACAGGCGCAGAGAGGCAGCTTGCCATGACCCTGTACCATGGCTGGGAGGAAATCGACCTGATCCACAGCCGGGGCACCAACCCGGATTCCGAAGCCTCCATCGTTGTGTACGGCAGGACGGAGATGAAAAAGCAGTACGGCTATGAGCCTTACGTCCTGATCTCCCAGGTGCTTACCAAAGAGAGCCTGGAGGACTTTACGGAGGACGAGCTTTTCCCGCTGAAGGAGGCGGCCTTTACCGATCCGGAGGGCTGCGGCGGGTACGGCCCCGTCACGATACGTTTAAAGGACGGAACACAGAAGGTGATTTCCTATGAAGGAATGGAAGGGAAGCTGATGCTGTAAGATATGTATTCAAGAAGCGCTGCGGCTCAGCCCTGTCGGCGAAGGAAGCTCCGATATGAATTGCAGGAGCGATCTGTATCCGGCAGATGAACTAAAGCTGGAATTTAAGCAAAAAAAATGGAGCCTATAAGGAAGCTGGGAAAGCGCCGCAGTCATGATCATTCTGCGGCGCTTTCCTCCTGATCCTCCTTGAAGCCCGGCGCATCGTTTTCCGTGGTGATGGTGATGGAGTCATCGGTGGGCATTTCCCCCTGAAGGATCTGGGAAATGTATTCCATACGTTTTACGGCCCTGTCATAATTCTCCTGAGCGGCCACAGCCACATTTTCAGCGTACTGGCCGTCCGCATAGGCCTCCCGGTAGAGGGAAGCGGCCTCCGTCATATAGGAAGAAGCCTCGTCGGCCAGACTCTCCAGCGCCGAAAACTGCCGGGGAACCGGAATTCCGGCCAGGGCTTCAAAAGAGGCAGCCAGCTGATCCATTGCCATAAGCAGATCCTCCACCGCAGTTTCCGAATCAGGATCTACCTGGGAGAGCGCCTCGAAATCCTGATCGGCCTGAACGGCGAAGGCGTCCATGGCCGTATAATAATCGTCCAGCTCGCCGCTTTCCCCGCAGCCGGACGCAAAAAGCAGCGCTGCCAGTACAACAGCCAGGCAGAATCCCCTGCAGGTATATCTGCCGCGCCCGATCCACTTTCCCTCTGTTCTTTTTCCGGTATTGTTCAAAATTCTTATCATTTGAATCTCCTTATGTGCACGCTTTGGTGCAGACAGCCGCCATATTTTGTGACCGCCGTTTTAGAGCGTGTTTGAAAATTGCTTTCTGCCAGATGTGCGTCCCACTTTGTGGGAGATTTGCCCCAAATGAACGCGGCGTAGTGGTACGGTCCGTGAATTTGGGGCAAATATACCGCAAAGTGGGGCGTGCAGATGGCGGGAATGAATTTTCAAACACGCTCTAGGCTGGACTGTTACAATAATTTAACATATTCCAAATTTGAAATCAACCCACCCTTCCTTTTTCGCCATTTTTATGTTAAAATCACGTTACTGTTCACAGCAGCCTCAAACGCCTGCCGTTTGAGGCGTAAGAATGTGA
>CAUWLJ010000117.1:0-8887 GCA_963559585.1 uncultured Eisenbergiella sp. | reverse complement strand
TGACTAAAAAACACGTGCGCAGTCTGCCTGCCGGTGCTTCTTTAACGCGGAGGTGGCGGGAGATCCTGATTCGGGTTCGTAAGAAAGGGATGCGCACGGAAGCATTCAACCAAATGGAGGTAAGAAACATGAGCGTTATTTCTATGAAGCAGTTACTGGAAGCAGGTGTTCATTTCGGACATCAGACAAGAAGATGGAACCCCAAGATGGCTCCCTATATCTTCACTGAGAGAAACGGCATCCACATCATCGACCTGCAGAAGTCTGTTGGCAAGATCGACGAGGCTTACAATGCAGTGAGCGAGATCGCGGCTCAGGGCGGCACCATCCTTTTCGTTGGTACCAAGAAGCAGGCGCAGGACGCTGTAAAGACCGAGGCTGAGCGCTGCGGAATGTTTTATGTAAATGAGAGATGGCTGGGCGGTATGCTTACCAACTTCAAGACCATCAGAAGCAGAATCGAAAGACTGAAACAGATCGAGACCATGTCCGAGGACGGAACCTTCGATGTACTTCCCAAGAAGGAAGTCATCCAGATCAAGAAGGAATGGGAGAAGCTGGAGAAGAACCTGGGCGGAATCAAGAACATGACCAGAATCCCCGATGCCATCTTCGTTGTAGATCCCAAGAAGGAAAAGATCTGCGTGCAGGAAGCCCATATCCTTGGCATCACTCTGATCGGTATCGGTGATACCAACTGTGATCCTGAGGAGCTGGATTTCATCATCCCTGGTAATGACGATGCAATCAGAGCGGTTAAGCTGATCACCTCCAAGATGGCAGACGCCGTTATCGAGGCAAATCAGGGTGAAGCTGTATACGATGAGCAGGCTCTGGCAGTGGAAGCGACCGACATGGAAGAAGTAGCGGTTCAGGAAGAGGCTTAATCACAGTTTAAGGATGGAGGATAATACTATGGCTATCACAGCAGCAATGGTAAAAGAGTTAAGAGAACTGTCCGGAGCAGGAATGATGGACTGCAAGAAGGCGCTGAACGAGACGAACGGCGACATGGAAGCGGCAATGGAGTACCTGAGAAAGAACGGACAGGCCAAGGCAGAGAAGAAGGCCGGCAGAATTGCGGCAGAAGGCCTTTGCCGTGTGATCGTGGAGAACGACACTACAGCCGCAGTTGTGGAAGTAAACTCCGAGACCGACTTCGTTGCGAAGAACGAGACCTTCCAGGAGTTTGTTGATGCAGTTGCAAAGCAGGCGGTTGCTTCTGACGCGGCTGATATGGACGCTTTCCTGGCAGAGACCTGGAATGCAGACAGCAGCAAGACCGTGAAGGATGCTCTGGTAGAAAAGATCGCTACCATCGGCGAGAACCTGAACATCAGAAGATTTGAGAAGATCACCGCTGAGCACGGCTGTGTGGTTTCCTACACACACGGCGGTGGAAGAATCGGCGTTATCGTAGAGGCTGACACCGATGTGGTAAACGACGCAGTGAAGGAGTGTCTGGTAAACGTGGCAATGCAGGTAGCCGCTCTGGCACCCAAGTACGTTGCTACCTCCGATGTGCCCGAGGAGTACAAGGAGCATGAGAAGCAGATCCTGATGGCTCAGGCTCAGAACGATCCCAAGAATGCAAGCAAGCCCGCCAACATCATCGAGAAGATGATTACCGGCCGTCTTGCCAAGGAGCTGAAGGAGGTCTGCCTTCTGGAGCAGGCTTACGTAAAGGACGGCGATCTCACCGTTGCCAAGTACGTAGAGCAGGTTGCCAAGGCTAACGGAGCAAACCTTTCCGTTAAGAGATTCGTCCGCTTCGAGACCGGCGAAGGCCTGGAGAAGAAGGAAGAGGATTTCGCGGCTGAGGTTGCGGCTCAGATGGGAATGTAATTCCGAATTTCATAGAGACGTTGAAAACGCTGGAAGCCTCGTGTTTCCAGCGTTTTTTACATCTCAGGGGTACTAAAACGGGAAAAGAGAAAATAGCCGATTTTACGGAAAAGTTGGGAGAGCGATGGAGGAGGCTGGACTAGAGCGTGTTTGAAAAATCATTCCCGCCATCTGCGCGCCCCACTTCGCAGTATATTTGTTCCAAATTCATGGACCGTACCACTACGCCGCGCTCATTTGGGGCAAATCTCCCACAAATGGGGGCGCATATCTGGCAGAAAGCAATTTTCAAACACGCTCTAGCGAGAACCATCCACTTTCAGCAGCAAAAAGCCTGCTTTAGGAAAGATTACAAAACAGATGGAAATGAGATCCTGAACGGATTGAATGAAAGTGAGGAACGTTTCCACCCCAGAGGCATTGACTGTGTATTCAAAGGTAAAAAGCGACTGCCTGATAAAAACGGTAGTCGCTTTTCTATTCTAAAAGACTTTTCAATTCACAGATATTTTATCCGCAGATAAAAATATCTGACAAAAATAATTTAACATAAAAAGGAGAATAATACAAGAATGTATATATTACTTTTTGTCTAATAGAAAAGAAAAAATAAATTTAAAAATACTTGCACTTGAAAAGAATCCATGTTAACATGAAAAAAACACAAAAGAAATTCTGTAGTATTTCCTTTAGAGGCTGTATAAGACCCAGACAGCCATTTAAAGTATCTGGAAAACCGCACACCAGAGAGCAGAGGATCAGAAAATGCAGACGAACGAATCGGAACATCCCATTTTCCTGCAGCAGGATTCCTACATTGCCCATATTGTTCCAGAGAAGGGGCGTATTCAGAATATGGCAGGCCATATGAAAGGAACCCTTCTTCTTGCGGAACAAAACTGCCCGCTTCCGGTTTTGAGGAATATTCTGAGGATTACGGCCGTTCTGCACGATGCCGGGAAATTCTCACCCGCTTTTTTCAGCTATATGGAAGATATTCAAAAGAACGGGGAAAAGGCCAGGCGGCAGAAGGTCGACCATATATCTGCCGGCGGCCGTATTATGGAGAAGATGGCGGAGGACGAACTGCTTTCCCAGCTTGTGGGAACGGCGGTTTACTCCCATCATGGACTTCAGGACTGCATAGACATGGAAACAGGGGAGAGTCTTTCGGAGAAAAGGGGTCGGAGAGAGATCCGCTTTGATACGGTGGAAGAACGTTTTTTTCAGGTTGTAGACAGGGAGAGCCTGGGGCAGTGGCTGCGTTTGGCCAGGTCGGATGTACAGGAAATCCGAAGCGGTATCCAGGAGTTTGTCTGCCGGGGAGGGGAGGAGACGCATGGATGTGTGGAATTTTATGTTGGAATGTATGAACGGCTGATTTTGTCTGTGCTCATCGACAGTGACTGGACAGATACAGCCTGTTTTTTCAATGAAGAAGCGTGGCCGGAGCGAATCCCGGAGGAGGAGCTACTGAAGATATGGGAGCGGGCTGTCCGCTGCTTTGAGGAGCACATGGGGCATCTGACGGATTTCAGGGAAAGAAGCCCTCTCGATGGATACCGGAACGAAATATCTGAGCTTTGCCGTATGGCTTCTCAGGAGGAGAAAAGACTGTACCGGCTGACAGTGCCTGCGGGAGCGGGAAAAACTCTGGCAGGCCTGCGGTTTGCCCTGTATCATGCGGAAAAGTATTGCAAAAGGCATATTTTCTATGTATCGCCCTACAATTCCATCCTGGAACAGAATGCGGAGGAGATCCGCAGGGCGGTGGGGGACAAAAGCCTTGTGTTAGAGCATCACTGCAATGTGTTTTATGAGGATGAGAATGAGGAGAGGGAGTATCAAAAACTGGCGGAAAGCTGGGACTGCCCCATTGTTGCAACAACAGCGGTTCAGATGCTGAATACGCTGTTTTCCGATCAGAAAAGCTGTATACGGAGAATGTACAATTTATGCAATAGTGTGATACTTTTTGATGAGGTTCAGGCCCTGCCGGTCAGAGGAATGCAGCTTTTTTACCTGGCAGTTAACTTTCTGACTGAATTTTGCAATACAACGGTGGTGCTCTGTTCGGCTACCCAGCCGTCTGTGGTACGGACAGGGAAGAATCATCTTTTTGGCTGTTCCGAAATGGCAAAGCTGCCGGCGGCGTCTGCGGATGTATTCAAACGGGTTATTTTTGAGGATAAAACCCGTCTGATCCCGGGTGGAATGCAGCCTGCGGAGCTGGGGGCCTTCGCCAGGGAACAGCTCCATCCATATGGTTCTGTCCTTGTCATTCTGAATACAAGGGGCTGTGCAGGGAAGGCTTACGAGGCATTGAGGCAGTCATGCGGCGGGGAGTATGAGCTGTATCATTTGAGCAATTCCATGTGCCCAGAAAACAGGAAGGAAGAGCTGGGGGCCGTGAAGGAGGCGCTCCGATGGAAAAGGAAGCCCATATGTGTCAGTACCCAGCTGATAGAAGCAGGGGTGGATCTTTCTTTTGGCTGTGTGATCCGTTCTCTGGCAGGCCTGGACAGCATCATACAGGCGGCAGGGCGCTGCAACAGGCATAAAGAGGTGCAGAGGGGAATGGTCTATGTGATAAAAATGGCGCAGGATGCAGAAAATCTGGGAAAATTGGAGGAAATTCGGAGGGGAAGGGAGGCGGCAGAAGGTTTTTTGCAGTATTTTCATGAGAATCCGGAACAATATGACGGTTCTGTAGATTCACAGCGTTCGATAAAAGCCTATTATCATTTTTATTTTAAGACGGCAGGCCCGGCGGCTTTTCAATATCCGGGCAGCATTCCCGGCACCACATTAGAGGAGCTTCTGGGAAAAAATGAGGCCGGACAAAATCAGTATAAAAGAAGGCATGGTAAGAAAGCTCCCAACCCCCTCCTCAATCAGGCTTTTTATACCGCGGGCAGGGATTACCGGGTAATTTCGGAGAATGATAAGGTGACAGTCGTAATCCCGTACAATGAGGAGGCGGAGGCTGCTATTTCCATGCTGTCACAGGAGAACACAGCGCCTTTCAGACGGAAGGAGGCAGCACGGAGGCTTCAGAGGTATTCCGTTGACGTCTCCGTGGACTGGCTGAAACGGTCGGGGGATGCTGTCAGGATGGTGGAAAACGCTGGGCTGCTCGTTTTAAACGGGGAGTATTACAGCAGAAAAACTGGTGTGCTGGACAGACCGGAATCCGGTTTTTGAGCCTGAAAAGAGAAAATGCTGCGGTCTGCCGGTTTGAGGAAAGCGGCAGCGATAAAACATCCGCTATGGAGGTGAAAATGGAAAAATACAGAAATACCATAGAGTATGAGGTATATGGGGCCTATGCGCTGTTTTCAGACCCGGTTACCCGTGTGGGAGGAGAAAAATCCAGCTATCACATTCCCACCTACGAGGCGCTGAAGGGGATTACGGAAAGCTGCTATTGGAAGCCGACGATCACCTGGTACATAGACGCCGTCCGTGTGATGAATCCCATTCAGACAGAGTCGAAGGCCATCCGTCCCTTTGGCTATGGAGGGGGAAATGACCTGGCCTATTATACTTATTTAAAGGATGTCCGGTATCAGGTGCGGGCGCATTTTGAATTTAACTTAAACCATCCTGAGCTGGAAGCGGACAGAAATGAGCACAAACACCATAATATTGCCAAGCGTATGGTTCAAAGGGGAGGACGCAGAGACATTTTCCTGGGAACGCGGGAATGTCAGGCTTTTGTGGAGCCCTGTATTTTCGGCAGCGGAGAGGGATATTACGACCATATGCCGGGGGAGCTTTCCTATGGCTTTATGTACCATGGAATTACCTATGCAGATGAGGCGGTGCTTGAAGGGGAAAAGAATAAAATGACCGTAAATTTCTGGTATCCTGTGATGAAAAAGAAAGGGATCATCGAACTGATACGTCCGGAGGAATGCCCGAAGAAACGACTGGTCAAGGAAATGAGTCCCACGGTATTTGGCAGGGATCGTTTTACCGGGCTGGAGGAATTTAAGAGCGGGGAGGTGGCGGATTGAGCTGGAAAGAGGAGCTGGTGCGGCTATATGACAGGAACAGCTTACAGGCAGGCTGTATACAGTACAGGGAGTATAAGAAGAATGGGAAAACAGAAAAAACCCCCTATGTACTGCTTCCGTTATACCATGGCACGGCAAAGGCGCATATTCAGGTGACGATCAGCCACGAGGGGAATTTCATGGCGGCCTCCAGGGTGGAGAAGGATGATTCGCTGACGATTATCCCAATAACGGAAAAATCCGGCAGCAGGACGTCTACGACAATCGCCCCCCATGCTCTGTGCGACAGCCTGAAATATCTGGCAGGGGATTATGGAAAGTATGTGCCGGATGCGGGAGAAAAGACAGAGGGGTGTTATGAAGCCTACATACAGAAGCTGGAGCAATGGCATATGTCGTCCTATACCCATGAAAAGGCGGACGCGGTGTATTTTTACCTGAAAAAGAAAACATTGCTTCACGATTTGATACAGGAAAAGGCTCTGGAGCTGGACGGGGAAGGGTTTTTGTCGGAGAAAGTGAAGCTGGGAACGGAAAGCCAAAGCAAGGCATTTGTCCGTTTTGTGATCAGAAGCAGAGACGGGATTTTTGCATCTGAGCCGGATGAATGCTGGAGAGACCGGTCGCTGCAGGAGCGCTTCATTCAATACAGCCGTTCCTTTGGCGGAAGAAAGGATCTGGATTATCTGACCGGTGAATATCAGATACCCACCTATCTTCATCCCAAAAAGATCCGAAACGAGGGGGACGGGGCCAAGCTGATTTCCTCCAATGATGAAACGTATTTTACCTTTCGGGGCCGCTTTGCAACAAAGGAGGAGGCGTTCTGCATTGGAAACGAGACGTCGCAGAAGCTTCACAATGCTTTAAGATGGATCATTGGAAAACAGGGGAGAAGCTATGGTACGCTGATGATCGTCACATGGGAATCGGAGGATAAAAGGATACCCTTCTGGGATTTTGATACGGAGGCCATCGTTTCGCAGGAAGAAGAAGCTCCTGCTTCGGACGAAAACCCAATCACGGCCCGGCAGCTTTACAGTGCGCTGGAGGGATACAGGAAACGGCTGGACAATACGTCAAAAATGTTTTTGATGGTACTGGATTCGGCAACCCCCGGCCGTCTGAGCCTTGCAGAATACAAGGAGCTGGAAACGGCCAGATACCTCAATAATATCAGACGATGGCATGCGCAGGGCGGATGGCTGCAATATAAATTCAAGGACAAACAGAGGATCCGTTATTATGGGCTTCCCGGAATCAGGGACATTGCGGACATACTGTACGGGGTCGAGTCTGGGGGCCGGCTTATGATCGTAGGTGAAAACGGGAAAAAACTGTACGGGGAATTAAGCCGGAGACTGCTTCCCTGTATCTGGGACGGCAGATGTATTCCCATGGATCTGGTAAACGGAATCGTAAATAAGGCATCCATGCCCCAGTGCTATACGGATCGGTACAACTGGGAGCGCGTGCTGGCATTGGCCTGCTCTTTTGTGAAAAAAAGCAGATATGAGCGGCATCAGAAGGAGGAATGGGACGTGGCGTTAAAGGAAGAATGTACGATCAGAGACTATCTGTATGGAAGGCTGCTTGCGGTGGCGGACAGGATTGAGTACCGCACCTATGATATGGAAAAAGATTCCGGGAGGATCACAAATGCGAAACGGTACATGAGTACGTTTTCACAGAGGCCGTTTGAAACATGGAAAATCATCGAAGAAAATCTTCAGCCCTATCTGAATAAGCTTCCTGCGGCCGAACGGCGGTACTATGAAAATCTTCTGGATGATATCTGCCAAAAGTTTGACGTGGAAGATTTTCAACGGAATCAGAAGCTGGATGGGCTGTACCTGCTGGGCTTTCACAGCCAATCCTTTGCGTTGAGAGAGTATAAAAAGGAAACTGGATGCAAGGAGGAGGAAACAGAATGAGCGCATTGAAGGGCAAGATCGATTTTACATTATTTGTAGGAGTGACAAATGCAAATCCGAATGGTGATCCTCTAAACGGAAACCGCCCCCGGATCAATCTGGACGGCTATGGAGAGATTTCCGACGTATGTATCAAAAGAAAGATCAGGAACCGGCTTCAGGATATGGGAGCAAGGATCTTCGTACAGTCAGATGACAGGAGCGATGACGGATTCCGAAGCTTAAAGGAGAGGGCCGAGGGCTGCAGGGAATTGAGCACGGAGATAAAAAAGCAGAAAAAGGCAGACCGGGAGCTTTGCGCGAGGATTGCATGTCAGGAGTGGCTTGACGTAAGAAGCTTTGGCCAGGTGTTTGCATTTAAAGATGATAAAGTATCCTTTGGCGTCAGAGGGCCTGTTTCCATCCACCAGGCAGTCAGCCTGTCCCCTGTGGATATTATCAGTATGCAGATCACAAAAAGCGTCAACAGTGAAGCGGGAAAAGAGAGCAAAGCGTCCGATACAATGGGAACAAAGCACAGAATAGGTTTTGCAGTTTATAAGATCATGGGAAGCGTGAATGTGCAGTTAGCGGAAAAAACAGGCTTTTCACAAGAAGATGCAGAGCTTTTAAAGGAAGCGTTGAAAACCTTGTTTGAAAATGATTCTTCTTCCGCAAGGCCGGAGGGAAGTATGGAGGTCTGCCGGATGTACTGGTGGCAGCACAGTGAAAAAGTACCTGCCGTTTCCAGCGCCAGCCTCCAGAGGGGGTTTCAAATGAAGGAAACTGACCGGCCTAAGCGGTTTGAGGATTATGATATTACCTGGAATGTGGAGGGATGTGTGGAGCCGGAAGTATTCTGAGCGGGTGCGCAGACGGCGGAGATGAAGCGTCCAGTATATTCTGGTGCGAATCCGAAGTGAACAGAAAAAGTCCGGGGGATTCGCACCATTATTTGTTTGTAAAAACAGAAGTGGATAATCGGAATGAGAGAAAGTGCTTTGAATATGAGAACGTATTTGGCGATATTGATCAAAAAATAAAAGATGAGGTGGGAAAAGGTTGGTGAATATTGCAGTCATCCTCTGTGTGGAGGATGTGAGTTGAAAT
>CAUWLJ010000116.1:0-8988 GCA_963559585.1 uncultured Eisenbergiella sp. | reverse complement strand
TAACCTTTATATTTCATTTTAACTTTTGAAAAGTTAAAACGAAATGTTTTGAGTTAAGACTGTTATAATTATTTACTATAAATTGCTGTAGATTCCTGTCCATATCCCCCCCCTACATCAACGGCGCAAACGGCAAAAACACGCACTCGATCAGCTTCTCCTTCTCCCCCCGCTTCAAAAACTGATCATAAGGATAGGGATCGCAGTCAAGAATATCCTTTTCAAAAATGTTGATATATTCCCGCACCAGGTCATTCGCATAAAAGATGCCGCATATTTCATCATCCACCATCAGGGAACGCATATCCATATTGACGGACCCGATGCAGCACAGTTCATTGTCGATCGTCATGGTTTTGGCGTGAATATAGCCATGGTATTTATAGACCCTGGCCCCAAATTCCATGATCTGTCCGGCATAGCAGGTGGTAACCGGGTCAAGGAAGAAGCTGGCCTTGATCCCCGGAATCATCAGCTCAATTTCCACGCCGGAGGCCGCCGCTGTTTTCAGGGCGTCGAGAACGGAGGCGTCTGGAATGAAATAGGGAGACTGAATCCGGATCTTCTTTCTGGCGCTGCGGATCATGCTCAGGTAGTTCATTTTCACGGCCTCCCTGTCATTGTCCACACCTCCAACCACGAACTGGCACAGATTCGGCGTCCGCTGCTGGGGCGGAAGCTGGATGGATTCCATATACTTCACCATATCCTCCCAGTCCCGGCGGCGCACCGCGCACAGGAAGTCCGTTAAAAAAAAGGCGTCCAGGGCTGCAGCGCAGGCTCCTGTCAGGCGGATCTGCGTATCGCGCCAGGGATTTTTCTTTTCCGCCAGGTTTGCATACTGTTTTCCAATGTTCATGCCGCCGATATATCCGATTTGGTGGTCGATGGCAACGATTTTGCGGTGGCTGCGGTAATGGGTCAGATAGGGTTTGACGCGGATCACTTTTCCTCCCGCATCCAGCAGGGGCCGGAACATCTTCCGGGGGGTGGCAAGATTGGCGATGAAATCACACATAACCAGTACGGTAACGCCTTCCTCCGCCTTCCTGGTCAGGGCTTTCACCAGCGCTTCCCCCATCACATCATGGTGGATGGTGTAAAACAGTACATAGATACATTCCTTTGCTTCTTTTATATCCGCAAAAAGCGCACGGTAATGGGATTCCCCGGCAGTAAACAGCCGATAGTCGTCATAGCAGGTGACAGCGCTGTGATTGTAATTGGCGTTGAACTGCAGCACCTGAAGATCCTCCTCCGAAAGCTGCCGGCCCTCCAGCCAGCCTGGCAGCGTTTTTTCCTGGGCTTCTTCTGCGGCAGGCAGGCGTCTGCCCAGCCTTCTGCGGCGACAGATGGAGGTAAGCTTGATGGCGGTGGTGCTGCCGAATACCAGGTAGAGAAGAACGCCCGCATAGGGAATGCACACCATAACCAGCACCCAGAGCAGGGCCTCAGTTGGGTTCTTTCGTTCCACAAAAATAACCGCCAGAATCGTAGCAAGATACAGTATCAACAGAATCGCCTTCAGCATTTCCAAACCTCCTGTTCCGTATGCTGTCTACAGAAGCGGCGCCACAGCCTTCGCGGCAAAGCCAAGGATACGGCGTTTCAACGGCTCTTCCCGGAGCATCCCGGCCGTAACCTCCCGGCATTTTGCCTGGGTCAGTTCAAAATCCTCCTCAATCTGGGGAATACAGTCCGTTCCCCACATGTAGGCAGCACATTCAAAGTGATGGTAAAGGCTGCGGTAGTCCAGATTGATCGTGCCCACAACGGCCTCCCTGCCGTCGCACACAAACACCTTGGCATGAATAAAACCGGGCGTATATTCATAAATTTTCACTCCGGCCTCCAGCAGTGCCTTATAGTGTGTCAGTGCCAGGGCAAAAGGGATATACTTATCCGGAATACCGGGCAGGATGATCCTCACATCCACGCCCCGCTTGGCGGCGTAGGTTAATGCGTTTTCCAGCTCCCCGTCCAGAATCAGATAGGGCGTCATGATATGAGCGTATGTCTGCGCCCGGTTCAGCAGGTCGATATACACCTGTTCGCCCACCTTATCCTGATCGAGAGGGCAGTCCCCGTAGGGCATAACAAAGCCGTTTTCAGCCTGCGGCGGAATCGGTACATTCAGGAAGGTGTCGAAGTCTGTTTCCTTTTCATCCAGATACCACATATGCAGGAACATCCGGGTAAAGCTGCGGGCGGCTTCCCCCTGCACCATCACGGCAGTATCCTTCCAATGGCCGTACTTTTCATAGGCGTTAATGTATTCGTCCGCCAGATTGATGCCTCCGGTGAAAGCCAGCTTTCCGTCGATCACCAGGATTTTTCGATGATCCCGGTAGTTGTAGTGGGTAGATACAAAGGGCTTAACCGGCGCAAACATTTTACATTTGATGCCCAGCCTCCGAAGCCTTTCCGGATAGTCATGGGGAAGTGTGGACAGCTCGCAGGTGCCGTCATAAAGCATCCGCACCTCAACCCCTTCTTTTACCTTACGGGCCAAAATTTCCAGAATTCTCCCCCACATTTCCCCTTCGTTTACGATAAAATATTCCAGAAAGATGAAGTGCTCTGCCTGCTCCAGCCGGATCAGCATTTCTTTAAATTTATCTTCCCCCAGGGGAAAATAAGTGACGGCGGTACGGTCATACACAGGATAACAGCCGCTGCGCCGCACATAGCGGAAAAGGGCCGCGGCTCCCGGATCTGACTGCTGCAGAGCCTTCTCGGTTTCCGGGCTCTGCTTCAGGGAGTCCTCCGTTTTCTCATTTAATTGGGCATAATGCTTCTGCAGCGCGCGGTGCCCGATGTTTTTCTGTGTATAAAGAAACAGCAGGGCGCCAAACACAGGCAGGAGCATGATCACCACCAGCCATGTAATCTTGGCCGTGGGATCCATGTGGCTGTTCAGCAGATACAGCACCATAAAAACGGTGAAAATCACCACGCCTCCATAAATATGAGGCAGGAACGCCTCGAACCAGTGGAAAATACTGAACAGAAACAGAACCTGAACGGCAAGTAAAACAAGAATCAGCCCGGAACGGCTGAAAATCACCCGAAAAATCCCCCGTCTGCCTTTTTCCAGAAGGCGTAACCCCTTTTCTTTGGAATCCTCTTTCATCGCGTGCTCCTTTCCCAGATACAATACGGCCCTGCAAGAGCAGCAGGGCCTCCTCATGTTGGGCATTATACCATATATACGCGGTAAAAGAATATGAATTCTTGATAAAATCCACAAAAAACAGTTCACCGATCCCCCTTCATCGGCAAAGCAGGAAAGGGAAGGGTTCATCCCCTCCCTTCCTTTCTCCGAATGGATCTGTAATACGCCACTCCAAACACATCCGCCAGCGCCCACCCAATGGGAACCGCCCACCAGATCCCCAGCACGCCGATGGCAGGGACTGCGGAGAGCAGATAAGCAAGCGCCACCCGCGTTCCCAGGGAGATTACCGTCAGCACCAGGGACATGGCCGGCCGCTCGATGGCCCGGTACAGGCCGTACAGCAGAAACAGCAGGCCAATGCCCGCATAAAACGGCCCCACCACACGGAGGTAGGATAAGCCGATGGCCAGAATTTCCGTTTCTTCCGGGCGAATGAAGATCAGCAGGAAAAATCTGGCGAAAACCACCACCACCGTCGATACGCAGAGGGCAAAAATCACTGCAGTCCTGACCGCACAGCGGATCCCTTCCCGTATCCGGTCGTTTTTCTTCGCCCCATGGTTCTGGGCGATAAAGGTGGAAAAGGCGTTTCCGAAGTCCTGCAGGGGCATGTAGGCGAAGGAGTCTATTTTGACTGCCGCCGCAAAGGCCGCCATCACCGAAGCGCCAAAGCTGTTCACCAGCCCCTGCACCATCAGGATGCCCAGATTCATCACCGACTGCTGCAGGCAGGTCAGCACGGAGGCGCCCGTCACCTCCCGCACCGTCTCCATGCGCATGTGCATCTGCCGCTTTTCCACCTTGAGCTGCGGGCATTTCAGCTTTTTATAAAGAAGCAGTCCCAGGCCGGAAAACCACTGGGCAAGGATCGTGGCCAGGGCCGCGCCCTCCACGCCCCAGCCGCAGGAAACCACAAAATACAGATCCAGTACAATATTGATCAGGGCTGAAATTCCCAGAAAGATCAGCGGCACTACGGAATTTCCCACCGCGCGGAGAAGGGAAGCGTAATAATTATAAAAAAAGGTTCCTCCAGTCCCCCAGAAGATCACCGCCAGATAATCCCGCATCAGCCCGTAAATATCCCCCGGAACCAAAAGCAGGCCCATGATCCCGTCCAGGAAAACGAACACGCCTATATTGACCGCCACGGTAACGGACGCGATCAGCACGAAGGATACAAACATGTCCTCCTGCAGCCGCCTGCTGTTCCCTTCTCCATAGCGGATAGAGAACAGAGCTCCGCTTCCCATACACATTCCCAGCAGAATGGAGGTCAGAAACGTCATCAGCGTATACGCGCTTCCCACTGCCGCCAGCGCACCGGCTCCGAGAAACTGTCCCACGATCAGCGTATCCACCACATTATAAAGCTGCTGGAGCAGATTTCCACAGATCATGGGAAAGGCAAATTTCAAAAGCGTCTTTGTAATATTTCCCTGTGTCAGATCCATCTGTGCCATTTGTTACGTTCCTCTTCTCTGGTCCTGTCAGAAATAATCATAGGGATCCAATCCGGCTTCCTCCAATATCCGGATCCTTTCATCTTCGTCCATAAGCTCTGGTTCATCAATATCAAGGCCCTCACGCCTCCAGAATCTTCATCTCAAACGGTTCCAGTTCCATCCGTTCCCCTTCAAAAAGGAAGGCTTTCTCTTTGTCATCATTGTTAAAAATAAAGGTAAAGCGCCTGCCATTTCCTTCCCGCGTGGTCACCTCCACACGCTCCGGCAGACCAGCGATGTAGGGAAGCCGGGCCTCCTGCAGCATCCGCTCCGCCAGCCTGCGGCAGAGAGCGGGCAGGCCCACGGTTCCCACATAATAAACGGTTCCCTTTCCGTAGGAATTCCGGGTCACGGCCGCCTTTCCGGCATAGAAATCCTTTCCGTAAACCGCAATGGCCTCCGCGCTCTCAGGACGGATCACATCGCACCAGTGGGTGGCTTCATAGGAGCAGCCCTCCATCTCCACAACGGTCTTTCCTGTGCCGATGGCGTCGTATTCCTCCACCAGGCAGCCCGTCATATCCGTATAACCGGCAGGCAGCGGCTCCATGATGCAGTTGTTGTTCTCGTCCTTCACCCCGCTTCGTGTGGTGATCAGAACAATACCGCCCTTTTCCGCAAAGACGTGAAGCTGTTCCGACGCCCTGGCGGAGCGCACATACATGGCGGGGGCAATCACAATGCTGTATCCACAAAGCTGTGCCTCCTGGCTCACGATATCCACATTTACCCCAAAGCTGGAAAAAGCATTGTGGAAAGCCTGCATCTGTTCCAGATAGTACATCCCCTCCGTCTGAAGCTGGAGACGGAAAGCATACTCACTGTCGAAGCCGCACAGCAGAGCCACCTTTGCCTTGGGCTCAGTGCCCTCAGCCGCTTTCAGGCTGTGCACCGTACGGCACAAATCTTCAAATTCCGCATACCGCCTGCCCGGCACGTTGCTCTGGTCGATCAGGCCGTGCCAGAACATCTCCGCCCCTCCCACTGCGCTGCGGAAGCGGAACTGGATGACCGCATCCGCTCCGTGGGCAAAGGCCTGCAGGCCGTATCCCTTTATCATGCCCGGCCTGACCGTGGGAGCCATGGGCATCCAGCAGCCGGGGGTACCGCTCAGCTGCTCCATAATCCAGAAATTTTTCTGTTTCACTCCTCTGATAAAGTCCAGGTGGAAAGCATGGGAATAGCAGCCTTCCTCCGGCAGCGCCGTAGCGGGGTAATTATCGTAGGAGCAGAAGTCCAGTTTTTCAAACAGCTTATAAAAGTCCGGCATGTGGTCACAGAACCAGGTGTTGGTGGTAAGGGGCGTGTCAGGAAAATACTCCCGCAGAAGCTCCGACTGGAACTGTACGTATTCCACCGTACTTTCCGACATGAATCTCTGGTAGTCCAGCGTGTAAGCCGGGTTGTACTGGGTGATGGGATAGCTCCCCAGGGGCGGGTGTACCTGTGACCAGGAGGAATAGCTGCCGCTCCACACCTCGTTGTGATAGGCGCGGTTCACAGCCTCCAGAGAACCATATTTTTCTTTCAGCCAGTCCCGGAATTTTTCCGCGCAGGTATCGCAGCAGCAGAAGCCGGACTCTACTTCATTGTCGATCTGCCAGGCCGCAAGATTGGGCAGCCCCCGGTAATGCTCGGCCATTTTCCGCACAAACCTCTCCACATGACGGCGGTAAACCGGGGAATTATAGCATCTGTGCCCACGCACCCCAGGCTCCAGCCGCTTTCCGTCCCTGCCCGCCTGCAGCGATTCCGGATATTTTTCATACAGCCACAGAGGAGGGCAGTTGGTGGGCGTACACAGCACCACCTCTATCCCTCTCCCGGCAAAAATCTCCACGGCTTCATCCAGCCACCCGAAATCGTACCTTCCCTCCTCAGGCTCCATCCGGCTCCAGGCAAATTCTGCCAGGCGCACCAGATCCACGCCGCTTTTTTTCATCAAATCTGCATCCTGCTCCCACAGCGTCCTGTCCCAGTGCTCCGGGTAATAATCCACGCCTGTTTTCATTGCTGTTTTCCTCTCCTTTACAATACAGGGATGGCTCCAAAATACAGCCATCCCTGCGTTTCCTGTTCATTGGCAAGCCAGTAAACAGTTACTCTTTCCCTTTCCTTCTCTTTATCCGCTTTACAGCATGGTTCTGCGAAGCGTCTCCCCATCCATGGCGCTCAGGCAGGCCGGAGCCACATCGAACACCGTCTTGCAGCCGCTCTGCCCCTCCTGGGCCATGCGGAACGCCGCGCGGGCATAAGCCACCAGGATGGAGGAGGTGAAGGCAGGATTGGAATCCAGCTTCAGGCTGTATTCGATCACATTTCCAAACTCTCCCTCCCAGCCCGTGCGTCCTGTCCTGATCACAAAGCCGCCGTGGGGAATTCCACTGTGCTTCGCCTTCATTTCTTCTGCGCTGATAAAATGAACCGTGGTATCATAGTCCGCGAAATAATTGGGCATAGTCTTGATCTCGTGCTCGATTCTGGAAAGGTCTGCCCCCTCCTTCGCCACCACAAAGCATTCTCTGGTATGCTTCTGCCTGGTGGTCAGCTCCGGGTTTTCTCCGTTTCTCACCCTGGCAAGGGCCTCCTCCACAGGAATGGTATACTGTCTGGCGTCTGCCACTCCCTCGATCCTGCGGATGGCATCGGAATGCCCCTGGCTCACGCCTTTTCCCCAGAAGGTATAGTCCTTCCCTTCCGGCAGCACGGCGCTGGCATACAGACGGTTTAAGGAAAACATCCCCGGATCCCAGCCACAGGAAATGATCCCAACCTTACCGCTTTTTTTCGCCTGCTCGTCCACCGCCGCAAAATGCTCCGGTATCTTCGCGTGGGTGTCAAAGCTGTCTATCACATTGAAATATTTCACATATTCAGGGGTCTGCTCCGGCAGATCCGTGGCGCTTCCTCCGCAGAGGATCATCACATCGATCTGATCCTGCATCTTCACAGCCTCCTCCAGCGGGTACACGGAAACCCCTTCCGTCTGAATGGATACCTCCGCAGGATTACGTCTGGTAAAAACCGCCGCCAGGGTCATATCCTCATTCTGCTTCACCGCGCATTCCACGCCTTTTCCCAGGTTGCCGTATCCAAGAATACCAATTCTGATCTGTCTGCTCATTCGGGTTCCTCCTGTCTTTGTTTGCCTGCTTGCTTTCTTTGTCTCGTCCGCAGCTTCTGATCTGTAAAAAGAGAACGGCGGGCGGCTTCTTTTTCGCACCTCAGTATATAACAGATTTGGAAAAATGGCAATACAGGGTACGGTAAAAAGTACACCGTTTGTATCAGTTCAGCGCAGGTGGCGTCCTTCCTGAATTTATGCTACAATTTATCCAGATAAAGATACCCTTACCGCCGTACCAGATGGCAGTTGAATTGAGCATTGAAGGGACATCCCCACAGGAGGTATTCAGATGAAAAAGAAATGGCTGATTCCATGTTTTATCGCGGTATTCGCAGTGGTTCTTCTCTTTTATGCCCGTATTCAAAAAGCGCATACCTTTACCCTGTCAGCAAGGGAGGGAACATTAGTCAGGCCGGAACAGATACAACCTCTCTTCGGAACCGTAAAAATAAGCGGCGATTGTGATACCGATGTGGTGTTTACTGATCTTGAAACGGGGGAAATCTACAGCATAGGATACATTACATCCGGCGTGTCCGAAAAAATCAGACTGCAAAGGGGCAGATGGTATTGCGTGGAGGGCGCGGGAAATCTTGTTGTGGGGCCGGTGAATGTGAGAATTGAATGAGGAGGGTATGTCAATGAAGGTTGCGGCATATCAATTTGCAGTATCAAAGAATATCCATCACAATTTCTGTAAAATCAAAAAAGCCATCAGCGAGGCAAAAAAACAGAATGTCACCAGCGCGTATATGAAGGCGGCCTGCTCCACGAAGCGTATTGTCCTTCCCAGAAGGGTGGCTGGAAAGAACCAGCCACCAAAAAAATTTCCTGCCTCATTATCCAGCAAAATATCTGCATTATCAATCACAATCAGCCTGCCGTTTATCTGGCGCAAAATCTCTTTTATATTATCCCGAGATATGAACAGCCGTTACTATGATCTGCGGGGAAAGATCGTCAAAGCTGACCGCCGGAAAGCAGACGGACACACTTGCCATGAAATCCATGCGGAAGGATTTGAAAGCAGTGGAACGGCTCCGCAAAATCGCCGTACAGGTTTCCCCATATGGCGGCAGACTGTTTATTTGCCGAACAAGTCGCTGTGTGTGCCGGTGCGGGCCAGCGTCAGCACCAGAACATCATCCTCTATGCGATAGACAAGCAGCCAGTCCGGG
>CAUWLJ010000115.1:0-10051 GCA_963559585.1 uncultured Eisenbergiella sp. | reverse complement strand
ATTGAAAGCAAAGGAATGGGTAGATTTTTGTATAAGGAATTACTCTTAAACTTCCAGTTGAACAAAATCGCTGCGCGATGGCCTGCCAAGGCTATGGCGCGGTTTTTGTTTAGATTTACCTATAAAAACATTTATAGCGGATATTGATTTGACGAATGCTCGACGCAATACCGCGTACCTCTCACACTCAACACTGTTCGACGCTCGTTACCCGCAAATGTCTGCTCGTGCAAGTACGGCAGACGCTTGCCAGGTTTATTACTCAAAAATGGCGGGGAACTTCCCCGCCATTGATGAACCTGGGTCCTGCGACCAGCCCAAGAGAAATCACTGATTTCTTCATATTCAGTATATGCGGAAAGGCGAAAAAAATACAAGTGAAATTTTTGTGGATTTGAACGCAGAGAATCGATATTGTTACTGTTCACTGCGCTACGAAACGCATCAGTGACCGCGCGTATGGCACGGTTGCGGATGCTGTCCATCGCTCCTGCCCACGCCATCGGATTATGCTGCGTCAGATGGTTCACATCAAACAGTTTCAAAACGTCAATGTCTCACACCCGCCCCTTCTTCTGATACAATTCCCGTCCCTCCCGCAGGGCCATCTTTGTGGACTTCAGCACGTAGGCCAGGATCCTGGTCTCATAGTCGTCGCAGTCAGCCAGCGTTTCCACAATCTCCTTCTGAAAGACAGGCTTGCAGCAGAGTACGCTGTCACAAAGAAGGTCATCCGTAGAGACGCGCATGGCATTGGCCATATCCACCAGAGAGTCCAGGCCCGGGCGGCCGCTTCCGGATTCCATATTGCTCACATGCACTGCGCTCAAACCAATCTCCTCCGCCAGCTTCTCCTGTGTGAGATTCGCCTTCTTTCTGGCTTCCTTGATTCTGCGCCCCATCGCCTTGCTGTCGATCGCCATCTGTCCTGCCCTCCTGTGTGGTTGCATGAAAAATCCAGCCACGCCCCAGGCTGCCCGTCTCCGGCTCCGTTTGCGCCAAACACTCCCTGCACGGCTGATGTGAGCTGTTACTGCAACGTTACTGTTCACAGCAGCCTCAAACGCCTGCCGTTTGAGGCGTAAGAATGTGATTCAGGAGTGAGCGGGCCTCTTTTGCGCAGCAAAAACTTTCAATAGGCCCGCGAAAGTTACTGTTTACGGGCCTGCCGTGAACAGTAACACTGCAGCTGAATTTTTCCCTCAAATTAAAACTATTGTAACCATCACAAAAGCATAATATAATAAACTTACACAGTTTTTATCCTTCTATAATATAACTTTTTCTCCTCCTGCTACTACAGATATGTTTTTCTTTTCCCCGCGCTGTGGTCAATCCCAGCGCAACGCTTTCTTTTTTTTCAGATTGCCTGTAATATTTTGCCCGCTCAGGGGAATCATTATATGGAGATCTTCTCAGGAGATCTTCTCAGGAGATCTTCTCAGGAGATTTTCTCCGTTACTGTTTGCCTGCTTATCATGGAACAGTACCCCTTCTCCCACAAACATAAGGGCCGCAGAGGAGGATTCCTGCAGGAATGAGGCTCTGGACAGACGGCAGGCCCTGCAGGCTCCGTTCGCTCACGGCAGCGGACAGCAATTCAGGAGGACTCGAAAGAATATGGACATTAACTCACCGGAAATTCAGAAGCTTCTTGCCACCGTCACCGACAGCACGGTAAGGGGGCAGCTCGTATGGGATGTAATCGAATATGACCCGATTGGGTTTATGACTGAAATGGGGGTAGAATTTGACGGCTCTGAAACGGAGAACTTTGCGCTGAATCTTACCTTCCGCGCCCATTTAAAAAAGGGGCGCACGATCTGGCTGGAGGTCTATGAATCCATCGGCTTCCCTTCCCCGAAGGGTTTTCCCTCCCCGGACGACGGCATCTCCCTGAGGGGGCTTGACTTCTATACGCTCCGCTTCCTGTCTGCTGGAGGAGGAACCATCTATCAGTCGGGAACCATTATAAAGGACCGCAGACAGTATACGGCGCTCTGCGGTCTGGCGGATGCTGTTTTTGGTCAGACGACGGGGTATTTCGCCCTGCTTCCCCGCCAGGATATACCCGCGTTTCGCCGCTATCTGCGCTCCTGCGATCCCTCCGGCGGACTGGAGTGTGCCCCCTTCACCCTGCTGATGCAGGAGTTCTATCGAAACAACCGCTGCCGGGATTTTCACCTGCTGGCCATGGCCTGCACCACCGGGCTGCATCGGTAGACGCCTGCCTCCCGGGCATATTCGGTGGGGGATTTTCCCGTATATTTTTTGAACACGCGCGAGAAATAATATTCATCCGCAAAGCCCACCTTCTCACCGATCACCCCCATCTTCCAGGGGGAATTGAGAATGAGTGCCTTGGCGTGGTTGATACGCACCCGGTTTAAATAGCGGAAAATCGTCTCTCCTGTCACTTTTTTAAAAACACGGTTCATATAGTCGAAGCTGCCGCCAAATTCCTTTTCCAGGAAATCCCCGGTGATGCGGCTGGCATATTCCCGGTTCAGAAGGTTCATCAGCTCCTGTACTGTACGCAGGGAGCCGGGACGGTTCTGCATGTACTCCGCCGTCTCCGTGGTCACACAGCTGCGGGCAATCTCCGTAAAGGCTTCCAGCACCCTGCAGGCGGTCTGGATCTTGTAGCCCTCCAGCTGTGTACCGTTGCGTTCTATGGCCTCGTTGAAAAGCTCCGTCACCTTCACCAGACTGCTGTAATCGGACATGTGGTATTTTTTGGGCAGATACAGCGCAGGATGGCACCTTTCATAGCTGTAAATATTGCTCTGCATGGATGCGTTTCTCTCCCCCAGAAGAGTCTCTTCAAAGGAGGGGAGCTGCGTCTCGTCAAACAGCTCACATTCCGGATGCCTGAAATGGATATAAAAATATTCGCACCAGGAGGCCTTCACGCCCTCGTGGGTGCGGGAGGGATCCAGTATGCACACATCCCCCGGCTCCAGGGTAAGGGGAAGCCCGTCCTCACGCAGATACATGGCCCCTCTTTTGATCAGGTAAAGCACGTATTCATCCAGCCTTCTGCGCCGGTGCACGTAGGGCGGCTCGATCACCACGGAGTCGGCCAGCCGGACAGAGGGGAGAATCCCCGGATTGATCCGGTAAAACATAGGCTCCCCCTTTCTCAGCCGATCCTGCTGCAGGAATCTCTGACTGTCAGGATGGAACGCACCATCTGAATTCTCATGGGAGCTTCTTCTCCTCTGATGGCGGCAATCGCCGTGTCGATCAGAACCTTTCCGAAGGTCTTGTAGTCGTAGCCCACGCAGGTGAGCCTGGGCATGCAGACCTCAGTGATATAGGTGTTGTCGAAGCTTGCCACGGACACATCCTCCGGTATGCGTATTCCCTTCTGGCGCAGGCTGCGGATCACGCCCACCGCGGTGAAATCATTGATGGCGATAATGGCCGTGGGCAGAGGACAGCCGCTTTCCAGGAACTGCTCCATGGCTCTGCACCCGCCCTCAATATCATAGCTTCCGCCGTCTACAATATAATCCTCCCGCACCTGGATTTTGTACTTGCGCAGCATCTGGCGGTAGCGCTGGCGCTTATCCAAGGTGGATTTTACGTCCTCCCTGCCGCCCAGCAGGGCGATCTGACGGTGGCCGTTTTCAATCAGATACTCCATCATACGTTCCATGGACTGTCCCTCGTCAATATTGACCTGATAGCAGTCCGCTCCATCCAGCCTGCCCGTGATCAGCACGGGCGTGGTGTTGGCCACCCGGTTGATGGCCTCCACGTATTCCGGGTCGCTGACCAGCTCATCCACCTTGCCGCCCACCTGGATGATGGCGTCCACCCTCTGCTCATAGAATTTTTCCAGATAGGAGCGCTCCAGCGCATTGCTTCCCAGAGAGTTGCACAGCATCAGCGTATACCCCCTCCGGTTCGCCTCCTTCTCGCATTCCACAGCCAGGGTGGCGTAGAAGGGGTTTCTGATGTCGGATACCAGCACCCCGATCACCCTTGTCTCTGCCCGGCCCAGCCCCCTGGCCAGCGCATTGGGCCGGAAATCATATTTCCGGATCAGCTCCTGCACCCTCTGCCGCTTTTCCTCGCTGACCCTGGCATTCCCGGTGAGCACACGGGATACTGTGGCCGGGGAAACTCCCGCTTCCCTGGCAATCGTATATATGCTGATCGTTTCCTTTTCCATCTTTCCCCTCTTCCTTCCGCGCCCTTTTTTCAGTGTGCGCCCTGGCGCACGCCCGCGCGGGAGCGGCTGCCCTCAGGCAATGCTTACCTCCCGCGCGGGGCGCGGCCTTACGTCCGTCAGGCCTTACCCCACATCCGGCTCATCCTTCAGGGTGATCACGCCGGGAGCTTTTCCCTCCGTCTCGAACAGAATGATCTCATTTTTCCCCTGCCGAAGGAGCGGAGCCGGGATATAAAGCCTTCTCTGCGGCCCGATCTCCCAGTAGCGGCCCAGATTGAAGCCGTTGATAAAGGCACAGCCCTTGCCCCATCCCTCAAAATCCAGGAAGGTGTCTCCCGCCTCCTCCACGTCAAAAACGAATCGGTAGAAGCCAGGCGTCCCTTCCTCATATCCTTTAGTAAAATCCAGTTTTTCCAGATTGTCAAGCGGAAGGGGATACATTTCCCAGTTATAATGGATGTGGCCGTTGATCTGTACGCAGCCGTCAATTCCCTTGCGCTGAGCTTCCATTCTGGGGCCGAAGTTCACACGTCCCATATTTTCCATCAGAATATCCATGCGGGCTGGACGCTCAAGCTCTGCGTGAACCTCCGCCTCCTCCAGAAGCTGTCTGTCGTACAGGGTAAGCACCGGCCTGCCTTCTACGAAAACATTCGCTCTGTCGTTTGCCCCCCACAGACGGAGCTTTTCCAGGTTCTGCTCCCGGACAAGCTGTGTGCGGTACAGCGTATAACCATAGTTCTGATCCAGCTTTTCCATGCAGATGGGGAAGGTGTCCTTCACAGGAGCGGACAGATCCTCCAGGACGGAAAACAGGCTGACGCGCTCCTGACAGGTCAGCTTTCCATATGCCTTCTTCCTGATCGCGGTAGAAAGCTTTACCTGGGGAAGGGCTGCATGCCGGGAAATGACCTCCTGGTAACGTCTGTACTTCTCCGTCAGATCTCCCGCCTCAGTAAGTACGGCGTCGTAGTCGTAGCTGGTCACATCCGGGGTCAGCTCGTCGTAATAGTTGGAGCCGTTCATGAAGCCAAAGTTAGTGCCTCCCTCAAACATATAAATGTTCACATGGCCCAGCTCCAGCATCTTATCCAGATCCCTGGTGCTTTCCTCCAGATTTCCCTTCATGTGGCCCCCGTTTCCCCAGTGGTCGAACCAGCCCACCCAGAATTCGGTGCACATCAGCGGCCCGCCCTTCGTGTATTTCTTCAGCACCTCAAAGCGCTCCTCCGTTTTGGAGCCGAAATTGCCCGTGGGCAGCACGCCGGGAATACTCCCGCAGGAAAGGGACTCGTCCATGGGGCCGTCTGAGGTCACCAGGGGAACCTCCGCGCCCAGCTCCACCATGAGAGCCTTCATCCGCTCCATATAAGCGGTGTCCTCACCGTAGTAGCCGTACTCATTTTCCACCTGCATCAGAATCACAGGGCCGCCGCAGGTGATCTGCAGAGGCGTTATGATGGGAAAAAGCACCTCATAGTATTCCCTGATGTGCCTGAAAAACGGCTCGTAGCAGCTTCGCAGACGCATCCCGTCCTCTTTCAGAAGCCAGGCGGGCAGGCCCCCGAATTCCCATTCCGCACAGATATAGGGCGAGGGGCGCAGGATCACGTACAGCCCAAGCTCCTGGGCCAGCAGTACGAACCCTCTGATATCCGCCATTCCTTCAAAATGGAACTCTCCCTTCTCAGGCTCATGCACATTCCAGGGAATATAGGTCTCCACCGTGTTGGCTCCCATGGCTTTCAGCTTCTCCAGCCTGTCCCGCCAGTACTCCGGCACCGTCCTGAAATAGTGCACAGCCCCGGATATGATCCGGAAGGGCTTTCCGTCCAGGTAAAAATCATCCCTTATCTCAAATCTGCTCATTTTCCTTCCTCCTCATCTCTTTCTTCTGCCGGAACAGGCTTCTGACGATTCAAAAATGTCGGCTGCATACCGGTTTGATATGCAGCCGACAGTGAGTTTCATGCTTTCGTCCGCTTATTTGTAGATTGCATCTACCTGAGCCTGAAGTTCTGCAAGAACCTCCTCAAATCCGGCGTTCTTCAGCGCCTCTCTGTACTCGGCAACAATCTCCTCAGCAGTTCCGGAATATTTACCGAATGCAATCTGCTTGGTATAGTTGTCATGAATCTCGTTGATGTTGTTGATCTGAGACTGAATATTGGTCAGATCAGCAACCAGCAGACCATAAGGATAGTCGATGGCAACAGCGTCATATGCCTCGCACAGCTCCTTGTAGGTAACCTGATCTCTCTTGGAATCCACCAGCTCCAGGTCATCATTTCTGCCCCACCAGTAGTTGAATGCAATTCCCATCTCCTGATCGTTGGTCCAGCTGTCAGGACGCTTCCAGGTCTTGGCTTCCTCGTCTACAACCTCGTACTGCACGCCCTCACGTCCCAGGGTGATCAGACGGTAGATCTCCGGATCGTTTCTGAGCAGGTCAGCTACCATCAGCGCTCTCTCAGGATTCTCAGAGGCTGCGGAAACCGCCATTGCGCCGTGGGTAATGTTCAGACGAACCAGGTTGCCGGACTCCTCGCCGAACCAGAAGAATCTCACATCAGAGCCGGGCTGCTGTTCTTCCATTTTAGGTCTTACCGTGCCGTACCAGGTCTCGGTATGATGCTGGTCAGCAGAGGTCTGTCCCAGATACATTTCCTCTCTGTTGTCCACACCCGTGTTGTTCAGAACATCGGTTTTCCACACACCAAGGGTATCCCACTCCTTCATCAGCTTGGCAAACTCGATCAGCTCATCACCTTCATAGAAGGGAGACCACAGCGTATAAGGATCCTCCTTATGTCCGCCGTACAGAGCGCCTGCACAGATACCGTCGATGGAGATGAAATCGGTCTTGGAGGCCAGATAGCTTCCGGTAAGCTGTACATTATGGGTTCCGTCAGAATCCCAGGGAATCACATCAGGATGGTTTTCCTTTACGCCCTTAAAGTAGGTGGTCATATCCTCCCAGCTGTGCACGCCGTTCTCAAGTCCGGCTTCCTTCGCCCAGTCCCCGCGGTACATGAAGCCGTGGTTGGTCCACTGGGTAAAATGATCCTCAGGCAGGAAATAGATGTTTCCGTTGTATTTACATTTCTCCCAGTTCTCAGCGGGAACCTGGGCATAGGTCTGAGGGGCGTAGGTCTTGAGCATGTCCTCGGACAGCTCCAGGAATGCGCCGGACTGTGCGTTAGGCCATGCGTCCAGCCAGTCGGTAGCGGTTCCCACCAGATCCACCGTTCCGTCCATCTGGGCCAGCGTCAGATTATAATTGGAAAGATAATCGGTCCAGCCGATGTTGTACACCTCCAGCGTAGCGTTCGCCTTCTCGTTCAGGATCTTGTTGATCTCCTCCAGAGCCTTCTCCTGCTCGCCGTTGGTATAGGCATCGCCAACGGTCATATAAGTGATGGTAACAGGCTCAGAGATGTCCACCCCTGCATATGGGTTGTTGGGATCCACCTCAGCCGCTGCGCTCCCGCCTGCCTCATCCGCGGAAGCCGCTTCACTTCCGGCCGGAGCAGCGCTCTCTGCATTCTCTGTGTTCGCAGGCTTATCACCGCCGCCGCAGGCCGCAAGGGATGCGGTCATAACACCGGTAAGCAGAACTGCGAGAAGCTTTTTTCCAAGTCTACTCATGTCAATTCCTCCCTGAAAATAATAGTGAATGGTTAGTAATATGTGAATTCCTTCTGTGGGAATAATCACCCTGTTTACCCGGAGGCTGACGGGCCATCCCGCCGCTCTCCGCCCGTCAGCCGCTGTTTTCAGCCGCTGAACCGAATCATCTTTTTTTCTGATAATCAGCCCTTAACAGCGCCCACGGTAATACCACCGATGAAATATTTCTGTACAAAAGGATACAGGAAGATGATCGGGCCGCAGGAAACCATGGCGGTTGCCATCTTCAGCGTTTCCGTAGGCATATCGGTGAGGGTTACGAAGGAGCCTGCCACGTTGTTTTTCAAAGACTGTACCTTATTCACCACCTCATACAGGTTGTACTGCAGAGGCTTGTAGATCACCTTGGAGCTTAAGAACAGTGAGGACTGGTACCACTCGTTCCAGTAGCCCAGAGCCAGGAACAGGCCGATGGTGGCCAGTGCGGGCTTGAGCATGGGCAGGATCAGGGATACGAAGATCCTCATGTCCCCCGCACCGTCGATATGGCCGGATTCCGTGATCTCGTGAGGAATATCCTTCACGAAGTTTTTCATCAGGATAATCAGCCAGGGTGTCATCAAAAGCGGCAGGAACACCGCCAGGTAGCTGTCCTTCAGGTGGTAGGTCTGGGTCATGGTCAGATAGTAGGGGGCCAGACCTGCGGAAAAAAGGCTGGTAAAGTAAATGTAGAAGGAAATATAGTTCCTGAACGGAAAATCCCTTCTCTGGAGCGCATAACCGGTCATGGAAATAATCGCCAGCCCGGTGAAGGTTCCGCATACGGTCATCAGGATCGTTACGATATAGGAGCCGCCGATGGTGCCGCCCTTTGCAATCAGCTCATAGGCATAGGTGGTGAACTCCTTTGGAATCAGCTGTACACCCTCCGTCCGCACTACCGCCTCCGAGGTGAAGGAGGTGGCCAGGATGATCAGGAAGGGAAGCACACAGGCCACCGCATAAAAGGAGGTCAGCACATAGCCCAGCGTGCGGATAATTTTATCTGACGTATCAAGTTTTACTTTCACTCCGCTCATGGAGTCTGTCTTTGTCTTAGCCATTTCTGTCTCCTCCCGCCTTAGAACAAGGAATAATCAGGTTCAATCTTCTTCACGATAAAGTTACAGGTCATCACGATGATGAAGCCGATGATGGACTGATAGAAGCCTACAGCGGATGCCGTGGAAAAGTTGAAGTCGGTTACCGTAGCGCGGTATACATACGTCTCAATAATGTCGGTGGTCGGATACAGAATGGAGTTCTGTCCGATGATGTTGTAGAACAGGCCGAAGTTGCCTCTCACAATACCGCCCAGTGCGAACAGAATCAGGATTACCACGGTGGGCTTCAGGCTGGGAAGAATGATGTAACGGATCTTCTGGAAGCAGTTGGCTCCGTCCACCCTTGCCGCCTCGATGATCTCCGCATCGATTCCCATAATTGCCGCAAAGTACACAACCGAATTGTATCCTGTGTTCTGCCACAGATAAATAACCACCATGAGGATGGGCCACACGCCCGGATCGGAATAAGGCCCCCATTTCTCCATTCCCAGGGAGGTGAGCACGTTGTTCACAAAGCCGTAGTCGTAGTTGAGCATGTTGTAAACCAGCAGTCCCACCAGAACCTGCGAGATAAAGTAGGGCAGGAACATCATGGTCTGGGATACCTTCTTGAACCACTTGGACTTGATCTCGTTGAGCAGGATCGCAAGGAATACTGCGAACAGGTTGCCCAGGACAATAAAGGCCAGATTATAAAGCACCGTATTCTTCGTCAGCTCCAGAAGCTTGCCCGACTGGGCCAGGAACTCAAAATTCTTCATCCCCACAAAGGGGCTTCCGAAGATTCCGCCGCGGTAGTTGAAGTTGACGAATGCCACATAGATGCCCGGCAGCGGCACATAATTAAAGAAAAAGAAAAAGAGGATGGCCGGCAGGCACATCAGGATCAGTACCTTGTACCGGATCACGTTCTGGATAAATGTTCTTTTCTTTCTCGGTGCAGCCACAGCTGCCGTCTTCGGTTTTGATTTACTCACACCTTTTTCCTCCCTGCTTTCCTGTCATTCCTGTCAGATTGTCCAATTTGTTTCATCCTTCGTAATGACATTTTCTGTGAAACCCATTTCATGTTTTGATTATATCTGCGTTTTCGCGCAAAGTCAACACTTTAGACAAAAAAAAAAAAACAAAGCCT
>CAUWLJ010000114.1:0-10380 GCA_963559585.1 uncultured Eisenbergiella sp. | reverse complement strand
TAAACCTCACGGTCTAAGCGATTTTTTTTAGGGACGTTTTTTTACAGCCCCTTTTGCCTCTGTTATCCAATCAGTCCGGCAAGTGCAGATTACTGTCCGATCACTGCCACAACCTGATACTCCTTCTTTCCTTCCACAAAAGGAACCACGTTTCCGTCGATCCTCTCACCGTCCACGGTCAGGCTCATCACACCCTTTTCCAGATGGTCAGGGTTCTTCACCTGGATGTGGTACACCGCATCCCGGAATTTTCTGGTAACGGTGAAGTCGCCGAACTCCTTAGGCACGCAGGGGTTCACCCGCAGGCCTGCCAGGTCGGGCTGGATGCCCAGGATGTACTGGGAGATGTTTACAAAGGTCCATGCAGCCGTACCGGTCAGCCAGCTGTTCTTGGCCTCTCCGAAGGTGGGAGCATCTTTGCCGGCCACCATCTGGGAGTAGCAGTAGGGCTCCGTCCTGTGGATCTCGCTGATGGGCTCCAGATAAGCGGGGCAGGTCTTCCGATATACCTCAAACGCCCTGTCTCCTCTGCCGATCACCGTCTCCGCAATGGAGATCCAGGGATTGTTGTGGCAGAAGATACCTGCATTCTCCTTGTATCCGGGCGGATAGGAGGAGATTTCGCCAAGCTCCAGATGGTATCTGGTATAAGCGGGCTGGAGCAACACTACGCCGTACTTGGAATCCAGCCTTTCCTTTACGCTGTCAAGAGCCTGCTGTGCCTTTCCTTCCTTCACGCCCACGCCTGCCAGTACGCAGAAGCCCTGAGGCTCGATGAAGATCTGGCCCTCCTCGCACTCTTTGGAGCCCACCTTGTTCCCGGCAGCGTCATAAGCGCGGACAAACCACTCGCCGTCCCAGCCTGCATCCAGAAGGGCGTCGTACATGGCGGCCACTTCGCTTCTGGCATGGGAGGCCACATCTGCCTTGCCAAGAAGTTCCGCAAGCTGCGCGTACTCCTCGCCGTATTTGACGAACATGCCGCCGATGAAAACGGATTCCGCCACAGGCCCCTCGGAAGGCCCGAAGGTCTGGAAGGATTCGCCGGGCTGTGCGGAGAAGCAGTTTAAGTTCAGACAGTCGTTCCAGTCGGCGCGGCCGATGAGCGGCAGGCTGTGGGGGCCCTTGTGGGTCACGGTAAAGCTGAAGGAACGGGTCAGATGCTCGAACAGGGTTCCCTCTCCGCCGTCGTCGAATTTCACCATTTCATTCAGGATGGAGGTATCTCCGGTCTCACGGATGTAGGCGCTGGTGCAGGCGATGAGCCACAGCGGATCATCGTTGAAGCCGCCGCCGATGTCGGCGTTGCCCGTCTTGGTGAGAGGCTGATACTGATGGTAGGTGCTTCCGTCGTTGAACTGTACGGAGGCGATGTCCAGGATCCTTTCTCTGGCGCGCTCCGGGATCAGGTGCACGAAGCCCAAAAGATCCTGACAGGAATCCCGGAAGCCCATGCCCCGGCCGATGCCGGACTCATAATAGGAAGCGCTTCTGGACATGTTGAAGGTTACCATACACTGGTACTGGTTCCAGATGTTCACCATGCGGTTTACTTCCTCACAGCCGGACTGGATCTGATAGGAGCCAAGAAGATCCTTCCAATAGGAGGTCAGCTCCTGGAAGGCCTTCTCCACATCAGCATCGCTATGGTAGCGGGACAGAAGGGCATGGGCTCTTTCCTTGTTGATCACGCCGGGAGCTTCCCATTTCTCCTCTACAGGGTTCTCGATATAGGCCAGAACGAACACGAAGCTGCGGCTTTCACCGGGAGCCAGGGTCACATCGATCTGATGGGATGCCACGGGAGACCAGCCATGGGCCACGGAATTGCCTGCCCTGCCTGCGGCAACAGCCTCCGGCTTCTCCGGGCTTCCGTAGAAGCCAAGGAAGGAATCCCTGCTGGTGTCAAAGCCGTCCACCGGGCTGTTCACGGAATACACCGCATAGTGGTTCCGGCGCTCCCTGTACTCGGTCTTGTGGTAGATGGTGGAACCGTTGTCCTCGATCTCCATCTCGCCGATGCTTAAGTTTCTCTGGAAATTCTTCATGTCATCGTCCGCATTCCACAGGCACCACTCCACGTAGGAGAACAGCTTCAGCTCCTTGGAAGCATCGGAACGGTTGGTCAGGGTCAGGCGGCTTACCTCGCAGGTGTCGTTTAAAGGCACGAAGGTGAGCACCTCAGCCTCGGCCCCGTTCAGGGAACCGGTAAACCTGCTGTAGCCCAGGCCGTGGCGGCACTCATAGGAGTCAAGCTCCGTCTTGGAGGGCTGCCAGCCGGGATTCCAGATGGTATCCCCGTCCTTGATATAGAAATATTTTCCGTTGTTGTCGTAGGGCACGTTGTTGTAGCGGTAACGGGTGAGCCTTAACAGCTTCGCATCCTTATAAAAAGTATATCCGCCGCAGGTGTTGGAGATCAGGCTGAAAAAATCTCTGCAGCCCAGATAGTTGATCCAGGGGAGGGGCGTCCTGGGAGTGGTGATCACGTACTCGCAGGCGTTGTCATCAAAATGGCCAAACTGCATGTTTACCTCACATTCTGCCGCCTCAGCGGCTTTTGCAATTCAGGTTGACAGGTGAAGCGAAAACGATTAAGTAACAGGATAAAAAAATATCCAATACCCGCATTATAAAGAATTGCTCCGGTCTTTGCAATAAGAATATGTCTGGCATTCTTACCGAAAAAAAAGGCATAAAATCAGTAAAAGCATAGAAAAAGAAAAAGATTGGGCTTTTGTCTTGCCATGGATGGGAAAATTATTGTATGATGGGGAGCGAAAACGATTAAGGAAATGTGAGAAGCTATGGTATCAATGAAGGATATTGCCCAGGCCTGCGGAGTTTCAGTGGCTTCGGTGAGCAAGGCGCTGAGGGATCAGCGGGACATAAGTGAAGAGACGAAGCGCCAGATCCGGGACAAGGCGAGGGAGCTGGGATACTTTCCCAACTCTGTGGCCAGAACCCTGAAAACCAACCGCAGCTACAACCTGGGGGTGCTTTTCTCCGATGAATCCAGGAGCGGGCTGACCCACGACTATTTTGCCAGCGTGCTGGAGAGCTTCAAGGAGGCGGCGGAGGAGAAGGATTATGACATCACCTTTGTGAACCGCAACCGCCAGAGAAGCAGCCGCATGTCCTATCTGGAGCATGTGCGCTACCGGAATTTTGACGGGGTGGTGATCGCCTGTGTGGATTTCACTGACCCGGAGGTGGAGGAGCTGGTGGAGAGCGACGTGCCGGTGGTGACCATCGACCATGTTTTCAACAACCGGATCGCCATTCTCTCCGACAATGTGAGAGGGATGAGGGAGCTGCTCACCTACGTTTACGGTATGGGGCACCGCCGGATCGCCTACGTGCACGGCGCTGACTCCAGTGTGACCAGAAGCCGGCTTTCCTCTTTTTACAGGACGGCGGAGGAGCTGGGGCTGGATGTACCGGAGGAATACGTGCGCCAGGCGGCTTACCGTGATACCGCAGGGGCATCGGAGCAGACCCGGTTCCTGCTTGGACTGCCCATGCCTCCCACCTGTATCCTGTATCCGGATGATTTTGCCTGCTTCGGCGGTATTAATGTGATCCGGGAGCAGGGGCTTCGTGTGCCGGAGGACATCTCGGTGGCCGGGTACGATGGGATCAGGCTGGGGCGGCATGTGTCTCCCAGGCTCACTACCCTGAGGCAGGACACGGAGAGGCTGGGGCGGTGTGCCGCACAGGAGCTGATCGGTCTGATTGAGCATCCTAAAACAAGCGTTCCCGGGATCATTCAGATCGAGGGAAGCGTCTACAAGGGCGGCTCGGTGGGAAAAAGGTCAGGATTCTGAACAAAACAGTCAATATTTATAATGAATATCAGCTTTTCAATCCATATAATGAACAAACAAAGGAGCTGTTCAGCCATCTCCCGGCCAGCCTGGGAAGGATACCTGTGCTAGAGCGTGTTTGAAAATTCATTCCCGCCATCTGCACGTCCCGCTTCGCGGTATATTTGCCCCAGATTCACGGACCGTACCACTGCGCCGCGCTCATTTGGGGTAAATCTCCCACAAATTGGGACGCACATCTGGCAGAAAGCAATTTTCAAATACGCTCCAGGAGCTTCTGCTGAACCGTTGCCAGAATATTGAAACAGGAGGAAATCGAACATGAAATTTACAGAAGGCTACTGGCTCCGCAGTGAGCGGGCCAACATTTTATACGCCGCACAGGCCTACGATGTACGTCCCATCGAGGGCGGTATGCAGGTGCTGGCTCCCGTGGGCTTCATCAATTCCAGAGGCGCTACGCTGAACATGCCCACCATCACCATCGAGTTCACCTCTCCCATGGAGAACACCATCGCCGTGCGTGCATGGCATCATGAGGGCTATGAGAAGAACGAGCCCGTATGCCCCAAGCATGCAGACGCCCAGCCCGTTGAAGTGACCATCACCGACGAGGAAGCTGTGATGCAGGCCGGTAAGGTGACGGTGCGCGTGAACCGTAAGGAGTGGGGCTACAGCTTTGAAGCGGATGGAAGGGTGCTTACCAGATGCGGCTTCCACAACCTGGGCTACGCCAGATGGGATCGTAAGCCCTCCACCATGTTCCCGGAGGCCAGCTACCTTTCCGAGACAGGAAAGCCCTACATGGTGAACGAGCTGTCCCTGCAGGTGGGTGAGAACGTATACGGCTTCGGCGAGCGCTTCACCTCCTTTGTGAAGAACGGACAGGTGGTGGACACCTGGAACGAGGACGGCGGAACCGCTTCCCAGGTTGCCTACAAATCCGTGCCCTTCTACATGACCAACAAGGGCTACGGCATTTATGTGGATCACACCGACAACGTTTCCTTTGAAGTTGCAAGCGAGAAGGTAGAGTACGTGGGCTTCTCCGTACCCGGAGAGGAGCTGCGCTATTGCCTGTTCTACGGCCCCACGCCTAAGGAGATCCTGAAAAATTATACCGCCTACACCGGACGCCCCGCCCTTCCTCCCGCATGGAGCTTCGGTCTGTGGCTGTCCACCTCCTTCACCACCAGCTACGACGAGGAGACCACCAGCTCCTTCATCCAGGGCATGGCCGACAGAAACATCCCTCTGTCCGTATTCCACTTTGACTGCTTCTGGATGAGAGAATTCCAGTGGTGCGATTTCACCTGGGACAGCCGGGTATTCCCCGATACGGTTGGAATGCTGAAAAGATACCATGACAAGGGCTTAAAGATCTGCGTGTGGATCAACCCCTACATTGCCCAGGGCACACCCTTCTTCAAGGAAGGCGCAGAGAACGGCTACCTGTTAAAGCGCGCCGATGGAAAGGGCGTATGGCAGACAGACAACTGGCAGGCCGGAATGGGCCTGGTGGATTTCACCAATCCCGACGCCTGCAGATGGTACAGAAACAAGCTGAAAACTCTGCTTGACATGGGTGTGGACTGCTTCAAGACCGACTTCGGCGAGAGGATTCCTGTGGATGTGGCCTACTTCGACGGAAGCAATCCGGAGAGCATGCACAACTACTACACCTACCTTTACAATGAATGCGTATTCAACCTTCTGAAGGAGGTGAAAGGAGAGGGCGAGGCAGTCCTCTTTGCCAGAAGCGCCTGCGCAGGCGGCCAGCAGTTCCCTGTCCACTGGGGCGGCGACTGCTCTGCCAACTATCCTTCCATGGCTGAAACCATCCGAGGCGGACTTTCCTTTGCCATGTCCGGCTTCTCCTTCTGGAGCCATGACATTTCCGGCTTTGAGAGCACCGCGACCCCTGACCTGTACAAGAGATGGGCGGCCTTCGGCCTTCTGTCCTCCCACAGCCGTCTCCACGGCTCCAACAGCTACAGAGTGCCGTGGGCATTCGACGATGAGGCCAGCGATGTGGTCCGCTTCTTCAGCGAGCTGAAATGCACCCTCATGCCGTACCTTTACTCCAAGGCAGTGGAAGCCCACGAGGAAGGCACGCCCATGATGCGTCCTGTGGTATTTGAGTACCCCGATGATCCGGTGGCGGCTTACCTGGAGACCCAGTACCTGCTGGGCGACGCTCTGATGGTGGCTCCCATCCTGCGCGAGGACAAGACGGCCCGCTATTATCTGCCTGAGGGAGCCTGGACAGACTACTTCACCGGAGAAGTGAAGGAGGGCGGCCGCTACTACGAGGGAACCTACGACTACTTCAGCCTGCCTCTGTATGTGAGAGAGAACACCCTCCTGGCAACGGGAGCCGTGTCCCACAGGCCTGATTACGATTACCGTGACAACGCTGTGCTCCATCTGTATCAGCTTGCCGACGGCGCTGAGGCTGTCTGCCGCCTGGTAGACCAGAAGGGCGCGCACATCTGCAGCGTGACCGCTTCCAGAAAAGGAAATGAGATTACCTTTACTTCCGATGGGGATATGAAGGGGCTGACCCTGCAGCTTCACGGCTTCGCACCCTCCGCAGTGAGCGCGGATCTGGCTGTGACCGAAAAGGACGGCTTCGCCGCTGTGGCAGTGGATCAGGAAACCAGACAGGTGAAGGTCAGCCTGGCATAAATGCAGTAAAATAAAGTCAGGAGGGCGGCGCATCCGTGAGCGGGTGCGCCGCTTTGCAGGCGTTTGAGGCTGCTGTGAACAGTAACTTTATATTTTCTTTATTATTTTTTCATAAACCGTTTCCTTGTAATCGGTTAACCTCTGGGGTATGATAAATTCAGACCCCCGGATTGCTTTGTCAGCAATATTTTTCAGCCGGGCGGAAAAAGGAGACAGACCGATGACGAAACAGGAATTCCTGGAAACTCTGCGGCATGCATTGAACGGGAATATGGCAGCGGCATCCGTGGAAGATAATATCCGGTTTTACGATCAATATTTCTATACTGAAACTGCAAAAGGACGGACGGAGCAGGACATCCTGCAGGAACTGGGCGACCCCAGGATCCTGGCCCGCACTCTGATTGATGCGGCTGACCGTGCCGGGGATGCTTATGCCCGTGAGGCCAACGAAACTCAGTACCGCACGGCCTGCGAGGACGAGGGAGCGGGCAGACGGGAATACAGCCGGAAGAAAGCGAAGCCTCATGACGAGGAAATGCACAACATGCAGATCCCCGGCTGGCTGATTGCGCTGGTGGTAATACTGGTGCTGGTGGTTGTGGTGAGTGTGGTAGGTTCCCTGGTATGGATGGTACTCCCCTACGTGATCCCGGTTCTGCTGATCGTGTATATCGTGAAGCTGATACGGCGGCGATAGAGGACGGGACAGGCAGAATTAATATAAATTCTTTGAATAAAATGATTCCTTCAGACGCATACTACCTTCGTAACCAAAACGAAACAGGAGGACTTCATTATGTCTAAGAATGATTACAACCAGAACAACTCTCAGAACAGCACACAGAATACCAGTCAGAACAACAGCCAGAACAAGGCTCAGAATGCAGAGAAGCAGAATCAGAAGAACAAGGCTGAGAACAACAGCAGGAACAGCTCCAAGAATACTTCTTCCAACTGCCACGATAATTACTAATCGGGAGACCGGAGAAGAACACAGACTGTATTCATGCGCAGACGGGTGCCGGGAGCGCCCTGCATGACGCAGACAGGGCCGGGCAGATCGTAAGTCGGTTCCGGCCTCATAAAACCGGAGGGTATGTATACAACAGCGCATACCTTCCGGTTTTGCGTCTGCGGTTCCTTTTATGTTACAGCTTAAAGCAGCCTCAAAGCCTGCCGCTTGAGGCGTAAGAACGCAATTCAGGAGTGAGCGGGCCTCTTCTGCAGCGAAAAGCTTTCAACACTATCTTTTGCCCGGTTTATGAACTTTCCCCAAAACGATTGACGCGAAAGAGAATTTTCCGTAATATAGACCTATGAGAAAATTTGAGCTGATAGCCCCCTGCCATTTTGGCCTGGAGGCTGTATTAAAAAAAGAAATAACAGACCTGGGATACGACGTGACCCAGGTGGAGGACGGCAGGGTTACCTTCTTCGGAGACGAGGAGGCTGTGGCCCGCGCCAACGTCTTTCTGCGCACGGCGGAGCGTATCCTGATCAAGGTGGGAAGCTTCCGCGCACAGACCTTTGAGGAGCTGTTCCAGGGAACGAAGGAGCTGCCCTGGGAGGAGTACATTCCGGCGGACGGCAGATTCTGGGTGGCCAAGGCGGCCAGCGTCAAGAGTAAGCTGTTCAGCCCTTCCGATATTCAGTCCATCATGAAGAAAGCCATGGTGGAACGGCTGAAGGGAGTGTACCATACAAGCTGGTTTGAGGAGGACGGGGCTCCTTTTCCTGTGCGCGTATTCCTGATGAAGGATGAGGTGACGGTGGGGCTGGACACTACCGGGGAATCCCTGCACAAGAGAGGCTACCGGAAGCTGACCGCCAAGGCGCCCATTGCGGAAAACCTGGCTGCCGCGCTGATCCGGCTCACCCCCTGGAGAGAAGGACGGATCCTGGTGGATCCCTTCTGCGGAAGCGGAACCATTCCTATCGAGGCCGCCATGATGGCCGTGAATATGGCTCCCGGCATGAAAAGGGATTTCACCGCAAAGCAGTGGGAGCATGTGGTGGCCTCATCCAACTGGCTGGATGCGGTGGAGGAGGCGGAAGAGCTGATCGACATGAGCGTGGAGACCGACATCCAGGGCTATGACATTGACGATAAGATGGTAACGATCGCCAGGGAAAATGCGCGCCTGGCTGGTGTGGAGGGCAAGATCCACTTTCAGCGCCGTCCTCTGGCCCAGCTGAGCCATCCGAAGAAATACGGGTTTATTATCACCAATCCTCCCTACGGAGAGCGGCTGGAGGACAAGGCGGTGCTTCCCGCCCTGTACAGGCAGCTTGGGGAGCGCTATGGGGCATTGGATTCCTGGTCCCTGTATCTGATCACCGCCTATGAGAATGCCCAGCAGGACATTGGGCGGAAGGCGGATAAGAACCGTAAGATTTACAATGGCATGATGAAAACCTATTTTTACCAGTACATAGGCCCCAGGCCGCCCAGACGGCCCAGGCCGCAGACAGGAGTGCAGGAATGAGCGCAAGGATTATTTTTGCAACAGGAAATGAAGGAAAAATGCGGGAGATCCGCATGCTCCTGGCCGATATGGACGTACAGGTGCTCTCTATGAAGGAGGCCGGGCTGAATCCAAAGATTCAGGAGAATGGAAGCACCTTTGAGGAAAATGCCCTGATCAAGGCGAGGGCTGTGGCAGAGTGTTCAGACGGGACGGCAATCGTTCTGGCGGACGATTCCGGCCTGGAGGTGGATTATCTGAACAGGGAGCCCGGCGTTTATTCAGCCAGATACATGGGGGAGGACACCTCCTACCACATTAAAAATGCCAGCATCATAGAGCGTCTGGACGGCGTGCCCAAGGAAAAGCGCACCGCCCGTTTCGTCTGCGCCATAGCGGCGGTGCTGCCCGGGGAGCAGGGCGGGACGGCATCCGGCCGGAAGGAGCTTGTGACGCGGGGGACGATCGAAGGGTATATCGGCTGGGAGGAGCGGGGAGAGAATGGCTTCGGCTACGACCCTATTTTTTATGTGGATGAATACGGCTGCTCCACCGCGGAGCTGGACAGTGAGACCAAGAACCGGATCAGCCACAGGGGCAGCGCTCTCCGGGCCTGTAAGGAACAGCTGGCCCGGCTTCTGTAAGACGGAGTGTACTTGAAAATCCCCCCCAGGGAGGAAAGCTTCTGCCCGGCCCTTCAGGGGCCAAGAGCAGATGACGGCGCTTTTGCTGCGCGGATCGGAGCACAAATGAGAATTTTGATCGTCAGCGACACCCACAGGAGAGAGGAAAATCTTCTGCGGCTGATTGAAAAGATGGAACCCCTGGATCTGCTGATTCACTGCGGCGATTCGGAGGAAAGCGAAGAATTTTATCTGGCGGTGGCCGAGTGCCCGGTTCAGATCGTGGCGGGAAACAACGATTATTTTTCCGGCCTTCCCAGGGAGCGGGAATTTCAGCTTGGGAGGTATAAGGTATGGCTGACCCACGGACACAATTACTATGTATCCATGGGCAATTCTGTGATCAGGGAGGAGGCTGTCTCCAGGGGTGTGGATATTGTGATGTTTGGCCATACCCACAGGCCGGTGGTGGAGGCAGGGCCGGAGCTTACATTGCTGAATCCGGGCAGCCTTTCCTATCCACGCCAGGAAGGAAGAAGACCCTCCTATATCCTGATGGAGCTGGATCAGGAGGGGCAGGCTCATTATTGTCTGAATTATATATGATAAAATAGATAAAAATAGCTGGGAAAAAAATCGAACAAAATTTGAGGAAAACTGTTGACATATATACCGTAAGGCTATATAATAACATCTGCGTCACGGCTAAAGGTGAGCAGACAACGGGGTGTGGCTCAGCTTGGCTAGAGCGCCTGGTTTGGGACCAGGAGGTCG
>CAUWLJ010000113.1:0-10800 GCA_963559585.1 uncultured Eisenbergiella sp. | reverse complement strand
GGGGGGAACTTGAGGGATATCTTGGGGGGTAGCTTGAGGGGTAGCTTGAGGGGATGGACCTACAGTTACCGCCGAATTAGCTTCCGACAGAGGAATAATGGCTTGAAAGATGTCTCCCTCAATGAACTTTGGAGTTCCACCAGAGTAAAGTTGTGTATATTTATAGGTATTGCGCATGCCGGACCCAAGTTCATCAGCCAAACCGATCTCACGGAATACCTTTGATATCGCCGGATTTTTGGGAAATGGGGCAAAGGAAGCCAGGTTCAGATTCCCAAGACCATGAGAAAGGTTTGCATTTTCCGTATAGATTTTATCCTTTTCTATAACCAGTTTAGCCACATAAGCATTCGAGTAATCACGATGGCTCAGGGAGTTCGAGATGATCTCGCGAAGAATCTTATCTCTGGCGCTGACATTCAGGATACCATCCAAAGTGAAGTTGTCGTTAAGATGCTGTCTGCCAAATTCAAACATTCGATCATAGCTTTCCAAAAGATTAGTGGAAATCACATCCCAGTCATCGTAACGATCAACAGTGAAAACCCGATAAATTGCATCAGTCTTATGGTGGCCCAGGACGGAGATGATAAGTTCATCCGAGCCAAACAACAGGATAGAAGCCAGCGTGATTCCTTCCTGGCCTGTCGTGCTGTCGCGGAGGATCAGGCGGGCATTACGGAGCATTTCCTCATCGGTCATATTTTTCCAGGGATGGTTTGCCATACGGGAATTAGTCATCCTACGGGCCCGGTCAATAAGGTCATGCCGCAGATCGGATATCTTGAAGACAGGATAAACCTTATTTACGAAGTAGGAATTCTGTTTGCGGGAATACAGGCGGAACACAGCTTCCTGATTTTCTGTGATATCGATATCCGCTTCATGGTTCCGGTCATAAATCCGGCCGTTGCAACGGCATACACTGGGACTGTCGGGAACATGGATATAAAGGATCAGTTTCCCATCATACTCATACTCCAGAACAGTAAGGAAAAGCTGAGGATTCATTTTATTACTGTTATTGACGGATGTAATAAAATTCTTTTTCATATGTTCTATACAGTCCGGTTGGGTGCCGAGTATAGTTCCGTATCTTTGACTCCAAGAAAGATATGGCTGCCGTTGCGGTTGGAGAACGAGCAAACGGTATCATATACGTCTTTTGTTATATCGCTTGTGGATTTTTTGAGTTCAACTTCCATATTTTCGCCGCCCTGGATCAAGGTTAACAGCTCCTGCGGAAGCTTAGCAGATTTCATAGGCTGCATAGATATTCACGCTCCTTTACTGGTATGTCCTTGTTTGCAGTGATAAATCAAGAGTTATCTATTTTTCCATGCTGATAATGGCTGAAAATATAAAAAAAATATAAAATATCTTCAGGGAGGGACCAAATACCTTTTCCCAGCGGCTAATAAGTAGAGGGATAAATTTAACCCGTCAGAGGAACCTTGAAAACAGAATACATTCTAACGGCGGATAAAAGGGCAGGACGGAACTGCCGAAAGCACGCAGCAAGGGGCGCCATGCGGCATAGAAAAAGCCAAGCGATAAACTCTGTGCTGGACTGTCCGGGGTGGGACAGATGCGATGACCCCTGCCTGAAAATACTGAAAAGTATGGGCTTCATAAAAAGACGGAAGTGAGAGAGGCTTCCGTGAAGCCGCAGTCTGTTCAAACCGCAGACTGTCTGCCGTTATTTCATACTCTGTAATGAAGTTTGAGGCGACAAAAGGAGAAACGGAATATGATAAAAGAGAGCGGAAGTCAGGCCATAACAGCCAGAATGACGGCGCAGGAGCTGCTGGTCCATATCTTTGAAGATATACTCCCCCAGTACGAAATGCCTTTAAGGAAGGAACAGGAAGAATTTGCGCTTTTTATCCTGGATTCCCTGCTGCACAGAAGGCTCGCATTGGCTGAAGCCGGAGTGGGAACCGGGAAAACACACGCCTATCTGACGGCATCCATCGTTTATAACCTATATGTAGAGAACAGCCTTCCTGTTGTGATCGCCACATCCACAGTAGCCCTTCAGGAAGCCGTCACGAACATTTATCTGCCCCAGTTGTCAAAAATCCTGATGAAAAGCGGGATACTGGACAGGAGGTTAACCGTTACGGTACGCAAGGGGAAGATGCATTACATCTGTGACAAAAGGCTGAAAAAATATAGAAAAAGAACAGAGGTAAGGGAAGAAGCTGCAATTCTGGAAAAAATGGAACATGCCGGCTGGAAGGAAATTGATCTGGATAAGTGGGAAATACCTTCTTTTATTAAAAGAGGAATCTGTGTTCAAAACTGTAGAAAAGATTGTCCCATCCGGATGGGATGCAGGTATCAGATGCTGCTGGGTGATGGCAGAAAAGGGAAATATGATTTTCAAATTGTAAATCATGGATATATTTTGGGAGACCTGATGCGGGAAAAAGAGGGCGGAATAAGCCAGCTTCCAGAATACGATGTTTTGATTTTCGACGAAGCCCATAAGCTCAGGGATACTGCCCGGCAGATGTACGGAAATACCCTGTCAGAAAGAAAGCTTTTGAATCTAACCAGACCGTTGTGGGATGGAACCGACAGTATGAGGAGAAGGAAGCGGCGCCTGATGGATAAAATGACGGCATTGTTTGAAGCGGAAGAAGAAACGGAGATCAGCAACGCAATAGAGGCATTATTCCAGGAACTGGTAAGCCGTCAAAAGCAGTACTGCCTGGGAGGCGGGGATAATAAAAAAGAGGTGATGATCCAAAACCTCTGCGAAAAGCTGCTTCCAAAGCTTTCCCAGATGCAGAAGAACGACCAGATTCTCTGGAAGGAGCGGGCAGAAAACGGAGACTGGATGATCTGCTCTCTTTCGGAAAATCTGAATGGGGTACTGTATCAGGATTTATGGGCAAACCAGAAAAGAAAAGTGGTCACATCAGGAACCATGTCCGTCAGTGGTGATTTTACACGCTTTAAAACAGCCACAGGGATTAACTGCCAGCCCGTGAGCGGCAGAATCAGTGAAATCAGCAAAAAATCCCCCTTTTGTTATGAAAAAAATGCGGTGCTGTATATTCCCAAAAATCTTCCATGGCCCAGGACAAGGGACCGGCAGTATGTAAAAGACATAGCGCAGGAGGTAAAGAGGCTGATTGATGCCACATTTGGACATACTCTGGTGCTGAGCACTTCTTATTGGATGCTGGATCAGTTGTTTTATCAGCTGACCTGCACCGATGCCCAGGTACGTTTCCCGGTTTACGCTATGAAGCGGGGAAAGACAGGGGCTTTGGAACAATTTAAAAGAAGCGGAAATGGAATTTTGCTTGCAGGCGACCTGGCAGGAGAAGGAATCGACCTGCCGGGAGATATCGTCTCCAGTGTGATTATCATAAAGCTTCCCTTCCCAGTGCCGGGCGCGGCGGCAGAGCATGAAAGGAGAGCTTATGGAAGCTTTCAGGATTATCTGGATCAAGTGATCGTACCGGAAATGCTGGTTAAGCTGCGCCAGTGGGCCGGACGTGGTGTGCGGAAAGAAACGGATACCGCAGTGATTTCCATTCTGGACAGCCGGGCAGGAGTAAATGGAAGATACCGGGAAAGGATTTTGGACGCTTTACCGCCTATGCCGGTTATTGAATCTTTAGAAGAGGTAGGCCAGTTTATACAGGAGAAAAAGGATGAGGAATACTTTTGCGGTTAGGATGTGGAGAGAGTGGATGGGGAAGACATTACTGGTTATTTTTTTATTGCTGTTGTTTGGAATTATCATTTTACTGCTCTGCCTTGCGGCTGCTGCATTTCAGATTGCCGGATATTATCAGGACAGAATGGAAAGTGCGCAGTAATATTTTCAGGAATAGGACGAACTGTAAGGAGCATAAGAATAGGAAAAAATGAGAACTGGCAGCGATGCCGGCTGAAGGAGAAGGAACGTGTTTGCGGCAGAGGAATTGCAGAGGATGAAAGAAAGGGATATCAGAGAAGTAAGCAGGGAGGAACTGACAAATTTATGTGATATCACGGTGGATATGACACGGAATCCACAGGAAAGGGTCAGGCAGTTCGCAGAGCAGACCCAAAACCTGTATATTCACAGAATGGGAGATTATATAGTCAAGGTCAGATATGCGGATACTGGCCAGACTATAGATGAGGTTCTGGAAAGATATATGGCAAATGTGGCAGAAATTATTTTTTAAAATACTCTGGAAATTCCGTGGAGGCTGTGATAAGCTGAAAGAGGATCAAATCAAAGAAAACTTCTGGTATAAAACAGCCCTGAACACGGGTGGAAACTGACCAAATATTTATATCAGGAGTGATTATATGAAAAAAGTAAAATCTACAATCTATCAGGTGGGGATCTATCTGCGCTTATCCAGGGACGACCGGTCCCGGGAAAAGCACATGTCAGACATTCAATTCCAGGAAAGCTACAGTATAACCAATCAGAGGAAAGTGTGCAGGTCGTATCTGGATGAACAGCCGGATATGGCGCTGTACGATACCTATATTGACGACGGATACTCAGGGAGTAATTTTGAACGGCCGGATTACAAGCGGCTGATGGAGGATATTTACGATCACAAAGTGAACTGTGTGATTGTAAAAGATTTGTCCAGAATGGGCAGGGAATACATTGAACTGGGCAGGCTCCTGCAGAAAACATTTCCTGCGCTTGGCGTCCGGTTTATTGCCATCGGCGACCATTTTGACAGTAAAAGTGCGGATACCTCGGAAACCAATATTGTGGTGCCGATGAAAAATTTTGTGAACGAGTCTTACTGCAGCGATATTTCCCAGAAGGTCCGCTATGTCAAAAAAATGCAGCGGGAAAACGGGGAATATATCGGCCCGCATCCAGTGTATGGGTATAAGCGGGACAAAATGTGGAACAAGCTGATTGTGGACGAATATCCGGCACAGATTATCCGGACAATCTACCGTTGGAAAATGGAAGGAATCAGTGCGTTTGCATCATCCAACCGGTTGAATGAAGCGGGAATCCTTTCTCCAATGGCATATAAGGCGAGCACCGGCTCCAATTATCATTCGGGGCTGAAGGCGGACGGCAGGACGTCCAAGTGGACGCCAAAGGCTGTGCTCAGGATTCTTAGAGATGAAGTTTATACCGGAACCCTGGTTCAGGGAAAGCAGCGGAAACAGAGCTACAAAATCAAAAAAATGATCAACGTTCCGCCGGAAGAATGGGTGCGGGTGGAGGATACCCATGAGGCGATCATTTCCCGGGCTGAATTTGAAATTGTCCAGCACCTTCTGGAGCATGACGGCAGAGTAAACGAGCCAAACGGACGCATCAATATGTATGCAAGCCTTTTGTTCTGCGCAGACTGCAGAGAGCAGATGATTCGGAAACGAAACTGTGTACATAAACAGGACGGTTTCATCTGCTCCACATACAACCGCTCGGAGGGCTGTACCAGACATACGATCATAGAGGAGGATCTGACCGCTGTGGTGCAGGAGGCGGTAAAAAAATATGCAACGCTTTTTCTGGACCAATATGAATGGATGAAAAAGGCGAAAGGCATTCAGATTGATGACCGGATACTGCTGGAGAGTAACAGACATTTAAAGCATCTGGCAGAAGAAAAGGCCGATAAGGAACGGCTTCTGGAGCGGCTGGCAGGTGATTTTGCAGAGGGGCTCCTGACAGAGAAGGATTTTGAAACCATACGGGCCGCTTACCAGAGAGAACTTGAGGATCTGGAAAAAACGCTGGAACGCCAGGAGGAAACACTGAAAAGGATACTGAGAAATGGGATTGACGCCGGAATCCGTCTGGAGGCTTTGAGAAAGGCGACTATTCTGGAAAAACTGGACCGGTATATTCTGGTTAATCTTGTAAAAAACATTTTCATACACGAGGATAATCGAATTGAAATAGAGTTTAACTTCATGGATCAGTTCCAGGTGATGCAGGACTGGAATACGGCGGCTTCTCTGCAGAAGGGAGGCGCGGCGGTCAATGGCTAAAACATCGAAACGAAAAAACAGGAGAATGGAAACGGTGCAGCCGCCTGCCAGGGTTTACCGGGCAGGGATCTATGTCAGAGTATCTTCATCGAAAAAGGAAGACAGCCTGCAGAATCAAAAGGATATGATTAATGCTTTCCTTGCGACATGTGATGAAGAAATGGTGGTATGCGGAATCTATAAGGATAACGGGAAGACAGGAACCAATTTTGAAAGAGGAGGTTTTCTGGAGCTTCTGCAGGACATAAGGCTCAGGCGCATTAACTGTGTGATTGTAAAGGATCTGTCCAGATTTGGACGAAATTACCTGGAGGCCGGGGACTATATTGAAAAAATATTTCCTATGCTGGGGGTCAGGTTCATTTCTGTAAGTGAAGGCATAGACACAGAGAAAAGAAGCGCAGACACTTTTGAAATCAAGATCAGGAATCTGGTGAATACAGCCTATGCTGCTGATATTTCAGAAAAGATAGCGATCACTCATAAACTGTTTCAGAAAGAGGGACTGTATGAAGGAGGGTATGAGCCATACGGATATAAACGTGGAACCGGAGAAGATATCTGCAGGCTGTTTCCAGACCCAATGACAAAGGATATTGTAAAATCAATTTTTACAGTTTATAAGGAAGAAAGGACGTTAAGAGCTGTGCTGCGCAATCTGGCTGAAAAAAGAGTAAACCCTCCCATGGTTTATGCACGGACTGGAAAGGTATATGCAGATGAAGGGGAAGAATACAGGCAGTGGTGTAACGTCTCTATATGCAGGATATTGGAAAGCAGAATTTATATCGGATGTCTGGAACAAAGGAAAAGTACGATTCGGGGAAAGCAGGAGAAAAACAGGATACGGTATGAACGTGAGAATTGGATTGTTCATGAAAATTTTTGTGAACCTTTGGTTTCTAAAGAACTGTTTCAAGAGGTACAGAAATTGAGACAAGAATCCCGAAATGCAAAAAAGCGTCACTCCTATGTTCCTAAAATGGAGGAAAATCTGTTTCAGGGTATTTTTTTCTGTGGTGTATGTGGGCGTATGATGACACGGGCATCTAATTTCAAATATCTGGATAACGGGAAGAGTATCAGAAAAGAAGTTTATGAATGCCAGGGACGCTATCGGTATGATTCCCAAAAATGTGTTTCAAACAGAATTTTCAGGGACGAACTGGAAAAAGAGATTCTGGAACAGATAGATCGGAAAATAAGAGAGTATGGCAGGGGCGGTGATAAGGCCTTTTCCGGGCAGATGAAAGAGAAGCAGAGGTATGAGAATGAAAAGCGCAGGACGCTGTATGCCATAGGGGATCTTCAATGCAGACAGAAAAAGATGTATGCCGCCTACATATCCCAGACGATCAATAAGAATACTTTTCAGCAGGAAAACAATGCGCTGCATAAGGAGCTTACGGAAGTGGAAGAGCATTTGGCCGGGATAGAGGAAGATCTGAAAAAGCTGGAAATCATGGAACTTAGAAAGGGAAAAAAGTCAGGAGGAAAGCAGAGGAAAAAATTAACTCCTGAAATGATCCGTGATCTGGTTGACAGAGTGGAGCTTTATCCTGGGAAAAAGGTTCAGGTTTTTCTGCGGAATCCTTTTGATGGGACGGCAGGTATTTCGGAACAGAATACTGCCGTTGAGGATGCCGGAATTTCAGCAGATGAGCGGAGGGAGGCGTATGGATCATGTTAAGTGTGGCCATGTACCTGAGAATTTCCCGGAAAGAAAAACAAAAGCTGGTAGATGAAAGCAACAGCATACAGAATCAGAGAAAGATGTTGAAGGCATATCTGATGAAGGAGAAAAGCCTGAACCAGTATCCTGTAATGGAATACTGTGATGACGGATACAGTGGTACGCATTTTGAAAGGCCTGATGTACAGCGGCTTCTGGAGGATATCAGGCAGCATAAAATAGGGGCGGTAATTGTAAAGGATTTTTCCAGATTTTCCAGAGACTACATAGAGCTGGGAACATTTCGGGATATGATTTTCCCGATGAACAATGTGCGGTTCATTTCTGTGAAAGACAGTTACGACAGTTTGGCGGAAGCTTCTGGAATGCTGGATACTGCTGTTTCCTCTCTGATTTATGATCTGTACAGCAAAGATTTGTCGGAAAAAGTAAAAAATATATATCGGATAAAGTGTCAAAATGGAGAATATCCTTTCGGGGCAATCCCTCTTGGTTATGAAAGGGATAAAAAGGAAAAAGGAGGTCTGAGAGAAAACCCGGAAGAAGCATCCATTGTCAGAAGGATTTTTTCGGAAGCATATCGAGGAACAGGGACTTGTCAAATAGCCCGCAAATTGAATGAGGATGGGATTCCTACATATACTCAGATAAGAGGAAGACGGATGCGGACAAAAGAACGTATTAACTGGACTTCGTCAGGAGTGCGGTATATCCTGAAAAATAGATTTTATATCGGAGAAGCAGTCTATAATAAAACGGTCAGGGAAATAGGAGACAGGAAATATAAAAAAAGGCCGCGGGAAGAATGGATCATTATGAAGGACCATCACAAAGGTTTGGTTTCCAAAGAAGTCTTTGATGCAGTGCAGGTGTATGGGAAAATACCAGTACAGAAAAAAGAAAAGCATCCGCTGTCAGGAAAAATCTTTTGCGGCGGATGCGGGCATCCGATGATTTTTAAAAGGAAAAAAAGTGTAGAGGCGGTTGAATGCTGGAACAGCATATATGTCTCGGATAAGGAATGCTGTACTTATTTCCGGACAGATGTTTTGGAAGAACTGGTTCTATGCCGTTTAAATCAGGAACTGCTTCTGTGGGCAGACCAGGCAAGATTACAGGCCGCCCGATACCATGTGATTTTGAAGAAAAAGAGGATGATGGAAGAAGAAATACTTTTATTGAGTAAGGAGATCGGTCTGCTTCAGGAAAAAAAGAGATCTGACTATGAGGCGTATGTCTGCAAAGAACTGGACAAAAATACCTTCCTGGAAGAAACTGCTGAGGCTGCCCGGAAGATAGAAGCTTTGAATGAAAAATCTACACAGCTGAACCAGAAGAAGGAGCAGCTTGAGGCGATGCAGAAGGGGATAGATCCGGAGATAGGGGATATTCTGAAGGAAATGAATACGGCTGTACTGTCACAGGAAACAGCCGATTTTTTTATCGAGAAAATTATTTTGTATCGGGACAAAAGAGTGGAGATTTTTTGGAAGTTTACGCCAGTATGTCAGCCGGAAGATAAGGGCCGCCAAATGTCTGGGTGATCCTATCTAACCATATAACGAAGTTGTGCAGAGAGGTCAGGTTGATTGTCCTGGTTAGGCGGGACGTTGTATCGACTGGCTTCTCTGTTTTTGGGAGTAGAAAAAACTTGTCAATTTATGATTTTCTTACTTAAACAAATCAGGTGTTTATCTCGATTCCTTCGTGGTTATCGAAAAGAAAGCATTTTTTGCTCCGGGACGGGAAAAAAATTTAGCCTGTTTCCCTTGACAAAATTGGGATGGGGAGCACTGTGTCTGAGGGAGAGCTTCCCGGAGTGAGAAATAAAATATAAGTAATGAAACGCAAGAAAAAAGAATAAAATTTCTTGACGGAAAGAACCATATAAGATACGCTGATCAGAAAGATTGACGAATTGCTTTTAACAGTTGGTATGAAGTATTCCGGTATCATGAATCTGTATACTTCCATAGATGAGCAAAAACGTGACCAGACAGTTTTTCGTGCAGAGAATCTGTTGAGAAATACGGATTGGCTGAAAGATATTTTATCTCATATATCGATCGGGACAATAACGAATGCATGCCTGCTGGATGAGCTCCAAACAGATTTGATGTCAAATCCATCGCCTGAGAAACTATGGTATTATGAACGATATTATCAGGAAACAAAGCAGCTGCCTCATGCAATCGCAGTTGATGAGAACAAACAGCTCAGAGATGGCTATATATCATATCTTTTGGCTAAAAAGTACGATGCACGGGCAGAGATTTGTGAAATGGTATCCGGACAGCCATTGAGGAAAATCGTTAAGGGAAGACATGTGGTATTTTCTGATGGAAAATGGAGACAGAAGAGCAATAAACGCTATATTTGGATATACACATTAAAAGAGCCGGTTGTTCCGGGAGATATTTTATTGGTAAATACAAAAAAAGGACGGGCTTATATATGTGTCGACAGAATAGAATATGTGGCAGGACAAGGGTTCTGCTCGAGATATAATACAGTGAAACAGCATATGAATATGTGTATGGAAGAAGGAAAAGATACCAATCATGGGAAATAATATGGATTATATTTATATATCGGGTGAGCAGAAAATTGTAATAGAAGTAGAGCAGAAAAACATCAGACAGTCTGTTATTGAACAATATGTGCGATGCAGAAAAGTTCAGGGAATGACACAGGCAGAACTCGCAAAACGTGCGGGAATTCCCAGAACGAATATTACAAGATTTGAAAGTGGAAACTATAATCCATCATTGGAAATGCTTGTGCGGATCGCAACGGCATTGGGGATGACATTACAGGTTCAGCTTATGGAGAAGGAATAAACTGGTGTGTATGGAGAGAATGTATGAAGAATAGAATTATAGATGTACAAAATATAAAGATTACTATTTCAAAAGAAGAATTGGATGATTATATATGTATTACCGACATTGCCAAGGTGAAATCAAATTCTGCCAGAGCGGCAGATGTGGTGCGAAATTGGTTGAGAAATCGTGGAACATTAGAGTATCTATCTGTATGGGAACAAATATATAATCCAGACTTTAAAGTGTTCGAATCTGAACACTTTAAAAAGCAAGCGGGATTATTGACATTTA
>CAUWLJ010000112.1:0-10815 GCA_963559585.1 uncultured Eisenbergiella sp. | reverse complement strand
GCGCTGCGTTCGGGACGCAGAGGTCGCGTGTTCGAATCACGTCGCTTCGATTTATAGAAAAGGTTGTAACTATAAGGGTTACAGCCTTTTTTGTCCTATCTACTGCCCCAAAATGGAGCTTTAATACAATATTAATACGATACCTTGAAAAAGGTTGAATTTTAAGACTTTCCAGCAATCTGACTGCCATTTATTGACTAGAGCGTGTTTGAAAATTCATTCCCGCCATCTGCACGTCCCACTTTGCGGTATATTTGCCCCAAATTCACGGACCGTACCACTACGCCGCGCTCATTTGGGGCAAATCTCCCACAAATTGGGACGCACATCTGGCAGAAAGCAATTTTCAAACACGCTCTAGGAAGCGGGCACCTGCTTTCTCAAAATGATTTTTAGGATTATCCCAAACTCTCTTTTATTTTTATGCAAATGGCTATTTACTGTGAGGCTGAAGATTGAAAAAACGAGGATGAATATGGATTTTGTAGAGGCATTAAAGAATGAAAATATAACGGAAATAAGGAAGAGTCCTAAATCTGATTTACATAATCACTTCGTTTTGGGAGGAAATAGACAGTTCATTTTTAATAAAACAGGCTATTATATTGAACCTTTAGTACATCCGATTACTTCGATGAAGGAGATGGATGAATGGAGTACGAAGTATATAGGAAGCAGATTCAATTCTTCACAACAACGAAAATTACTTATCGAAGCCACATTTGTTCAAGCAAAATATGACGGAGTGAAAGTTTTGGAAATTGGTGAAGATGTTTGGGGATTAAAGACATTTTTCAATAACGATATTGAAGAACTGATTGATTCATTTGAAGAGATTCATGAACGGATAGCACCGGAGATAGAGGTGCGTTTACAGATTGGATTATCGAGACATTGTGAGATTTCATATCTTGAGGATTGTTTGTCTCATTTTTGGGGACATAAACAGTTTTATTCTATCGATTTGTATGGGGATGAAATGGCACAGCCGATTGAAAATTTCATTTCAATTTATGAGAAAGCGAAAGAAGAAGGATTGAGACTGAAAGCACATGTTGGAGAATGGGGATCTGCTAACGATGTAATACAAGCTATTAATAAGTTATATCTGGACGAAGTCCAGCATGGTATTGCGGCGGCACAATCAAAAGAAGCAATGGATTACCTGAAAGAGAAAAAAATAAGATTGAACATTACGCCATCAAGTAATGTACTTCTGGGAAGAGTAGCTGGTATGAAGGAGCACCCCGTTTCCATATTGTTCAGAAATGGCGTAGATGTTACTATTAATTCAGATGATGTGCTGATTCTTGATTCTGATGTTTCAAAAGAATATTTACGATTATATCAATCAGGCTGCCTATCTGCAAAAGAATTAAATGAAATCAGATTAATTGGAATTCAGATACCAAACGAGATATCTTAATCTGTGGGGGTGGACGGTATAGTCATGGATTGACAAGCCGTCTGCCCCCGCTGCGGCGTAATCAAGGGTCGGAAAGACCTCTATAATATCGTGGGAAAACGTTACGCAGCACAACCAGCCCTTCTTCCGTCTGTCATAATCCTCCTCAGTCCGGCCTGCCTCCAGCCCGGCTTACCCTCCAGTCCTCCCCAGCAGCTTCCCCAGATTCTCAAAATCCGACGGCCCGGCCTGAAGCAGAAAGGTATGGAACCGCAGAGGGCTGAATTTCCCGCCCCAGGCGTTTTCTGCCTGTCGGCGCAGCTCCAGGATTTCCAGATATCCCACATAATATTTCAGATAGGTGGTCGGCTCCCTGCGGATATAATCGTAGATGGCCTCTGCTGTATCCGGGTCGGAAATGCCGAAGGCGGCCAGAGACTGGCAGGCCTCCTCCATGGATGCGCCGTAATAATGAATGGCCAGATCCAGCAGGCAGTACAGGTTCACCTGCAGATTGCGTTCCAGCCGGGCGATCTGAACCAGAAGGCGCTGGCTTTCGGCTGCGCCGTGCTCCGCAAGCAGGTCGGCGGCGTAGCCGTAGGAAAGATTTTCCACGTAGTAGGCCCAGCCCTCCACGAAGCCTCCGTAGTAAAGCACGTTCCTCACCGGATTGTCGGTGCGGGAGTTTTCCCACAGCTGGCTGTAGATGGTCTGGTACAGATGGCCCGGATAGCCCTCGTGGGCCAGGGTGGTGTACAGCTCCAGACCCGGCGGGGTGGACGAATGGTTCACATAGATCACATTCTTGGTCACATCATCCATAGGTGGTGTGAGATAGAAGGCGGGGCTGGTATAGGGCTCCATGGCAGAGGAGACGGCCTTGGTGGTGCAGGCGGGCAGTTCCCCGGAGAGACGCTCCAGCGGGGGGAAGTCCTCCTTCATACGCTGCTGCAGATCAGCCAGAATCTCCTGGGCGTCCTGAAGCGGGAAATCAGAAAAATTCATGCCGGCCTCCGGCAGGCGTCCGGTCTGCTGGCGGTATTGTGCCGTCAGGCTCTGCAGCTGTCCGTACTGCTCCTGAAGCGCCAGGGAGAGAAGCTCCTTCATCTCCTCCGGCGTCCTGGCAGAGCCCGTGTTTCGCCGCAGGAGATAGGTATAGTATGCGGTTCCTCCCTTTGCCTGGCAGACCCCGCCGGAAAGCCCTTCGCTTCCCGACAGGAGAAAAATCTGATCGGCCAGGGCCACATAAGCCGGAGAAACGACGGTACGCAGAAGCCTGTTGTTTTCCGACAGCAGATAATCCCTGTCCTGGGCTGGCAGGCCGCCGGACCGGATCAGCTCATCCACCCGCTCCTGAAAGGTGGCCTGCAGGAAATGTTCATCCTGCTCCAGCAGCACAGGATCCATGATCTGATCGCACTGCTCCACCACCAGAGCCGCGTCCTTCTGGGGCATGAAAAGACCTGCGGCGGCTTTTTCCTTTTCATACCGGACAAGCCCCTCCATGTAGGCGGGTACGCTTTCCAGGATATCCAGATAGTCCTGTACATCCTGGCCGGTGCGGAAGGTGTATTCGGCCAGAAGCACCGGCAGCTCCATGTGCATCCCGGAGGAGGGGGAGAGGGGCTCTTCAAAATAAGAGAGCCTTGCGCCCGCCAGTTCGTTTTCCGCATAGGGCAGCAGCAGCTCATAGGTATAGCGGTCGAAGCCCTTGAGCTTTTCCGGGTCCGTCTCCTGCAGCGCTGTCAGCAGACGCTGAAACAGGGCGGCGTTTTCCCGATGGCCTTCTTCCGAATAGACGGGGAGCGAAGCCGGGGAGGGCGCTTCCAGATAGGGGGAAGGATCGGCCAGCGTATAATGCAGGCTCAGACTGTCCTTTTCCAGTGAGCCTGTAAAAAAATCGTCCGATGCCTGCCGGAAGCGGCGGGCGTCTTTGTTTGTGTGGGTCAGGAAAAAAAGTGCGCCCAGACAGAGCGCAAAAATCAATGGGACAATGAGAAGGAATGTTTTTTTGTGCTTCAAGGAGATATCCTGCCATGCGGCTTTTTAACAGTGTATGTGGCAGGAGGCGGGTTCATGACCGGGGGACGGAGCAGGTTTTATCAGCAATAGAAGCTGATTTCCTCTGTAATAAAGAATTTTTTCCATGCCGTACAGATAAAAAAGAATTGTGCCGAAATAAATTCCATAAGTTCATTTAATTCTTTTTTGGATATTAGGCAATCTGTATTTCTCCGTTTGCAGCATATTTATATAAAAGATGGGCGTTGCTGTGTAAAAGCTGTTCAAAAAACGCTATTTCTTCATCGGAATATCCTTCTCTGAAAAGCCATACATAATCCGGCAATTCACACCGGGCTGAATCAAACCCGTTTTCAGTAGGACGTTCAAAGTGTACGATAACTTTTTGGATGCCATTTTCTTCCAGAATCTGTGAATGCACGATTTCCGTTTCATCGGATAAAATCATATAAGGATACATCATATTGGTTTCCTCCATCTGAAAAATGCAGCAGAGTGTCAATCTATTCCCATTATATACAGGGCAGACATGAAAAACAATATATTATGTGCGGTATATTTTTGGTGCTTTGAAAGAGAAGGTTACTGTTCACGGCAGCCTCAAACGCCTGCCGTTTGAGGCGTAAGAATGTGATTCAGGAGTGAGCGGGCCTCTTTTACGCAGTAAAACTTTGAATAGGCCCGTGAACAGTAACAAGAGAAGGAACAGTCCTGTCGGCACCTATGGAGCAGTCAGCATCGGCATGAACTGCTGCAAATGAAGCGCTGAATTGCTATGCTCAATATGTATATATACAACTTATAAAGAATGTACATAAAATATCCCGGCTTATATTGACAGGAAGCAGAACCGGAGCTATAGTAAAACTAGGATTGCAGGACAGGGAAACCTCTGAAAAACTGCACAAATCGGAACGGAAGAAATTATACAATATAGATAAAATCGGATTTTTTGCACCTTTCTTTTTACTAAACAGAGAGGAAAACAGAAAAAAGAATACAACTTTTACCTGAGAATAAACTTGTATTCTTTTGTGTGTCTGTCTGTGCGGGAGCGTCATAGACGGGTGTGAAGCAGTAACACCATTTACGCTTCGGAATGGAGAGCAGCATGGAAAAGCAGGCCAAATACCGCCAGGTTGTGGACTGGATCAAGAGCCGGATCGAGAGCGGAGAACTGAAACCGGGAGAGAAGCTGTTTTCGGAGAATGAACTGGGAGAGCGGTTTCAATTAAGCAGGCAGACGGTGCGCCATGCCCTGGGGCTTCTGGAGGAGGAGGGGCTTTTGGTACGGCGCAGGGGAAGCGGCACCTATGTGAGCAATAACCGCCTGACCACACTGGAGAACAAGACACGGATCGCAGTGGTAACCACCTATGTGGACAGCTATATATTTCCCAAAACCATACAGGGGATTGAGAATTACCTGTTTGAGCGGGGCTATTCGGTGCAGATTGCTTTTACTAATAATCTGCTGGAGCGGGAGCGGACGATCCTGGAGGATATCATCAGCAGGGACGATGTGGCGGGGATCATCCTGGAAGCCACGAAAAGCGGGCTCCCCAATCCGAACCTGCCGCTTCTTGGGAAGCTGATGGAGCGCAGGATCCCCATTCTTTTTATTAACAGCTATTATCCTCAGCTTTCCCTGCCCCATGTGACGCTGAACGACCGCCTGTGCGCGGAGCTGGCGGTGAAGTATCTGGCGGACGCAGGGCATCGGAAGATCGGAGCACTGATGAAGTTTGACGACGGACAGGGACATTTGAGGTATGCAGGGTATCTGGACGTATGCAGAAGGCTGGGCATCCCTGCGGGAGACGGCAGGGAGGTGTGGCTGGATACGGAGGGTGAAGGGCATCTGCACGATTACAGGGAGCGGATCCTGAGAAACTTCCGGGACTGTACGGCAGTGTTCTGCTACAACGATAAGATCGCTTTTCAGCTGGAGACGTTGCTGAAGGAGGAGGGAATCCGGGTGCCGGAGGATATTTCCCTGATCAGCATAGACGATTCGGAGCTTGCCGAGCTGGCGGATACGCGGCTTACCAGCGTGCATCACCCCACCAGCCGGCTGGGGGAGAAGGCGGCGGAAAATCTGCTTGCCATGATGCAGGATCCTTCCTTTAACGGGAATTACGAGTTTGTGACGCAGATTGTGGAGCGGGACAGCGTGCAGAGAAGGGCGGATACTTCGTAGACGAGCCTTACACAGGATGGCCGGTGGAAATAAGCGGCGGCTGACAGATGGATATAAAAGTCAAAAACCCCGCGACAGCCGCCAAATATTCATGCAGGCAGGGCTGCCTGGCCCGCTGCCCGCGGGAATAAAGCGCATATAGAGAGAAGAAATAAGGAGGAAAGCAAAATGAAAACAGGAGCAAACTACAAGTTCTGGTTTTGTACAGGATCTCAGGATCTGTACGGGGACGAGTGCCTGAGAAAGGTGGCGGAGCATTCCGCCCAAATCGTGGAGGGGCTGAACGCCTCCGGGCGGCTTCCCTTTGAGGTGGTGCTGAAGCCCACCCTGATCGATCCGGCCACCATCCGCAGGACGCTGAACGCGGCCAATGCGGACGAGGAGTGCGCGGGCGTGATCACCTGGATGCACACCTTTTCCCCGGCGAAAATGTGGATTCTGGGGCTGAAGGAGTACAGAAAGCCTCTGTGCCATCTGCATACCCAGTTTAATGAGGAAATCCCCTATGATTCCATTGACATGGATTTCATGAATGAGAATCAGTCCGCCCATGGAGACAGGGAGTACGGCCATATCGTGAGCCGCATGGGCATCGAGCGCAAGGTGATCGTGGGGCACTGGGCCAGCCCGTCCGTGCAGGAGAGTCTGGGAAGCTGGATGAGGACGGCGGTGGGGATCATGGAGTCCTCCCATATCCGCGTATGCCGCATTGGCGATAACATGAACAACGTGGCGGTAACCGAGGGAGACAAGGTGGAGGCCGAGGTAAAGTTTGGCTGGGAGATCGACCATTACTGCGTCAACGATGCGGTGGAGTATGTGGACGCGGTGGCTGACGGCGATGTGGAAGCCCTGGTGGAAGAGTATTACAGCAAGTACCAGATTCTATTGGAGGGCAGAGATCCCGGCGAGTTCAGACGGCATGTGGCGGCCCAGGCCAGGATCGAGATCGGGCTGGAGCGGTTTCTGGAGGAGGGCAATTACCAGGCTATCGTTACCCATTTCGGTATGCTGGGCGGCCTGAAGCAGCTTCCCGGCCTGGCAATCCAGCGGCTGATGGAGAAGGGCTACGGCTTCGGCGGCGAGGGAGACTGGAAAACCGCGGCCATGGTGCGTCTGATGAAGATTATGACGGCGGGTATGCCGAATGCGAAGGGAACCTCCTTCATGGAGGATTACACCTACAACCTGGTTCCCGGAAAAGAAGGGATCCTGCAGGCGCATATGCTTGAGGTATGCCCCACCATCGCAGACGGCCCCATCTCCATCAAGGTTCAGCCTCTGAGCATGGGCAGCAGGGAGGATCCCGCCCGCCTGGTATTCACCTCCAAGACAGGCCCGGCGGTGGCTGCGTCCCTCATCGACCTGGGGAACCGTTTCCGCCTGCTCATCAATGCCGTGGATTGTAAGAAGTGCGAAAAGGAAATGCCAAAGCTTCCCGTAGCTACCGCGTTCTGGACGCCCCAGCCCTCTCTGGAGGTGGGAGCGGCAGCGTGGATCCTGGCAGGCGGCGCACACCACACCGCATTTTCTTACGATCTGAGCGTGGAGCAGATGGTGGACTGGGCCGATGCTATGGGTATCGAGAGCGTTGTGATCGATAACAGCACCACCATCAAGAGCCTGAAAAATGAGCTGAGATGGAACAGCGTGTATTATAGATAATGATAGAAAGGAAAGGTAACTATGAGCGATATGAAACAAATGATCGTAGAGGGAAGGACGGCTCTGGGAATCGAGTTTGGTTCCACAAGGATCAAGGCCGTGCTGGTGGATGAAGAAAACCATCCCATTGCAGGCGGCAACCATGAATGGGAGAACCGTTTTGAGAACGGGATCTGGACGTACAGCCAGGAGGATATATGGACGGGGCTTCAGGATGCCTACACTAATATGGCGAAGGATGTGCAGGAAAAATACGGCGTGACCCTGACCACTGTGGGAGCCATCGGCTTTTCCGCCATGATGCACGGCTATCTGCCCTTTGGCCGGGACGGAGAGCTTCTGGTGCCCTTCCGCACCTGGAGAAATACCATCACAGAGAAGGCGGCTGCGGCTCTGACGGAGGCCTTCCAGTTCAACATTCCCCAGAGATGGAGCATTGCCCACCTCTATCAGGCGATCCTGAATAAGGAGGAGCATGTGAAGGATATTGATTTCCTCACTACCCTGGAGGGCTACGTGCACTGGAAGCTTACCGGGCGCAAGGTAATCGGTATCGGCGAAGCGGCGGGCATGATGCCCATCGACCCCGGAACCAGACGCTACAGCGCCGCCATGGTGGAGAAATTTGAGGAAATGACGGCAGGAGAGGGATTCTCCTGGAAGCTTTTGGATATTCTTCCTGAGATTCTGGTGGCGGGAGAGAACGCAGGAACTCTCACCGAGGAAGGGGCAAAGCTTCTGGACGTATCAGGAAATCTTCAGGCAGGCATCCCCCTCTGCCCTCCCGAGGGAGACGCTGGCACGGGCATGGTGGCCACCAACAGCGTGGGCGTGCGTACCAGCAATGTTTCTGCCGGAACCAGCGTATTTGCCCAGGTGGTTCTGGAAAACGGCCTGAAAAAGCTGCATCCTGAGATCGACATGGTGGCTACCCCGGACGGCAATCCGGTTGCCATGGTGCACTGCAACAACTGCACCTCCGATCTGAATGCCTGGATCAACCTGTTCGAGGAGTTCACGCAGGCATTCGGCATGAAGGTGGACAAAAACGATCTGTACGGAACCCTGTACCGCAAAGCCCTGGAGGGTGACCCGGACTGCGGCGGCCTGCTTGCCTACAACTACTTTTCCGGCGAGCACATCACCGGATTTGAGGAGGGACGTCCCCTGTTCGTAAGGAACCCTGAAAACAGATTCAACCTGGCAAACTTCATGCGCGTTCACCTTTTCACCGCCCTGGGCGCTCTGAAAACAGGCCTTGACATCCTGATGAAGGAGGAGGGCATTCAGGTGGATAAAATGATCGGCCACGGCGGCCTGTTCAAGACCAAGGAAGTGGGCCAGAAGATCATGGCGGCAGCCGTAAACACCCCTGTCACCGTGATGGAGACTGCCGGAGAGGGCGGAGCATGGGGAATCGCCGTTCTTGCTTCCTATATGATCCATAAACAGGAAGGGGAGAGCCTGTCCGATTTCCTGGATAAGCGTGTGTTTGCCGGACAGAAGGGCGTGGAGCTGGCTCCCGATGCAAAGGATGTGGAAGGCTTCGACGTGTTCGTGAAGCGCTACACCGCCGGCCTTGCCATCGAGAAGGCGGCTGTGGAATCGCTGGTGTAAGAGAGGATGCAGAAGCAGGATCATGCTGCGCATGAGTCCCTGTGAACAGAATGCCGCCCTTCGGCGGCAGAAAAAGAGGGTGCGCGAAAATCCAAGATTATCGCGCGGGATCATGCTGCGCATGAGTCCCCATGAACAGAATGCCGCCTTTCGGCGGCAGAAACAGAGGAAGATATGTTAGAGGAATTAAAAAGAAAAGTATATGAAGCCAACATGCTTCTCCCCAAGTATGGCCTTGTGACCTTTACCTGGGGAAACGTGAGTGAGATCGACCGGGAGACGGGACTTTTTGCCATCAAACCCAGCGGAGTGGACTATGATAAGCTCACCCCGGAGGATATGGTGATCGTGGATCTGAACGGAAACAAGGTGGAGGGAAAATACAATCCCTCCTCCGATACAGCCACCCATGTGGAGCTGTACAAGGCTTTCCCTCAGATCGGCGGGATCGTACATACCCATTCCTCCTATGCCACAAGCTGGGCGCAGGCGGGAAGGAGCATTCCCTGCTACGGAACCACCCATGCGGACTATATTTACGGGGAGGTTCCCTGTTTAAGATGCCTGACCAGGGAGGAGATCGAGGAGGCCTATGAGGAGAATACGGGCCATCTGATTGTAAATGAGTTCCGTGCCATGGGCAAGGATCCTGCGGCCGTACCTGCTGTGCTGTGCAAGAACCATGGCCCCTTTGCCTGGGGAAAGGACGCCCACGAGGCGGTGCACAACGCAGTGGTGCTGGAGGAGGTGGCCAAAATGGCTTACCGCGCGGAAACCATCAACGCCCGCATCCAGCCCGCGCCCCAGGAGCTTCAGGACAAGCATTACTACAGGAAGCATGGCGCGAATGCTTACTATGGACAAACGGCGGAAAATTAAGTATATTATAAACAGTTCAGCCATATCGGTTTGTTCTGCACACCGATATGAACTGATGCGCCCCCAAGTTACTCGCTATTGCGAGTAACTTGAGCAAAAGAAGCTGCATAGCAGCGGAAAGCCCCGTAGGGGCGTTTTGTGAATGGGCGCGGCTGAACTGTTACACATCAATCTAACGGGAGGAAAATTTCATGGAGAATCTTGAACTCGCTAAAATGGCGAACGAGATCCGAAAGGGCATTGTGACAGGCGTACACAGTGCCAAGGCCGGACATCCCGGCGGATCCCTGTCCGCAGCCGATATCTTTACCTACCTCTATTTTGAGGAAATGAACGTGGATCCCAAGAACCCGAAGGATCCGGGCCGTGACCGTTTCGTGCTTTCCAAGGGGCATACCGCTCCCGGACTGTACTCTACTCTGGCTCACAGAGGCTACTTCCCTGTGGAAGATCTGACCACCCTGCGTAAGCTGGGCTCCTACCTTCAGGGCCATCCCTGCCTCCAGCATGTGCCCGGCGTAGACATGTCCACCGGCTCTCTGGGACAGGGTATTTCCGCGGCGGTGGGAATGGCTCTGGGCGCCAGGCTGGACAACAAGGATTTCCGTGTATACACCCTTCTGGGAGATGGAGAGATCGAGGAAGGACAGGTGTGGGAGGCCGCTATGTTCGCAGGCCACAGAAAGCTGGACAACCTGGTGGTGATCGTGGACAACAACGGCCTGCAGATCGACGGCCCCGTTGATGAAGTCTGCTCTCCTTATCCTATTGATAAAAAGTTTGAAGCCTTCAATTTCCATGTAATCAACGTGGATGCCCATGATTTTGACGCCCTGCGCGCAGCCTTCAGGGAAGCCCGGGAAACCAAGGGAATGCCTACCGCTATCATCGCCCACAGCTTAAAGGGCAAGGGCGTATCCTTCATGGAAGGCAACGTGGCATGGCATGGAACCGCCCCCAACGACGAGCAGTACGCCATCGCTATGGCAGATCTTGAGAAAGTAGGTGAAGCATTATGTCAGAAGTA
>CAUWLJ010000111.1:0-10870 GCA_963559585.1 uncultured Eisenbergiella sp. | reverse complement strand
ACACCGGAAAATGGATGTCTCAAATCCGAGTAAAGGATTGGACAGGAAAGGAGATCCACAAAAAGAAAAGAGGCTTCAAAATCAAGAAAGAAGCCTTGCAATGGGAACAGGATTTTATCAGTCAGGCAGATGGCAGCCTGGGCATGAAGTTCAAGGATTTTGTTGAAATCTATATGAAAGATGCAAATCCCCGTCTCAGAGAAACGACTTTAGCCAACAAGCACTACTTGTTTAATAAGAAAGTCCTCCCATACTTCGGCGAGATGCCTATCAGCGCCGTCAAACCAACCGATATTCGCAACTGGCAAAACGAGCTGATTAACTTCCGTCGTCCCAACGGCAGAGGCTATGCACCAACCTATCTGCGAGCCATCAATAATCAGCTTACCGCTGCGTTTAACTTCTCTGTAACGTTCTATGGACTGCGAGAAAATCCCTGCCGCAAAGCAGGAACGATGGGTAAGAAGAATGCTGATGAAATGCTGTTCCGGACAGATGAAGAATTTCAGTCTTTTATTAAGGCGATGGAGGACAGACCAGTTGGCTACACAATCTTTATGGTGATGTACTATACAGGACTGCGTGTCGGCGAACTGCTGGCTCTGACACCGGAGGATATCGACTTTGACAGACATTATTTCTGTCAATAAAAACTATCAGCGTCTGAATGGAAAGGACTATATCTATCCGCCTAAGACAGAAGCCGGTTACCGTGAGGTGGTCATGCCGAAGGTACTGGAAAGCTGTCTGAAAGACTATCTGGCAAAGCTCTACGATGTACAGCCTACAGACCGCATCTTCCCTTATGACAGGGGCTGGGTCGGCAGACAGATGAAGTATGACTGTGACCACTCCGGAACGCAGAAGATCAGGGTGCACGATGTGCGTCATACCCATGCCAGTTTACTGATTGATATGGGCTGCACACCGCTTCTGGTTGCCAAACGCCTGGGGCATGAAAAGGTACAGACCACCATGGACACCTACAGCCACCTGTACCCGAACAAGCAAAGCGAAGTGGCCGATCGGCTTGATGCGATGGTTGAAAAAGATGACGGCTACAAAAAACTCGGCTGATGCAGCCATTTTGTAGCCACTAAAAAACAAGTATCCCGAAACCCCCTGTAATTTCAAGGGTTTTTCGGGACTCAAAAGCCTATTTTAGCTTATTCCCACTCAATCGTAGCATTCGGCTTAGGACTCAGATCATAGCAGACCCTGTTCACGTTCTTCACTTCCTTCATGATCCGGTCAGTGATCCTCATCAGGATTGGCCAGTCAATCTGCTCCACACTTGCAGTCATGGCATCGATGGTATTCACCGCACGGATGATCACAGGATACTCATAGCTTCTGGCGTTGTCGCGCACACCCACGGACTTGAAATCCGGAACCACGGTAAAATACTGCCATACCTTCTTGTCCAGCCCTGCGTTTTTGAACTCCTCGCGCAGGATGGCGTCCGCTTCTCTCACGGCCTCCAGGCGCTCTCTGGTAATCGCACCCAGGCAGCGGACTCCCAGGCCGGGGCCGGGGAAGGGCTGACGGAATACCATCTCATCAGGCAGGCCCAGCTCCAGTCCGCACTGTCTCACCTCGTCCTTGAAAAGCTGCTTTAAGGGCTCTACCAGTTCAAATTTCATATCCTCAGGAAGTCCGCCCACGTTATGGTGGGATTTTACCATCTTGGCGGTCTTGGTTCCGCTCTCGATAATATCGGGATAAATGGTTCCCTGACCCAGGAAGTCGATGCCCTCCAGCTTTCTGGCCTCTTCCTCAAAGATGCGGATAAACTCTGCGCCGATAATCTTGCGCTTCTGTTCAGGATCGGCCACGCCGGCCAGCTTGCTCAGATACCGCTCCGTGGCGTCCACGTAGATCAGGTTGGCATCCATCTGGTTACGGAAAACCTCGATTACACTCTCGGATTCTCCTTTTCTCATCAGGCCGTGGTTCACATGCACACATACCAGCTGCTTACCGATGGCCTTGATCAGAAGGGCCGCCACAACGGAGCTGTCCACACCGCCGGACAGGGCCAGAAGCACCTTACGGTCCCCCACCTGTCTGCGGATCTGCTCCACCTGATCCTCCACAAAATTCTTCATGTTCCAGTTGGCTTCCGCTTTACAGGTGTTGAATACAAAAGCCTTCAGATTAGGAAGCATCTCCTCATAGGAAGCGTAGGTTTCCCCGCACCGGGCAGGAGCATGGTCGATGGCCATGAAGGGGATCCCTGTCTCATAGAGAGCGGGAGATACGTCGATGGCTTCTCCGTCCACCACCCTGTTTTCCCCTCCGAAAAGGATCACTCCTTTCACGTTGGGAAGGGCCTTCAGCTCCTCTGCCGTTATGTCATGGGAATAGATCTCGCTGTATACACCCATTGCTCTGATTTCACGGGCAAGCACGGTATTCTCTGTACTGCCAAGATCCAAGATCACAATCATATCCTGTTTCATATGTCTCTCCATTTCTGTGCGCCGCACAAGTGATTCAGTCTTTTCAGGCTCCGTCCGGCTCATGCAGTAAAAGCTGCGGAAGCCGTCCCTGTATCCGTCGTCTTCCGTTCCTCTCATGCGGCGGCTGGTTTCCAGTTTTTTCAGAATATAACTAGAATACAGGATTTACAGCAGAACCGCAAGATTTTTTTCATTTATTTGTAACGGTTCGTATCCGTTCGTTACTGTTCACGGCAGACCCGTAAACAGTAACTTTCGCGGTCCTATTGAAAGTTTTTGCTACGCAAAAGAGGCCCGCTCACTCCTGAATCACATTCTTACGCCTCAAACGGCAGGCGTTTGAGGCTGCTGTGAACAGTAACATCCGTTCAGCCATATCGGTATGCGCTCATTCACAGATCGGCCTGCCTGTCCCTAAATGCCCGGATGAAGGTTGCCCCTTCTATGCTGGCCATCATTTCCACCTGTTCAAAACCCGCCCGGCGCAGCGCTTCCATTTCGTGCTCTGCAGTGAGAGGCGTATCAAAATGAACGAATTGCTCCTCCTGAATTCTCTCCTGCTCCCGTTTCCGGCGGCAGGCCTCCATCAGCAGACGTTCCTCCTCTTCACAACAGGCAATATAATCCGCCTCGATGAAACAGCCGCCCGGCTTCAGAGCGCGGCACAGCTTTGCATACAGCTCTTTTTTCCGCTCCGCGCCAAAATGGTGCAGGGACTCAAAGGAAACCGCGCAGTCGTATACCGCCTCCCCCAGCTCCTCCTGAAAATAATCCCCGCAGATCAGCTTCACGCCCGGATGCTTCTCCGACAGACGCTCCAGCATATCCCGGCACAGATCCACCCCGGTCACAGAAAGCTCCGGTCTGGCCTTCAGGATTTCGTCCAGCTCAAGTCCCGTTCCGCATCCCAGATCCAGAAGCGTCCGGGCATTTCCCGGCAGAAGGGAGGGCAGGTATTCATACGCCTTCTTCCAAAGGCTCATGTGCTCCTCGTATTCATTCAGCCTTGCCCTGAAAAAATCCGCCATTTCCTCCAGGCGCACGCCCTCCGTCCGGCAAAGCCAGCCCCGAAGCTCGTCCATGTACGCCTCCGTATCTTTTCTGATCACAATCCCCTTTTCCTGTCCCACCAGTTTTCTCCTTATCTGCATATGTCAAAAATAAATTCCGCACACTTGTCCATGGCATCGTAGGCCGTCTTGAAGGGCGACATCTGGAATACGTGCCACATTCCTTCATAGACATCCATTTTCACAGGCACATTGGCCTTCACCATCTTCTTCTGAAGCAGGATGGAATCCGACAGCAGGATCTCATTGTCCCCCGCCTGGATATAGGTGGGCGGGAAACCGGCCAGGTCAGCAAACAGCGGTGAAATAAGCGGCTCCTCCAGGTTCCGTCCTGCCGCATAATTTTCCGTCATTTCCTGTAAATAATCCGCATTCAGCACCGGATCCACCTCCGCCCTGCTCTCATGGGTCTTCCCGGAAGCGGTCAGATCCGTCCAGGGCGACAGAAGCACCAGTCCTCTGGGAAGGATCCTGCCCTGCTCCTTCAGCTTCACCGTCAGGGTCAGAGCCAGGTTTCCTCCTGCGGAATCCCCCATCACAATCACATCCCTTGCCCCATACCCCAAAAGCATCAGATGATCCCAGGCCTTCACAGCGTCCTCCAGAGCAGCCGGATAGGGATACTCCGGAGCCAGGCGGTAATCGAAGCAGAACACGTCCATGGAGGTGGAAGCCGCCAGCTTGGTGGTCAGCGTCCTGGCATAGATGCAGCTTCCCGTAGAATAACCGCCACCATGGCAGTAGAGAATCGCATTTTTCCTTCCATGGACCCGGTTTACCCGCACCCACTCACAGTGCATTCCCTGCACATCCACGTCGGTGATCTCCATATCCCGGCTGTTTCCAAGCAGCGCCCCGAAGGTGTCCTGGGACTGCCTGTGCTTCTCAATGTCCCCCTTTTCCACCACGCTGTGCACGCGCTTGATCAGCTTCATCATATTCTGGTTCTGCTCCTGGGTTCTCGTCCCCCTGGAGGTATTTTTCATTTTGGTAAAAAGAGCCATGCCACCCTCATTTCCTTCTTTCCACAGTTATGTCAAAGGTTCCTTCAGACCGGCTCCCCGGCCCGGAAATATCTTTTATGTTCTTCCCCCTCAAGCATCAGGCGTTTGAGGTTACCGGGAACACTAACTAATCTATCACAAAAAGAAAAGCCCGTAAAGCGGATACCTTGCAATAAGCCGGAAATCATCCTATAATAGGGAAGCAGGCATTCGTTCCAATCGGTCTGTATGCCGCAGCCCAAAGGAGGAGCAGCCATGGCGTTTCGTACACACACCAACCAGCCGGACTTTTCCGCTTCCCAGAAAACCTGGTACAAGCTGGATCTGTCTGCAATCGTCTATCCCACGCTTCAGCGGCGGAATTTTTCCTCCGTCTACCGTCTGTCCGTCCTTTTGAAGGAGCCGGTTTTGCCGGAGGTTCTTCAGAAGGCCGCCGACATCGCACTGAAGCGTTTTCCCACATATAAGGTAGCCATCCATAAAGGGCTTTTCTGGCGCTATCTGGAGCCCAACACGCGGCCCGGCCCTTTTGTCCGGCCGGATATCAGTAATCCCTGTATGCCCATGTATTTCAAGTCGGGAAACCGCTATCTTCTGCGTATCTATTATTATGACCGCAGAATTTCCCTGGAGTGCCACCACTGCCTGGGAGACGGCACCGGCGGGATGCATCTGCTTCAGACCATCACCGCAGTCTATCTGCGTCTGCTGGGCGCCAAAATCCCCAATGAATATTTCGTGCTGGACGTGGACGGCACACCCCATCCCGAGGAGCTGGAGGACGCTTATATGCGGTATGCCAACGCCACCTACCGCCCTCCCCGCCCTGCGGAGAAAACCTACCGGGTACGCGGTACGCCGGAGCCGCTTCACACCCTGAACGTGATCGACGGGATTATGTCGGTGAAGGAGGTGAACGTGGCGGCCAAGCAGTACCATGCCACCATCACCGAATATCTGAACGCGGTTCTTCTCTACGCCCTGCTCCAAAAGCAGGAAAGGGATTTTCATATCCGGCTGCGTCCGGTCCGCATTGCCATGCCCGTAAACCTGCGCCGCTTCTTCCCTTCCAGGACGCTGCGCAACTTTATCAGCATGGTGTACCCCTCCATTGATCCCAGACTGGGAGAGTACACCTTTGAGGAGATCGTGGTCCAGGTTCGGAATTTTATGCGCTATTACATCAATGAAAAATTTCTGCGCGGCGACATCACCACCAACGCAGCCACAACCAGAAACCCTCTGATCCGGGTGGTGCCGCTTTTTATCAAGGATATTGTGGTGCGCACCTTTTACCGCAGGGTACAGGATAAAAATTCCTCTGCGGGCCTGACCAACATGGGAGCGGTGAAGGTTCCCGAGGCCATGAAGCCCTACATTGAACGGTTTGACATCTACATGGGCCAGCCCTTTTCCTCACGCACCAACTGCGCGGTCATCAGCTTTGAGGATACGCTGACCGTAAATTTTGCAAGCTGTATCGTGGAGGCAGACGTGGAAAGGCTGTTTTTCCGGAAGCTGGTGGAGGACGGTATCCACGTCACCATTGAAAGCAACCGCAGCTTCCATGAAAAGGAATGATTGATCGAAGCGCCGCTTACACGGCAGAAGGGTAAGGTAGAAGCTATGTCATATTGTGTAAACTGCGGGGTGAAGCTGGAGGAATCCCTGGAACGCTGTCCTCTGTGCAATACCCCCGTCATCAATCCGAATGAACGTACCATGGATACCGCTGTGCCGCCTTTTCCCAGGGAAAGGGGACAGGTGGAGCCTGTAAAGCACAGGGATGTGATCCTGTTATATTCCATGACTCTGATCGCGGCCGCTCTCTCCTGCGGCCTGCTGAATCTATTTGTATTCCGTCAGAGCGCCTGGTCCCTGTATGTGATCGGAGTATGCGTGATCCTGTGGGTGGCTGCCATCCCCATTTTTGTCTATACCAGGCTGCCCATCTACTTCTCTCTGCTGCTGGACGGCGCGGCAATCGCATTGTATGAATATCTGATCACCTTTAACACCCCCGGCACACGGTGGTTTTACGAGCTGGCGCTTCCCATTACCGGAATCGTCACCCTGCTTGCAATCCTGATCGCATTCTGCTTCCGCCGGATTTCCTCCTCCATTCTGGCCGGGGCTCTGTATATCTTTGTAGGAATCGCGGCGCTGTGTGTGCTGATCGAGCTGCTGATCCGTCATTTCCTGGCCTATGACCTGCGGCTGACCTGGTCTGCGGTGGTGCTTACGGCCTGCAGCATCCTGGTAGTGACGCTTGGCACCATCCTCTCCAGAAAGCGCCTGAGAACGGCGGTGCGCAGGAGGCTGCATTTCTGATCCCTCCTGCATTTTCCCTCCATGCCGGGGTTTTGGGGCTCTGGCTGCAGCGGGAAAGCCGTGTGCTTCTTTCTTCCTCTCCCGTTCTCCTGTTTTTGTTTCTGCAAAAACAAAAGGCCCCGGCGTACATCCGCCAGGGCCTTTACTCATGCAGGAAAAGAGACTTGAACTCTCATGGTATTGCTACCACACGGACCTGAACCGTGCGCGTCTGCCAATTCCGCCATTCCTGCATATATTGATGTATCTCTACATCAGTGCGGAAGATGGGACTTGAACCCACACGACATTGCTGCCACAAGATCCTTAGTCTTGCTCGTCTGCCAATTCCGACACTTCCGCATGCCTGCACTTCCTGGTTCCTTCTGTCTGTTGGAACCGTTTTCCGTGCCGCGAGTAGTATAATATCATTTCACCATAGATAAGTCAATATATAATTTCAATTTTTTTCAAAAAATGTCGAAATTATTTTTACGTTTGCTTTTGTTCTTTTATACATCCATAAAATACACCCTTTTTAAAGGCCGCAGGATGCGTACCCTTGGGCTGGAGTGTGCCCGGCATATGCTGATGCAGTGCTTTCTGCCGGACACACTCCAGCCCAAGGGTACGCATCCTGCGGAGGTATCTTCCTATTTTCTCACCAGTCTCACCGTCTTTACTTCAAACGCGCGGAAGGCAAGCTCCAGTTCTCCGTCGGCAGCGGGAAGCTCCTGCTGCCTGTTTTCCAGCATGTCGCAGATGTAAGCGCGCACACCGTCCATAGCCAGATTTACCGTGGTGGTGCAGGCCGCCTTTTTGGACTCATAGAAGCGCAGGATCAGGTCGCCGCTTCCATCCTCGGCAGGCTTCATGGTATCCAGGATAATGTTGTCCTTCTCCACGCTCAGTAAGCTGAAATCCCTGCATCCGCCCTCTGCGGTCAGAGGCTTCACGTTCAGTTCATACCCCTGTCTGACCACATCGCAGGCCGCAAAGGTTCCTTCCCAGGCCGTGAACGCATAAGTAAAATGGTGCACCCGGTTGTCTGCCCTCATCTCCGGACAGGCGGCGGCGCGCAGAAGGGTCAGCTCCAGGGCATTTCCGTTCATGGAAATCCCATATTTGCAGTCGTTGAGCACAGCCGCACCGTGTGCGCCGTCGCAGAGGGCGCTGTAACGGTGGTTGCAGACCTCGAAGCGGTCCTTGTCGTAGGCTTTGGAGCGGTGGGTGGGTTTTTCCACATAGCCGAACTGCATCTCATTGATTCCGTTTTCCGCATATACGGTCACAGGGAAGGAGGTTTTCAGCAGTCTGTGCAGCTCCTTCCAGTCGATGCTGGTATCAAACTCCAGCCGCCTGCTCTCTGCTCCTAAGCGGATGATCTGGGTATAAGAGGATTCACTGATCCTTCCCGTTACTTTCAGCGCCGCTTCCAGCCCCTGGCTGAAAATCTCAATCTGTACGTCAAAGGCCCCATCAATCTCCTGCAGCTGATAATTGGAATCAATATCCCAGGCGTCGAACAGACGGGGGACATCCTTGTACAGACGGAAGTGGTTCATAGGCTCCGCCGCGAATTCCCGTCCGCTCTCCTTCAGGATGAAGGAAATCACCTCTCCCTTCCTGTCGATCACAGCCTTCACTTCGCCGTTTTCCATCAGGAAGCCGTCAGCCGTCTCCGATACAGCTGCTGCCCGGAATGCACACTGTTCCCCTTCGGCAGGCCGCAGGGATATGCTTCCGCAGGGCGGCAGGGTTACCAGGGCTTTCAGGCCTTCCTCCGTTTTCTGCACCGCCAGACGGGTTCCGTCCGCCGTCTCCGCGCCGTTTGCAAAGGCTTTCGGAAGGATCACACAGGCCCTTCTTTCAAAGCTTAGGGAATTGAACACGGTCACTCCCTCTTTTTCCCCTTCCAGAAGGAAATCCTCCGCCGCCTCCGTGATCTGCCTGCTCTCCTTCAGGATCTCCCCGAAAGCCTTTTCCGCCTCCACATACACTCTGGCGATGGAGGAGCCGGGCAGAATATCGTGGAACTGATGCAGAAGGAGACGCTTCCAGAGCGCATCCGCCTCGGAAAGGGGATAATCCCAGCCCTCCAGGGAGGCGGCGGACGCCCACATCTCCATCTCCCGCAGCGCCAGCTCGCACCTGCGGTTGTTCTGCTTCACCATGGCCTGGGAGGTGTAGGTTCCTCTGTGGGCAGAGAAATACAGCTCACCCACGTAGGTATGCTTCGGCCCTCCCTGCTCCTCCATATCCCGGAAAAACTCCTTCGGCCCGGCCATTTTCACCTTCACGCCGCCCTCCAGGTTTTTCTGGCGCAGAGCATACTCCACATAGTCTCTTGCCGGGCCTCCGCCTCCGTCCCCATATCCATAGGGCAGGAGGAAGGCATCCAGATCCCGCACCTGCGTCCTGTTCTTCCAGACCTCATTGATCTGTTTGGGATCGGTGCGGTAGGTGTAGCTGGTAGGCAGGAAGGAGACCACCTCCGATCCGTCCATGCCCTGCCAGGTAAAGTAGTGGTAAGGGAACTGTTCTCCCTCATTATAGGACCAGAAAATCTTCTGGGTCACCAGATATTTCACACCGCAGCCCTTCAGAATCTGGGGCAGAGCCGCCGTATAGCCAAAGGTATCGGGAAGCCACAGGATCTCGCTGTCCGTCTCCAGAACCTCTTTATAATATCTTTTCCCGTGGATCAGCTGGCGGATCAGCGCCTCTCCGCCGGCCATATTCGTATCCGGCTCCACCCACATGGCTCCCTCAGCAATCCACTGTCCGTCCTTTATAGCTTTGCGGATGCGCTCGAAAAGCTCCGGATAATACTGCCGGCACATTTCATAGGAAGCCGGCTGGCTCTGGATGAACCGGTACTCCGGGTACTCCTCGATCAGCCGAAGCTGTGCCGCAAAGGTGCGGGAGGTCTTTCTGTGGGTCTCCGCCATGGGCCACAGCCAGGCCAGATCCAGATGGGCGTTGCCCACCGCATAAAAGACGGGCATGGTGGAGCCGTTCTCCGCCTCCATGGCAGGCCGTATGGCCTCTCCTGCCTCCCGGTAGGAAGCATCCCGCCCTTCCCTGTCCTGCTCAAAATCCACGATCAGGCTGAAACGCTCCAGCGCATCGGCAATTTTGGCCCCGCGCAGGGAGGAAGGCTCCAGCGTCTCCAGCAAGAGCCCCAGAGTGGTCACATCCATATACAGCTGGTACGCATCCTCGTCCCAGATCCCGAAGGTACATGTTCCCAGCCTGCGCCGCGCTCCCTCCTCCAGCGGATCATGATAATATCCCGGCAGCACCGGGCCTGTGGCGCACCCGCCGGAGGGTGCTTCGGCATAATAATGCCCCGCATAGGTTTCCATCAAAATGTCAAAGTGCTCTCCCGCATGACCCTCCCTGGCGAGCACATTGTCCTCCATATAATGGTGCGCCTCCGACACCCAGTCCGCCCGATAGGTTCCAAAGCTTTCCCCGTTGACAAAAAGAGTAGACTCTCCTCCCGGCGCCAGCTGCATAACGATCCTTTTCCCCTCCGCCTGGGCCGGAAGAACGATCCTTCCCCTGAACCAGCAGTACTCGTAGGTATTTCCCCAGGTAAAGCCCGGCTCCGCCGGAGCGAAATTCCCCCTCTCCGCCTCCTGCGGGCTGATATGCTCCATGGTGCAGAAGGCCTCCCAGGAGATCTCCCCCAGCGGCTCGTAAAAATCCTCCTTCAGTGTCCGTACCCAGTGCGCGATACGGTCTTTCCATTCTGAGTGCATCAGTTTCATCTTTTCCTCCTTTTCTGGGTGTTTGGGATTTTCGGAAGGGGGTTTTGTGAGCCGTGCGGCACTCCGGAACCAGGCCGGGACAGGTTCTATGCGCGGGCACGCTCTCGCTCGTCAAAAACGCAGCGGTCACTAACGCACCAAAATACGGTGCGTAAGTGCCGGCGTTTTTGAGACGGCCCGTGCAGAGAATCCTGTCGCGTCCTGGCTCCGGAGCACCACACGGCAGCAAACGCATCGAAAATCCTGAA
>CAUWLJ010000110.1:0-10999 GCA_963559585.1 uncultured Eisenbergiella sp. | reverse complement strand
TTTAAATCCGGCTGATTTTCTATCGCCGTTTCCGTAAGTTCGTTTAATCGCTTGAAGCCTTCCCCTTTCATAGTAAGGCGCACCGAATCCACTCCGAAAAGCTCATCTGTTAATTCTGTCGAAAAAAATTGTGTCATAGAAGTACCAACTATAATCGCATCATATGAAAAATGTTTTGCAATCCCATCATTCATATACTGTTCTTCTTCCATCATATAAGACATACCAGCAATCGGTTCATGGTAATGAAAGTACGGATCTACTATAAAACCAATCACTACTATCAAAGCCAGAATCAAAAAATAGCTTCCCGTAACACTCAATACCCATTTTCTCCCCTTCATCACTGTCGTCTCCCCAAATTTCTTATTCACTCCTGCACAAACATAAGAAGCAGAAAAAGGATTGTAATTTTCCTGTCTCTATTCGCTTCTCTCACCTACATTTGTAAAATAGTTTTTCTTTTTTCTGAAACCTTAAAAACCACCGTATATGTATGTACGCACTCCGGAAAAAGCTAAAACAGAAAGGATTAGTAGAATTACCGCAGCAACGCCGCTTTTCACACTCACACACTCTTCCCCCGTTCTTTCATACAGGTTCCGCCCAAACAGAACGATTCCCATTCCAAGCGCCAGATAAGCGCAGGCGATTCCCCAGGAAGGGATCAGCGGGATATTTTTCGTCAGATAATTCAGAAAGGCATCACCCACTTCTGCCTGTACCCCCCCCCACTGACCGGAAAATATAGCCATAAACATCCCTTTAGCCGTACCAAATGATCCTGCCCGGAACAAAATCCATGCGGTATTGACGAACAGAAACGTCAAAATCCAGTTCACTGCACATGGAATCTTCTGAATCCATCGTGCCAACATTTTTGTCAGTATCATGGCCACGCCATGCAGAAATCCCCAGAAAATAAAAGTCCAGCTTGCTCCATGCCAGAAGCCGCTGCACAGGAACACGATCATAGTGTTAATCCACGTTCTTGCCTTTCCCTTCCTGCTTCCGCCAAGCGGAATATAAAGATACCTGGTAAAGAAACGGGTCAGTGTTATATGCCATCTGTCCCAAAACTCCGTAACCGTCACTGCCTTATAGGGAGACTGGAAATTTACCGGCAAGTCCAGATTCAGCATCCGGCTGATTCCCACCGCCATGTCGCTGTATCCGCTGAAGTCAAAATAAATCTGAAGGGTATAGGCCAGGCTTACAAACACTGCGGTAGTGGCATTCAGACCATCCACATTTCCATACCCTGCATTTACCGCACTTCCAAACGCATCCGCCAGAAGAACTTTCTTTCCCATTCCGCCTGCAAACAGACCTATTCCAGACGCTATCCTGTCCCAGTTTGGCCTTTTTCGTTCCTCCTGCCGAAGCAGAGGAATAAAATCTCCATGCAGAATAATCGGGCCGGATAAAAGATGCGGAAAAAAGGCTGTGAACAGGGCATATTCCAGGAAACTGCACCTTTCTGTCTCTTTCCTGTAAGAATCGACCGCAAATGCAATCTGCTGAAAGGTGATAAAACTGATTCCCATGGGAAGCAAAAGTTCCCGAATAGAAAAGCTGGTATGAAAAACCAGATTTAGACTGTCCACAAAAAAATTGTAGTATTTGAAATAAATCAGTACACCCAGATTCCCGGCAGCCGACAGTGCCAGAAGAAGCTTTCTCCTGCTTCCCTCAATCTCCCCACCATCCTTTCTCACAAGCATCAGGTGAATCCAGTAATTGAATACAATGCTCCCAGCAATAAACAATAGATAATATCTATTGGCATACATATAAAACCACAGGGACATGAGAAGCAGAAACACCTGTCCCGCCTTTCCCTTACCGATCTGTATGCGGTTCAGAAGATAATATCCGATCACTGCCAGCGGCAGAAATACCAGCATAAAGATATAGGAATTAAATACCATTTCTTATCTCTCCCACAGGATTCTCATTCTGCCTTTTGATTCCTCACACTTTCAATCCGATTCAGCTCCATCTCAAAGTCCCTCCGGTCCTTCACCCCCAGGTTATGCAGGATCACCCCGGCGAACACCGACTGGATCGCCGCCAGCTCCACAAACCCGCACACGATCAGAGTAGGGAATTTATACACCATCCCCGTGGCAAAATACTCCAACAGCACCGGAATGAAAAATGCCGCAGACAGAACGGTCATCACCAGCGCCAACAGGAAGAAAAAGGCCAGCGGCCTGTACTGGCGGAACATTTTCAGGATCGTATGCAGCACCTTGATTCCGTCCGAATAGGTATTCAGCTTGGATACGCTGCCCTCCGGCCTGTCCCTGTAGTTGACGATCACATTGTCCACCTGCATGTTGTTGTACACCGCATGGATCGTCATTTCCGTCTCGATCTCAAAGCCCTTGGAAAGCACGGGAAAGCTCTTGACAAACTGGTAGCTGAACGCCCGGTAGCCCGTCATGATGTCCTGAATCTGGGAATGGAACAGCAGATTGATGCTGGACTTCACCAGGCTGTTTCCCATATTGTGAAAAGGACGCTTGTTCTCCTGATAATAGGTGGAGGAAAGCCGGTCTCCCACTACCATGTCCGCCCCCTCCTTGAGTACCTTGTCCGCCATCTGCCTGGCGTACTCCAGCGGATAAGTGTCGTCCCCGTCGATCATGATGTAGCATAAGGCGTCAATTTCCCGAAACATACGGCGTATCACATTCCCTTTTCCCTGCTTTCGCTCATAACGGATCACTGCTCCCGCTTTTGAGGCAAGCTCCACCGTCCTGTCTTTGGAATTGTTGTCATATACGTACACCACCGCCTCCGGCAGGGCGTTTTTCGCATCCGAAACCACCTTTCCAATGGTTTTTTCTTCATTATAACAAGGAATCAATACCGCTATCTTATCCATACTATTCTCCATTCCGGGGCGTAAGCGACGGGGCAATGAGAAATTGCAAGTGCGATTTCCCGAATGCCTGATGGCTGTTTGTCGCGCTCCCTAAAAGCCCTGATAAATAAATTCCGCCGCACTGTACCCCGGCCCATAATATCCCAGCAAAATCACATAAAACACCAGCGCATACCAGACCACCCACCGCAGGGGAAGCTTCTGCTTCCCGATCCGCTCCCGCACGGAGCCCTTCTCCTGCAGGAGGGATACCGCAAGCAATATTCCCAGAGAGACCAGAGCGATGGTGAACTCGATCCAGTCAAGCCCCAGCCCGAACAGCGCGCCGTTCACCAGTACCTGGGGATTCCACACGGTCACGGCCGAGCCCAGCATCCGCCAGGCGTCCGCCACGCTGTCTGCGCGGAAGAACACGAAGCCGATGTTTGCCAGGAAAAAGGTGCGCAGGATCCGAAAACCGTTCACCCACCTGGCCTTTCCGTCAATATGCAGCTTCTCCATCCCCTTCTGGAACCAGGGGGACAGAAGCTCCCCGCTCACGATATAAAACCAGTGGAGCAGACCGGAGCCAATCACGTATTTCCAGTCCCCGCCGTGCCAGATGCCCACGGTGAACCAAAGAAGAAACATCCCGGCAAAGGTGGTGAACTGCTTTCCCCTCTTCTTTCCCAGCTTTTTCCGCAGCGTCTTTCCCAGACCGGCAAAGGCTTTGGAGCGCAGAATGGGATAAAAAATATATTCCTTCATCCACACCCCCAGGGTAATGTGCCATCTGCGCCAGTATTCACTGATATTTTTGGAAAAGAAAGGGCGTTCAAAGTTCTCCGGCAGTTTCAGCCCGAAGGTCTGGGCGATTCCCAGGGCAATATCCATCCCTCCGGAGAAATTCGTATAGAGCTGGAAGGCAAAGGCCGCCGTCCCAACCCAGATAAACGCACCGGGATATTTGGAATAATCCCCGTACACCGTATTCACGATCAGCGCCATCCGCTCCGAGATCACCAGCACCTTGAAAAATCCCCAGAGCATCCGCTGCATTCCCCGCGTCACCTGCACATAATCAAAGGGATGAGGCTCAAAAAACTGCTCCCCATCCTCCCGGAACCGTAAGATCGGCCCGGAAAGCATGCAGGGGAAAAACATGCCGTAAAGCGCAAGCCTGGCCGGACTCTTTACCGGAGCGGCGATCCCGAAGTACACATCCACCACATATCCGATCAGTGACAGGGAATAATAAGAAATCCCCAGGGGAACCAGCCAGTTTAAACCCGTAAGAAGACCGCCCTCCACGCCAAACCAGGACGCGATCCCATTCACCGTATTGATCCCGAAATTGATATATTTCAGAAGAAAAAGAACGGCCACATTGATCAGGATTACTGAAACCAGCACAGCCCTGCACAGTTTTTCCGGGCTTTTCCCCTTTTCACGAAGCTCTGCCTCCCTCTCCCGGATCCACAGCATGGCCCGGATCCCCATGGAGCTGACTGCCACCGCTCCCAGAGGATACAGGATCAGGATTCCCTGACCGGAAAACAGGTAATAAACGATACTGGCCGCAAGCAGGACCGCCCACTGCATTTTCTTCGGAACCACATAAAACACCAGCAGAACCAGCGCATAAAACACAAGAAAATAGAAGGATGTAATACCCAATGTCCTTTTCCTTTCCGCCGTATTCTGTCAGATTACTGGATCTGGCTCAGGATGATGTCAGCCATCTCCCCCACGTTTTTCATGGAAACCACCTGTCCCATGTTGAATTTCACACCGAATTCCTGCTCCACGGCCGCCAGCAGATTGATGTGCTCCAGGGAATCCCAGTCCTCAATATCAGCGGAGGTGGTATCCTCGTCCACCACGATGCTGTCGTCATCAAATACATCCCTGAATACTTCGTTTAAGGTTTCAAATACTGCTTCTCTTGTCATTTTTTCTCCATTTCCGCCGCACCCTGCGGCCTTTTCTTTTCCTGTACTGCCCTGTCCTGTCTGCGTGTGTACGCCTTCCCCGGCGGAAGCTGACTGGAACAGAGGCGTTCTATTCCTCTACCGCAATATAACGGTTCTTCTCCTCATAGCTTTCCGGTATATCAAATTTCCATACCGTGCTTCCACCCTGTTCACTGATCCTTTCAAAGCCCTGAAGAGCGTAGAATTCCTTCACCATGCCATTCTTTGCGGTGGGATAATAATAGCCGTAGATCCGGCGGATTCCCCGGCCGACGCACCGGCGGACCAGCTCGTCCATCATGGCAGATTCCATATCCCGTTTCAAAACACGGCAGCTCATCAGCCACAGGTCGATGTGAAGCACAGCGCCTTTTGTTCCACGGCAGGCATCGCCGCCTGAACTGCTCTGCGCTTCCTGCTGCCGCTTCCGCTGTCCGTCTCCTCCGGCCGCCTGCCCCAGCTCAGATGCCGCACCGCCTCCATCCTCCGGCTCATCAGCGCCCACATGGCCGATCACCACCGACACCACGCCATTGTCGCCGAACTTATCCTCCAGCTTTCCGTACAGCGTGATACAGTCCGGATCCGCCGCAGCCTGCTCGATCTCCGCCTGGGTATAGCGCCTGGTGGTCAGATTGAACTGATTGCTCTTGTTGGTAAGCTGGGCAATTCTGGCCATGTACAGAGGCTCGAAGGGACGGATCTGCGCTTTCATCCCAAGAGATTCCAGATAAGCCCCGTAATCGGTGAAGGAGGCCTGCTCACTGGCCCGCAGGGCATTGGCCCGGTACATCTCGTTCCGCTTCCGGTCATCCTCGGACAGGCTGGTCACCTCAAAATATCCGTTGTGATCCAGCACCCGGATGTACTGCTCCGGCGTACCCATCTCCGGCACCGCCGTGCCGCCTCCGTGCTCCCTGACGATCTGCCTTTCCGCAGGATTATCGTCCGCAAACACCAGGCTGTCCGGCAGGATGTTCATTTCACGGGCAATGGCCAGGATGTTCTCGTTCTTCGGCTCCCAGTTGGCCTTGATCAGAATGAAATCCTCCGGCCGCAGGATTCCGTCGGGATGATTCAGTCCTGCCAGCGCGTTGGCCTCCTCGTTCTTTGAGTCCACGTTCAGCATCACGCCGATGTCTTTTAAGGATTTCACGTAGGACTGAAATTCCGAATACACCTGCCCCATGGAGGTTTCCGGCCCGATCTCCAGATTCTCCGGCCCGTCGTCCCCCACCACGCCGCCCCAGAGGGTATTGTCCAGATCCAGCACCAGGGATTTCCTGTTCTTTCCGTAAATGGACTTGATGATATTGGACACGTTCAGCGCCAGCCAGGGGACCGCCTTCAGGCACAGTGCATACTTATACATATGCCAGTAAAAAGGATCCGCCCAGGCGTCCAGCCCGAAGGCCGCCGACTGATAATTGATGTCGTTGATATAAAAATTCTCCGTCTGCGCCGCATATGCGGCGAATTTCCCATTCAGGCGGTTCACAAAAGCCGTCCGGCCCGCCGGATCCACGCAGTCCTGATTGCCCAGCAGACGGTAAAAGGGATACTCCATATTGTTCTGGATCACCGGGCATTTCCACTTCTGTAAAAGATTCTCCCACATGGCGTGGAAATGCTCATACTGCTGTGCCGCCAGCGCCTCTGCCTCCGCCTCACTGCAGCCCACAGACGGCCAGGCCGTGATGTTGCGGCTGCTGGTGTGGATGTAGACCAGATCGGGCTGAAAGCTTTTAAGCTCCTCGTTTCCAAACATAGCGTCTTCCCAGTACTGCCCGTATTCCGACTCATAGAACACCGGGGCGATTCCCTGGTTCAGGAGAAAAAGCTCCAGGATCCGGCACACATCATGGGTCGTACTGCCTCCCAGCACCGCAATCCGCTTCTCCATACGTGATGTGCCGTCCGCCAGAAGCTGTTTTTTCAGATGCCGGGATTTTTTTAATATCAGTTCACTGTCAAATGGGTAATCCAATTCCTTCAGCATGAATGCAAAAACTCCTTTTGAGGCCCGCCTGCGTTTCCGGCAGCCACATTCTCAATTCAATCGAGCAGCGCCTGCCCTGCTTTCTGCCAAAGCCCTTTCCCGCCTTCCGGCTCCGCAGGACCTGCGCTTATCCATGCTCCATGTTAGCACAGTTTGGGGCCTGCCGCAATCAATATTGAACTGTTAATATTCCGTCCAGTCCTCCCTGGGCACGCCGGACACGGAATCAAACCCGTAATAGGAGGCGTAGGCCACGTTCACCCAGTATCCCGGATCCTCCTGAATGTCCGAATTGTATCCATCGCTGTATTTGTTCTCAAAATCGGGCCGCAGCATGGGGATGGTCACATCCTTTACCCCCTCCTGCGCCTTCTGGGTCAGATAGACCTCCCTCTCATGGTATTCCCGATAGATCCGCGCAAGATGCGCTCCGCAGTCCATGTAGGTGAAAAACATGACCAGAAGCATCACCGACACCATTCCCGTCCGTATCACGCTGAATATCCTTTCTTTTTCAGATACATCCGTCCAGAACTGGGCCACTGCAATCATCAGAAAAATCCCTGCGCCGAAATAGGCCCTGGGCATGGGCTCCGGGGTCAGTACCAGCGCATAGCAGGTGGCCAGGAATACAAAAGCCCACAGGATACCGTTTCTGGAATACTCCCACACCGCCCTCCAGCTCTCCCTCTGATAATAAATAATGATGAAAAGCAGCAGGCCAATGATCAGAAGCAGGAGGAAGTTCTCCCTCACCGCCAGCGTAATCTTCTGAAAACGGGACACATAGGCAAACAGGCCGGAATGCTCCTCCTCCTTGGTCTGGGCCCGCAGTGCATTTCCGGGAGCCAGCGCCATGAACAGGAATCCGGTCAGCTGCCCGGCCAGTCCCGTGATCATCCAGGGGGCGAGACGGCGCTTTCCGCATTCTCCGGTCTTCCCCGGCCTTCCGCCCTCTCCTGCCTTTTTCCCTTCGTACAGCCAGAAGCCCAGGCAAAGAAGCACCATCAGGATCCCCCCGCCGGAGGTGTTTTCATTACACCAGCCGGCCAGGACGCCAAAAGGAAAGAGACCCGCCGCCCACAGAAGCGGATGCTTCAGCGAACCCGAGCGGCGCAGGCCGTAACGGTACAGGGTCACAAAGCCCAGAATGACAGCGGAGCCCCACAGATAATTGAAGGCCCCGGTCTCCCACAGGACAGTCTGCCGGAATACCACGCCGAAAATCCACAGAAGCAGGTTGATGAGCAGATACAGCCAGGTATCATACCTCCTGCGGTGCTCCACGTTCCAGTACATGCACAGGGTAAGGAGGACAAATACCAGGGTATTGGCCACATTGAAGATCATTTTATCGCCCCGCAGAAAAATCCGCAGCAGAAGGTGGCTGACGGAACGGCCCGACCAGGTCATGTACTGGTGATACTCCTGCAGCACCAGATCCCAAAGGGACGCCGCCCCGGCCACTTCTTTTGCGTAGAAAAGATCGTCCGTCATCATGGGGGTGAGGACGTTGTAGATGAAGATCAGGAGGGCGGACAGGATGACTGCCAAAATAAAAATCAGCTTTCTTCGCTTTTCTTTCTCATGAATCAAATTCATTCTGTTTCCTTTCATTCTGCCTGCCGCTTTTCGCCTGCGAGCCTGCCGGCAGTAAATTCTGCCTTTCAAACACACTCTATTCTTCCGGACGGGGCAGGACGTTGACCTTATCCTTCCCATAAAAATATTTGGTTCCGAAATGCCACTGGTCAATATCGTCGGAAGTCAGAAGGCGGGAAGCTTTCGGAATCTCATAAATATCGACCTCACTGGCTTCACTTTGCAAAATCTCTATATTCCTTTCCGCCGTTTCCGCATATTCCTCTGCGCTTCCGTCCAGCATATCGTGAATAGCCAGAGAAGTAGTAAAATACTCCGGAGAGGGAATTACCGTCAGAAGCGTACACCAGACTCCCCCGACAGCCAAAACCGCATAATAGGTTTTGGCAGAACACAGTCTCCCCTTCTGTAATGCTTTTGGTGTCAACGAGAAACTGATATGTTTTCTGACCCATCCGGTACAATAGATCGTACTTAATGCCAGAACCAGAATATATGTTGAAAAAATAACATTCTGTACCCTTCCTATTCCAACCGTATGTGCAGCAAAGTCCGTAGGAGTAAACATAGCTGACACCAGACAATAGCTGTAGCCTGCCACAAGCAGAGGAAGCGGAAATGTAAATTCAGTCTTTCCTGCCATCCTCCAGGCAATGGGAATCAAAAGAAGAAGGAATAACAGGATCACCCACCCCATCCACTTGTAGGCCGGGAATTCGATACCGTAATACAGAGATCTCAAAATCGACATGACAGGATTAGAGGGAATTCCGGATGCAGTCTGTCTTGCCATGTTTCCGGGTGCCGATATATTTAACAGAAAACCTGCCAGATTGCATGTAACCGGAAGAATAACTGCTTTTATCCTTTTCTTTCTGCCGGTCAGCCAGAGCCAGACGACGGCACTGACAGAAAGAATTGCACCTGACAAACCGGTTACAAGATTTCCACCTCCGAAAAAAATGCCCAAAAAACAACCCAATATTGTGATCCCAAGGCTGCCTCTGCGCACCAGCCTGACCAAACAGGCTACATAAAAAAGCTGCATGCTATACATGAAAATATAATGGACAGCACCATTATACCAATAAAAAGCTACCGGCTTACAGACCATGCACTGAACCGTTACAAGAAGTACCAGCAGAGCTGCGCTCAGCCACTCTGTGCCTTTTATGTCCCTAAAAAACTCATGGAAAAACAGTAAAGTCGATAATGTCAGCAACCCAATCATCAGAAACGGAACCACTCTGTAACAGTATTCTCCCCATACTGCCGGCTGCAGTGCCATCAATGCAATACTGGAAAACGTTCCCTGCCATTCAAAAAACGCCTCAGATACAACCTCTGCCACAGCTTTCCCCACCTCGATCAAAGAATGGGTATTTTCCCATACAGTATGTACCTGCCACGAATAATTCCAGTCGTCCGCCTGCGGATATACGTAAACGGCTGCCCCCAATACGGGGATCAGACTGAGCACATAGATAGTCGCAAGGAATGACGCCATTTTATTTTTTGTTATCCATTTTTTTATCGAAGCCATCTGACCGCCCGTCCTCCTTTGTTAACTTCATCACTGCATCGTATTCCACATTCCTGCCCGGAGAAATATGAAACTCATTCGCCCCGTGATTGCAGAACTCCTCTGTCAGTTCCTCCTCAAGCACCGTACCGGGATGGAACAGGATCTCCAGATGCCTTCCTTTCTTTCCTGCCTGACGTTCCATTGCGGGTAACAGAATGCCCACCCGTTCTCTGTCCATATGCCCGCTCATCACTACCCCCCACAGGTACATGGGCATGTTTTTCTTCTGACAGGCCGGACGGTTCTTCTCAATGGCCCGTTCCATACCAGGTGCATAAAAATTCAACAGCACATTTTTCACCCAGTTTACAGGGCGATAGCTCGTCCACAGCTTCAGGGATGCCAGATAAGGACGAATGGGTTCCCTTGTCACCCGGATATACTCCGTCCGGTACTGCCGCTCCACGATCACCTCCAGAAGCGCCCAGTACACAATAGGAATCATCTGCGTATGCTGATGCCCGTCAAAGCGCAGCGGAAGCTCCCTGCCAAAGAAATCCAGAAACCGTTCCGTCTGCGCCTTAATCTCAGCCTTCAGCTCCTTCTTAATCACCATAAACTTTTTAGGGGAATAATTCCATATGAATAACGTTCCCCAGCTTATGTTAAAATATCCCTTTTCGTCCACCAGGTGAGGCACTTCTTTCGGATCCGCCGCACAATGGCCCTCCATAAAATTCAAATGAACGGAAAGAAGCGGCTGCCTGGGCCAGCTATGCTTCTCTTTCTGATAAATCCCTGCGTATTTCTCATAACAGGACATATTGGTAAGCACGCTGATGCTGTCCAGCCTGCCCGCACGGATGCAGTTCAAAATATCCTCCGATGAATGGGGGGAAATCCCGTAATCATCCGCATGTATCTCGATCCTGTCCATTCTCACACCTCTCTGTCCGCAGTGCGCCCGGCCTCATCCTCCTGTGCGACACACTCTTGTGAGACACATTCTTGTGAGGCACATTCTTGTG
>CAUWLJ010000109.1:0-11243 GCA_963559585.1 uncultured Eisenbergiella sp. | reverse complement strand
AAAGAGGCCCGCTCACTCCTGAATCACATTCTTACGCCTCAAACGGCAGGCGTTTTATGCTGCTGTGAACAGTAACTATTTTACACCATGCCGGAATAAAAGTCATGGGGAAAGTTTGACATTTCTCGTTCCGGAGGGTATAATTTTATTTGTTTGATAGTCAAAATAAAAGAAGGAAGCGAAAGGAAACGAAGATGGCAAACTATTGTATTACCACAGATTCCAATTCTGATCTGCCCGTCTCCTATGCGGAAAAGTACCAGACCGTTCTCATTCCCCAGTACTATGCGTTTGGGGATGTGGTATACGGGGATGAGCGGCACATGCCGCCGGCGGAATTTTATGAGCGGATGAGCAGGGGAGAGCTGCCCTCCTCCATGGCAAACAATCCTGCGGTTATCAGGGAGCGGTTTGAGCAGCTTCTGAAGGCTGGAATGGATATTCTGCACATCGCCTTTTCTTCCGCTCTGAGCGGAAGCTGCAATAATGTCTGCGTGACGGCCCGGGAGCTGTGTGAAGAATATCCCGAGCGCAGGATTCTGGTGGTGGACTCTCTGAACGTGTCCCTGGCAGAAAGCATTCTGGTGATCAAGGCGAACCAGAAGAAGGAGGAAGGTCTGCCGCTGGAAGAAAATGCAGCCTTTCTGGAGGAATACAAGACCCATCTGAACGTGCAGTTTACGGTGGACGACCTTTTTCATCTGAAAAGGGGAGGACGGATCCCGGCAGCCGCTGCGGTGGTGGGGACGGCTCTGAATCTGAAGCCCTTCATGTGCATCAGGGCGGACGGAACACTGGCCGCAAACGGAACGGTGCGAGGCCGCAAGAAAGCGGTCCGTACTCTTGTGGAACGGATGAAGGATACTCTGACGGAAAGCGATCCTTCTGTGCCGGTGGGAATCGTTCATGGCAGCTGCCCGGAGGATGCGAAGCTGGCAGCCTCCTATGTGACGGAGCTTACGGGGATTACGGATATTGTGATCAATGACATCAGCCCCAGCATTGGAACCCACGCAGGGCCGGGCGCTCTTGGAATCCTGTACTATGGACAGAGAAAACAGCTCTGAGGGCAGAAGCTTTTGAGCCGCTGTTGAAAGGCGCAGCCGGGAAATGGCTGCGCCTGCTTTTTTCAAAAAGTATTTGAAGCTTTTATTTGCTGTTAATATAATTTACCAGCCCTTCTGCGTCAATGATCTTCTGCATAAATTCCGGGAAGGCCTGACCCTGGAAGGTGGTCTGCTTTGTCACATCGGTGATGATTCCCGTATCAAAATCCACCTCCACCTCATCTCCCGCCTCAATGGTTCTGGCCGCCTGGGCACATTCGATGATGGGAAGGCCGATGTTGATGGCGTTCCGATAGAAAATACGGGCAAAGGTTTCCGCGATGACACAGCTTACCCCGGCGGCCTTGATGGCGATGGGCGCATGTTCTCTGGAGGAGCCGCAGCCGAAGTTTTTCTCAGCCAAAATGATGTCCCCCTTCTGAACTTTTCTGATAAACTCCTTATCAATATCCTCCATACAGTGAGATGCCAGTTCATCCGGATCCGAGGAGTTTAAGTAACGGGCCGGGATGATGACATCGGTATCTATATTATCTCCGAATTTGAATACGGTTCCTTTTGCATTTTTCACATTAATCTCCTATCCGCGCGGCTGCGCATTTGATGTGGCAGAGTCTCGGCCGGATTACAGCGCTCCGGGCCAGGAAACGGTTCCGGTGACGGCGCTGGCCGCGGCCACGGCAGGGCTTGCCAGATAGATTTCAGAATCCACATGGCCCATGCGTCCCACAAAGTTGCGGTTTGTGGTGGACACGCACCTCTCTCCCTGGGCAAGCACACCCATATAGCCTCCCAGACAGGGGCCGCAGGTGGGGGTGCTGACGACGGCTCCCGCCTCAATGAAGATCTTTAAAAGCCCCTCCTCCATGGCCTGCAGATAGATTTTCTGGGTAGCGGGAATCACGATACAGCGTACCCCCTTCGCTACATGGCGTCCCTTCAGGACGGAGGCTGCGCAGCGGATATCCTCGATCCGTCCGTTGGTGCAGGAGCCGATCACCACCTGGTCGATTCTGATCTCCTCTGTGATCTGGTCGATGGTTTTCGTATTTTCAGGCAGGTGGGGGAAAGCAATGGTGGGACGCAGGGCGGAAAGGTCGATGGTCAGCTCCTCGTCATAAACCGCATCCTCGTCGGCCTCATACACCACGGGAGTTTTGACGGAATGCTCCTTCATATAAGCGGCTGCCTGCTCGTCCACAGGGAAGATACCGTTCTTGGCTCCTGCCTCAATGGCCATATTGGCAATGGTAAATCGGTCGTCCATGCCAAGGCTTCCTACGCCGTCTCCGGTAAATTCCAGGGATTTGTAGAGCGCTCCGTCCACGCCGATTCTGCCGATGAGATGGAGGATCACATCCTTGCCGCTCACCCACCTGGGCAGCGTTCCGGTGAGATTGACCCGGATTGCGCCCGGCACCTTGAACCAGGCCTTTCCGGTGGCCATGCCTGCAGCCATGTCCGTACTGCCCACTCCGGTGGAAAAGGCGCCCAGAGCGCCGTAGGTACAGGTGTGGGAATCCGCACCGATCACCACGTCTCCCGCCACAACCAGGCCCTTTTCCGGCAGAAGGGCGTGCTCAATGCCCATCTCTCCCACTTCAAAATAGTTGGTGATCTGGCTGCGGTATGCAAATTCTCTCACGCATTTGCAGTGCTCTGCGGATTTGATGTCCTTATTGGGCACAAAATGGTCGGGAACGAGGGCAATCTTATCCTTGTCAAAAACACCCTCCACCTTCATCTTTTCCATTTCCTTGATGGCCACCGGGCTTGTAATATCGTTTCCAAGCACCAGATCCAGATCCGCTTCTATCAGCTGGCCCGCCTCCACACTTGCAAGCCCCGCGTGGGCCGCCAGGATCTTCTGTGTCATCGTCATTCCCATATGGGTTCCTCCGTTCTGCCCGTATCACTGGAAGACGCGGGACTCAGCACTTCCTGCCGCTGTCCGCAGCGCCTTTCCTCCGGGCCTTTTCTGAAAACCAGTGTATCACAGGTACGCTTTTCCCGAAAATACATATCCGGCATATTTACTATAATCTGAAATTATAGTATAATCGTGAGAAATTCTTAAAAGTTATGACCGGAGAGGAATACCTGCGCAGACAACAGACTGCTTGCGGGCAGAGCCTTTCGAGGGAACGATTAGCAGAAATGAGGAAAAGAAAATATGGAACAGAATCTGAATCTCTATCACATTTTTTATACTGTGGCAAAATACAGAAACATTTCCGGAGCGGCCAGGGCACTGTACATCAGCCAGCCCGCCATCAGCAAGGCCATTTCCAGGCTGGAGCAGAACCTGGACACCACTCTTTTTCTGCGTTCCTCCAGAGGGGTGCGGCTCACGGAGGAGGGGGAGCTTCTCTACCGGCAGGTAGAAAGCGCTTTTGCTTCCCTTCAGCAGGGGGAAGAACAGCTGCGCCGCGTGCGGGAGTTTGGCATCGGCCGTCTGTCCATCGGAGCCAGCTCCACCCTGTGCAAATATGTACTGCTCCCCTATCTGGGCCGTTTTACGCCGGAAAATCCCCATATTCAGATTTCCATTTCCTGTCAGTCCACCTTCCATACCATGGAGGCGCTGGAAAAAGGGACGGTGGATGTGGGACTGATCGGGGAAAATGAAAGGATGGACAAGCTGGACTTCTATCCCATCCAGGAGGTGGAGGACATTCTGGTGTGCACCCAGAGGTATCTGAACAACCTGCGCAAGCGCGCCGGTCTGCCGCCCAATTCTTCTGCGGCCCGGATACTGAACGCCTCCACTCTGATGCTTTTGAACAAAGAAAACATCACCAGACAGTATATCGAAAGGTATCTGGCTCAGGAGCAGATCATCCCGGAGCAGACCCTTGAAGTGACCTCCATGGATCTGCTGATTGATTTTGCCAGGATCGATCTGGGGATTGCCTGCGTGATTCAGAGCTTTGTGCAGAAGGAGCTGGATCAGGGGGAGCTGATCCGCCTCCCGCTTCCGGTGTCCATCCCGCCCAGGAGGGTGGGCTTTGCCTGCATGAAGAATCTGCCCCTTCCCTCCTGTGCACAGAGGTTCCTGGAATTCTGCGGGGCGAAGGAATGATTCTGTGTCAGAAAAATCTACGGGCGGACTGCCAATGCTGTCTGGCAGTCCGCCCGTTTTTTATACAATAGGAAAGGAAATGATTCCAGCAGCCGTATCAGTTGTCGATCAGCTTGTTAGTATCGTTCCAGCTGTACAGCTTACGCAGCTCCGCGCCTGTCTTTTCCAGCTGATGAGCGGCATGAGATCTTCTCATTGCGCCGAAATGAGGGCAGCCGGCCTTGTTCTCAAGCAGCCAGTCCTTGGCAAAGGTGCCGTCCTGGATGTCGGAAAGGATCTGCTTCATGGCCTTCTTGGTCTCATCTGTAACGATCTTGGGGCCGGTGATGTAGTCGCCGTACTCAGCGGTGTTGGAGATGGAGTATCTCATTCCGGCAAAGCCGCTCTCATAAATCAGGTCTACAATCAGCTTCATTTCGTGGATACATTCAAAATAAGCACTCTCCGGCTCATAGCCTGCTCCAACCAGCGTCTCAAAGCCTGCCTGCATCAGGGCGCATACGCCGCCGCACAGTACAGCCTGCTCGCCGAACAGGTCGGTCTCGGTCTCCTCGCGGAAGGTGGTCTGAAGGACGCCTGCTCTCGCACCGCCGATGCCAAGAGCATAAGCCAGCGCCAGATCATGGGCCTTTCCGGTGGCATCCTGAGCAACTGCGATCAGGCAGGGAACACCCTTTCCGGCCTGATACTCGCTTCTCACGGTATGTCCGGGGCCCTTGGGCGCAATCATGGCTACATCAATGTCCGCAGGGGGCTTGATCTGTCCGAAGTGGATGGCGAAGCCGTGTGCAAACATCAGCATCATGCCGGGTCTTAAATTGGGCTCGATGGATTCCTTGTACATGGCGGCCTGCTTCTCATCGTTAATCAGGATCATGATGATATCTGCTCTCTTGGCCGCCTCCGCAGCGGTGTATACGGTAAGTCCCTGTGCCTCGGCCTTTGCCCAGCTCTTGGAGCCCTCATAGAGGCCGACGATCACGCTGCAGCCTGACTCCTTCAGATTCAGCGCATGGGCGTGGCCCTGGCTTCCGTAACCGATGATCGCGATGGTCTTGTCCTGTAATAAAGAGAGATCACAATCTTCCTGATAAAAAATCTTTGCCATTTTTTCCTCCATTCCGTCGCTGACAGGCGACTCTTGTATTGACCGGGCTTTTACGGATCTGCTTTGCAGCTGAAAAAGCCCTTCCCTGCTCATCCGAACAGGGATATAACTGAAAGGCGGTATGAAATCATTCGCCTAGGAGTCCTTCCACATAGACCACGTTCTGGGTTCCCCGTCCCAGGCCGGCAATGCCTGTTCTGGCCAGCTCCAGAATCTCATAATTTCCAAGCAGGCTGATAATAGCCTCGATCTTGCTCTGGTTTCCGGTGATCTCCACAATCAGGTTCTCCGGCCCCACATCGATGATATTGGCTCGGAAAATATTTGAGATAGCGATTACATCCTGCCGCTGAGCCGCGCTGACGCGGACCTTGATCAGTGCCAGCTCCCTGTAAACGCTTTCCTCCGGTTTCAGCTCCTTGATGTCGCGCACATCCACCAGCTTGGCCACCTGCTTCTCAATCTGCTCCAGGATCTCATCGTCTCCGCTGGCTACAATGGTGATCCGGGTGAGCCTGGCATCCGCCGTGACGCCTGCCGTGATACTTTCAATGTTATAGCCCCTTCTGGAAAAGAGCCCGGAGATCCGGCTCAGCACACCGGAGGTATTGTCCACAAGAAGCTGAAAAACTTTTTTTCGCATATACGATGCACCTCTTTCAACGTCAGGCCGCAGGATTCTGTAATTGGGGACTGCAGGATCAGTCTCTCCTGACTTTTACTTATTCTAGCAATCGGATGTATGTTTGTCAACGTATGATAATCAGTCATATTTTCCATAACTGTCAGTTATGAAGGGCAAACCAGGTCTGCATAAAAGGTTATACTATATCCACTCTCGCCGCGGCTGCCGTCAGGCATCGCTTTCCGCGCATTTGGTCAGAGCCAGCGCTCCGGTGCGGGCGATCTCCACAATACTGATGGTCTGCAGCATTTTGATGAAAAGCTGTACTCTTTCCGGAGTGTCGCAGATCTGGATCAGCATGAAATGCTTGGACATATCCACGATGGAGGCGTTCATAATGGCGCAGTTCTCCATGATATCCTTCCTGTTGTTCCGGTTATAGCGCACCTTTACCAGCATCAGCTCTCTGGTAATGCTGGAGGCTTCATCGAAGGTACGCACCTTGATCACATCCAGCTTCTTGTTTAACTGCTTCTCGATCTGTTCCACCGTGCGTTCATCGCCGCTGCTTACGATGGTCATGCAGGAAACCGAAGGGTCGTCCGTCTCTCCCACAGCCAGGGAATTGATATTAAAGCATCTTCTGGAGAACAGCCCGGCCACCTTGCCCAGCACGCCGGCTCTGTTTTCTACCAGAACAGAATAGATTTTTTTCACACTTTACCTCCCATCTGCCGCAGGTTCGCGGCCCTTTTCACAAGACTGCCTAAACCACCAGATCCATGGGATCAATCATGCACTCACACAGGAAGGACTGATCCTCCTTCAGGAACATATCCAGCTTTTCGTCCACTTCTCCATCCGTACTGATGCGCAGGAAGGGAAGGCCGTAGGCAGAGGCCAGCTTTTCCAGATCAGGAGCTCCGGAAATATCCACCACGGAATATCGATCCTTATAGGTGTGGTGCTGGTATTCCCGCACCATGCCCAGATAGTTGTTCCGAAACACCATGATTTTGACGGGGATCTTATACTGCTGAAGGGTGGCAAGCTCCATCATGGACATCTGAAAGGAGCCGTCTCCGCAGACAGCCACCACCTGTCTGGACATATCGCCCCGCTTGGCTCCCAGGGCTGCAGGGATGGAATAGCCCATGGTTCCCATCCCGCCGGAGGTAAGGAAGCGGCCGTTCCTGACGATGTGATAGGCACAGGACCAGATCTGGTTCTGGCCTACATCGGCCACATACACCCCGTCGGCGTCCATCTTTTCGGAGAGACGGGTGATCAGATGCTGTGGATCCACGTAGCCGGGATTGGGGCGGCGTACCCTGTGCATGGTGCGGCGGTACTCCTCCAGCTGACGCAGCCAGTCCTCGTGCTCACAGAAGAATTCCTGCTTTTCCAATTCTTCAAAAATGGTTCTGGCATCGCCCACAAGGGGAATGGTGGGGCCTGCATTCTTGCCGATCTCCGCAGGATCCACATCAATATGAACCAGCACCTTGTCGTGGGTGATCTGATCCGGCTGATTCACGGAACGGTCGGCTACCCGTGCTCCCACCATGATCAGAAGGTCGGATTCGTTCATGGCCCGGTTGGCGTAGGGCTTGCCGTTGTTTCCCACCATACCGAAATACAGGGGATGCTCTGTGGGCATCACGCCGATTCCCATCATGGTGGAAACCACGGGAATGTGGAATTTCTCTGCAAAAAGGCGCAGCTCCCCGCAGGCTCCGCTCAGGGTAACGCCGCCGCCTGCGTAGATCAGGGGACACTTCGCTTTCTCCAGCTCTTTTATCACCTTCCGTATCTGAACCGTGTTGCCCTTCACGGTGGGCTTGTAGGTGCGCATGTTCACCTGTTCGGGATAACGGAAGCGGCCAAGCTGGGCATTCTGTACATCGATGGGGATGTCGATGAGCACCGGGCCCTTGCGTCCGGTATTTGCCACGTAGAAGGCCTCCTTAAAGATGCGGGGAATATCGTTTACGTCCCTGACCAGATAGCTGTATTTCACAAAGGATTCCACCGCTCCCGTAATGTCCGCCTCCTGGAAAACATCGCTTCCCAGAAGCTCACTGTTTACCTGTCCGGTGATGCACACCAGAGGAATGCTGTCGGCGAAAGCCGTAGCGATCCCTGTGATCAGGTTGGTGGCCCCGGGGCCGCTGGTTACGGCGCATACTCCCACCTTTCCCGTCACTCTGGCAAGGCCGCTGGCCGCATGTGCCGCGTTCTGCTCCGTGCGCACCAGTATGGTCTGGATCTGTGTATCCAGGATACTGTCATAAAAAGGACAGATTGCCACGCCGGGATAGCCAAAGACGGTGGTGACTCCCTCCAGCTCCAGGCATTTTACGATTGCGTCAGCTCCGTTCATCTGTCTCCTCCTTTTTCCGCTGTTCATTGTTTTCTGTATTTTGTCCAGGTTCATCTGCCAGGGGCGGCTCAGCTCCTGGCCGGTATTATTCTAATCCCAGAAGGCGCTTTGCCAGGCGCACCGTATCGGCGGCGTCCCGGGCGTAGCCGTCCGCGCCGATCTCGTCTGCATAGTCCTGGGTGACCACGGCCCCTCCCACCATTATTTTGGCGGTAAGGCCTCTGCTGTGCACCAGCTCCACCACATGCTTCATCTGCTTCATGGTAGTGGTCATGAGGGCGGAAAGGCCGATGAGGGCAGCATGATGCTCGGCCGCCGCCTGGACGATCGTCTCTCCGGGCACGTCCTTGCCCAGATCAATCACCTGGAAGCCATGATTTTTCAGCATCAGCACTACCAGATTCTTGCCGATGTCATGAATATCCCCCTGCACTGTTGCAGTTACCACCACGGGAAGCTTCTTCTGTCCCTGATCCTGAGCCAGACAGGGCTCCAGAATCGAAATAGACTGCTTCATGGCCTCCGCGCTGGCGATGAGCTGGGGAAGGAAGTACCTGCCTGTGTCAAACAGCCGACCCACCTGGTCAATGGCAGGCAGAAGGAACTCGTTCAGGATCACCCCCGCCGGGATGCCGTCTTCAAGAGCCGTGCGGGTCAGCGCTTCAATAGAAGCTCTTCTGCCCTTCAGAACGGCCTCATAGAGGATTTTGCCGCCGGAAGGAGAGGCTGGGGGCGGCACGGGCGCAGACCTTTGCTTCCCATCGTTTCTGCCGCCATCGGCGGATCCGGCGGTTCCTTTTCCCGCAGATCCGGCCGCGGCATCGTCTGCTCTGCCTGCTTCGGCGGATCCGGCCGCCCGGCCTGTCTTTGCAGGGGCCGCTGCACTCCCCTTTTCACCAGCCCCGCCCGCGCCGGTGTACTTCCCGGCTATGGCGCCTGCGTACTCGATGTAGCGCAGGTCGCTTTCCTGCTTTGCCATCAGCAGGTCGGAGGCAAAGGCCGCAGCCATAAGCAGGCTCTGGGAAGGATTGGCGATAGCCATGGTAAGCCCGGCCTGCACCGCCATGGTAAGAAAGGCGGTATTTACATGAAGCCGTTCCGGCAGGCCGAAGGAGATGTTGGACAGCCCCACAACGGTGGCCAGCCCCATATCCCGGCAGTACCGGATGGTTTCCAGAGTCTCCAGCGCTGCGGCAGGGTTGGCTCCCACTGTGGTCACCAGACCGTCCACGATCACGTCCTCCCTGGAAAGACCGCAGGCGGCGGCGCAGTCCAGAACTCTGTGGATGATCGTTTTCTTTTCCTCCAGACTGCCGGGAAGGCCTGCATCCGACAGGGGAAGGAGGATAAACATGGCTCCGTACTTTTTGGCCAGGGGCAGGAGGCGTTCCATCTTTTCCTTTTCCATGGAAATGGAATTGATCAGAGCGCGGCCCGGATACCTGCGGAGCGCGGCCTCCAGCACCTCCACATGACTGGAATCCAGGGACAGAGGAAGCTGGGTCACTCCGGGAAGCTCCTCCAGAGCCTTCAGCATCATCTCCTTTTCGTCTATGCCGCTCATGCCCATGTTCACATCCAGCACGGACGCTCCTGCCGCCTCCTGCTCCTCAGCAAATTGCAGCACCAGCTCCATATCCTTTTGTCTCAGGCTCTCCTGCAGCTTCTTCTTTCCGGTGGGATTGATGCGCTCTCCAATTACCAGGAAAGGATCGTTTAAACCAAAGGCCACGGTACGCCGCTCCGAGGTCAGATAACGGATTCCCTCCGGCCTTCGGCTGCAGGCCGCCCTGTCCATGCAGGAGGAGCCGTTCTGCTCCCGCTCTGCCTCCCTTCCGGCAAAAGCGGAGGCAAGCTCCCGGATATGGCCGGGTGTGGTGCCGCAGCAACCGCCCAGAATGGAGGCTCCGGCCTCATATACCAGCCTCATACCCTGTGCAAACCCGGAAGGACTCATGTCGTACACCGTCAGCCCGTCCTCCCCAAGCCTGGGCAGCCCCGCGTTCGGTTTGGCAATAATAGGGATCCGGGTCACGGAAGCCATGGAACGGATCACGCAGGCCATCCCTTCCGGCCCTGTGGAGCAGTTGGCTCCCACCGCATCCGCACCCAGGCTCTCCAGCACCACCGCCGCAGTGGCGGCATCCGTACCCATCAGACTTCTTCCGTCCGCTTCAAAGGTCATGGTGACCATAACAGGAAGCTTTGGCGCCGTTTCTTTCGCGGCAATCAGGGCGGCCCTGCACTCCTGCAGGCTCATCATGGTTTCCACTACCAGAAGATCCACACCAGCCTCGGCCAGACAGCCGATCTGCTCGCTGTAGATACCGATCAGCTCCTCAAAATCCATTTTCCCGACAGGAGAGAGCTGCTCTCCCGTCATGGTCAGATCGCCGGCTACCAGCGCCCTGTCTCCCGCCGCCTCCCTGGAAAGGGCTGTCAGCCTGTGGTTCAGGCTGCGAATCTCCTTCTCCAGTCCGTATTCGGCCAGCTTAATCCGGTTGGCAGTAAAGGTGGGGGCATACAGGATCTGCGTCCCTGCCTCCACGTATTCCTTCTGTAGAGCGATGAAAATATCGGGGTGTTCGCTGATCCACTTTTCAGGACAGACACCGGAGGGCATCCCTCTGCGCTGCAGATTGGAGCCTGTGGCTCCATCCAGAAGGAGCACCCTTTCTTCTGTCCATTTGGCAAATTCCTGTTTTGTCATCTTTACCTCCCTGCAGGAGCGCTTTTTGCTCCGACCGCGGTGGGAAAACACGCATGTGGTTTCTCATCTGCGATACTCACAGTTTTGTGACGCTCCGGCACAAAACTGTTGATTGAAAATAGGCCATCAGGCTTGTTCACTGGCCTGCCGGTGAACAGTAACGTGATTTTAGTTACTGTTCACGGCAGGCCCGTAAACAGTAACTTTCGCGGGCCTATTGAAAGTTTTTGCTACGCAAAAGAGGCCCGCTCACTCCTGAATCACATTC
>CAUWLJ010000108.1:0-11481 GCA_963559585.1 uncultured Eisenbergiella sp. | reverse complement strand
ACCGCAAAGTGGGGCGTGCAGATGGCGGGAATGAATTTTCAAACACGCTCTAGGAGGCAGGCAGAAAGGTTTTTGGCAGTATATAAGAAACAGGGCAGGCTCTCTCTATATAGGGAAAACCTGCCCTGTCTTGTTATTCATTTCTGATCGCCGCCAGCGGACTTAGGCGCATCGCCCTCAGAGAAGGGAAGAAGCCTGCCAGCATTCCCACCAGCACCGCAAATACCAGTGACAGGCCTGCCAGCCAGGGTGGAATATAGGAAAGGGTCATCATATTTCCCATGGACGCCACCACCTTGTTGATTACCGCCGAAATGGTATAGCTGAATACCAGTCCGATCAGCCCCCCGATCAGGCCAATATAACCTGCCTCCAGAAGAAACATCATCTGGATATTCCTCAGATCACAGCCCAGCACCTTCATGATTCCGATTTCCTTGGTTCTCTCATAAATGGACATCATCATGGTGTTGGTAATGCCAATGGCTGCCACCAGGAGGGACACAGCGCCGATGCCGCCCAGCACAAGCTGAATATAGCTGTACTGCTTCTGCATGGACTCCACCCATTCTGCATCGCTGCTGGCCTGGTAGCCCATATTATTGATGGCCTGCTGTACCTGGGCCACATTATCCATATTGTCAACATCCACATAGATCTGATTATAGTAGATCTCTTTATACGGTTTACCGGATTTGGTGGTAGGCTGGCCGGGGATCGGTTTGTTTCTGAAAATCCGTTTCAGCTCCGTTTTCAGAGAATTGATCTCGCAGTACACATTATAGCTGTGGCTGTTCCATTCGTCCTGGCCTCCTGCCACGATTCCGGCCGTATCTACCATGTATTTTTTAGGAGGAGCCGACGTACCTCCCGAAGCGCCGCCTCCCTGGCCTCCGCTCTGGCTCTGATAATAGGCATCCATATCAAAAATATAGAAAATAGGGTCATTCATCAGATCAATGTCCGGTAATTCCCCCTTTTCATAATAGGGATAGCTGTTGGTTCTTGCCACGTAAAAATCCTGCAGTGCCATATTTCCGTAGAGGAACTCCAGCTTTCCGTCCTTTCCGTCCGGATACCTTCCCTCTCCCAGAGGGATCTTCATGGCTTCAAAGGCCTCCGCCTCCATTGCACGCACGTTGACATAACGTTCATAGATCCCTGTCTTGGCAAGAATACTGATATTCAGCACCGGAGAAACCATATTGACGTGGGGCAGAGCCCGGATGGTTTCCACAAGCTCGTCATCCAGCCTCTTTTCGTCCTCCTGTTCCTCCTCCGATCCTCCCACAACGGACATGGCCATCATACCACCTCCATAGGAGTCGCCTCCTTGCACGGTAATGGCTGTCAGGCTTCCATAGGATTCCATGTCCTCCATCGCCGATTTGTTCAGTCCCAGTCCCAAAGACACCATAACCACAATGGAGGACACGCCGATGGTAACGCCCAGCAGGGTCAGCACGGTACGTACCTTACGTTTCCAGAGACTGCTGCAGCTCAGTCTGAGCAAATCCAGAAAATTCATAGTGATCAGTCATCCTTCCCGTCTGTTTCCTTCTCCAGGAACTCCTGCTCCAGCTTCAGAGCCGCCGCCTTTTTCTTCTTTTTCCGAACCACAAGGAATACCACCACTGCGGCCGCAGCCAGGACAGTAATCGCAATTCCTGCGATCAGCCCCACATTCGGCCCCTGCGGCTCCTCCGGCATCATCATATCCGGCATCGTGGGTTCTTCATAGATTTCCTCATAAACGTCCAGAACAAATTCCTTGTTGAAGCTGACCTCCTTTCCCGATTCATCCTCAAAGGTGATTTTGGCGTTTACGGCTCCTCCGTTGGTGGAAGGCGCAATGGCAGTCAGCATGGAATCCACGTTGGCAGTCTCGCCAGGCTTCAAGGTTCCCACAAAGGTATCGCCGCCCTCAATAGAGGGGCTCTCATATTTCACCTGAAGATTGTAGAAGGTGGTCTTTCCTGTGTTGTAAATGCTGAACATCACGTTGGACTGATTGCCCACCGATACGCTTGCGGGCATCACCTCCACGGAGCTGGTGTCATATCTGGCCTCCTGCATCACAGGTATGGAAACCTTGGCTTCATCGGTCAGATCCACCTCTCTGCCCGCATCGTATTTCATTTTCACCGTAAGCACGTAGGGCTTCTGGGAAAGGTCGGTCTTGGCCGTCATCTCAATGTTAATATCGTACTCGCTTCCGGGAGCAATGCTGTTCGTATACACGGAGCTGGAGCCTGATGTGGGCAGGAACACGGCGTAGGTGGTATTGGCCTCCGTCCCGCTCTCCACCGCCTGCATGTCAAAAAGCACGTTGGAAACCGCAGTCTCCGAGGAGGTATTCTTTACATGGATGGTCACGGTAAAGGTGTCTCCCGCGTACACCTGGGCCGGGTTGGTTTCAAAGCCTGTTACAATAATCCTAGGCTTGGAGGAAACCGCTCCCTCATCGCCTCCAATCGTGCCTGATCCCGGCTTTCCCTGCGTGTACACGTACACGGTCAGCTCCACCGGCTTCTCACATCTGATACCTGCCTTGGTATACCACACTTCAAATTTCAGAGGATAGTATCCGGTGAGCACGTCCTCCCGTACCTTGAACTGGAAGGTCAGCTCCCTTCTCTGAAACATGGCGGCATCATAATTACCGCCGTAGGGATTGCCTGGGATCTCCGCAAAGGACTGCACGTATCCGGTAGTATCCGGCTCAAAGGGCCAGGTCTTCACATCGTTGGAAATCACAGGCTTTACCACCAGCTCCGTCAGGTCCTCGCTGCCCATGTTGATGATGGGGAGCACGATGGACGCCTGCTGCCCGTAGCTGACTGTGGGAGTTACCCAGTTATTGCCGATCTGAAGGAATTCCGTGGTGGGCTGGGTCACACTCACATCCGGGATCACTGCATCCAGCTTTCCCTTCATCTGCTCCACGTAGCTCCACATCTCGCTCACGGTCATCTCCGTGTTGGCAATGTAATAAACCGCACTGTAAAAGGTGTCGTTCAGCTTTTTCAGTGTATATTCGTCCGGATTGGTGCGCTTGAGAATGCTGTCCATATGGTTCTTGAGCATCTCGTCCGCTTCCGCCCTGTCGTCATCCGTGATCGTATCAGGCGAATTGCGGTCGATGGTATTCCCGCTGGTGGTCTCCGCATATACAAGCTCTGCCCGCCCCGGCAGAACAGGGAAAAGTGTGGCCGCCGCCAGCAGGCACATCCCCGCTTTCATCACTATCTTCTGTACTTTTCTCATTTTTCCTGACTGCTCCCCTCTTGTCTTACTTTGTTTCTGTTATCCTCTATCTTTACGATGTTGCCATCTATGATATGGAAGATCCGGTCCGCAAAGCCCGCCAGATAATTGTCATGGGTTACCATGACCAGCGTCTGCTTCTGCTCACGCACCACCTTCTGCATCAGCTGCATCACCTCTCTGGAGGTATTGGAGTCCAGATTTCCCGTAGGTTCATCCGCAAAAATGATCTCCGGGTTCACCACCAGAGCCCTGGCCACGCCCACTCTCTGCTGCTGGCCGCCGGACATCTGGGTGGGCCTGTGATCCTTGTGCCTGGAAAGCCCCACCAGATCCAGAGCCTTTGAGGCCTTCTCCAGACGCGTCTTCTTATCCACTCCCTGAAAGGTAAGCGGAAGGGCCACATTCTCCACCGCATTCATCGTTCCCAGAAGATTGAAGGACTGAAAAATAAAGCCGATATGCTCTCTGCGGAATCTGACCAGCTGGTTTTCCGTTTTATTCTCCATGTGCTCCCCGGCTATGATGATTTCGCCCTTCGTAGGCTTCTCCAGGCCTGCCAGCATATTCAGAAGCGTGGACTTGCCGCTTCCGGAGGTTCCCACAATGGAACAGAATTCTCCTTTATAGATCTCAAGATCCACTCCGTTCAATGCTTTCACATGGCTTTCGCCCACGCGGTAAACTTTGTACAGATTTTTTACCTGGATCACCGGTTTTTCCTTCGTGCCCATGCCGCCTCCGCCCCTGCGGGGAGCTCTGCGCCTGATGCGGCGTCCTCCCTCATCAGAGTATCTCCGTTTTTTACTCCAAAATGTGCCGGTTCCTTTCTTCCTGTCGGCCGGACACACTTTAATGTTCACCATTATAGCATATCTGGCGTTGTTTTCCTATTAATATTTTATGAAGATTTTATCTTTGGGGTAACAGTTCAGCCATATCGGTTTGAACGGTCAAAACATGCTTGCATGATTTTGACCGTTCATGCCGATATGAGATGAGCGCCCGTCTATGAGCAAAAAGAGCTGCGTAGCAGCGGAAAGCCCCGTAGGGGCGTTTTGCGAATGGGCGCGGACTGAACTGTTACTCTTTGGGTAACAGTTCAGCCCGCTCCGCTGCAATCCGCAAAAAGCTCTTGCACCCGCCCCGCAGATATGTTATTATAATACACGTCCTGTATCTGTATGAACAGCTGCCGGTGTGGCGGAATGGCAGACGCACGTGACTCAAAATCACGCGGAGCGATCCGTGCCGGTTCGAGTCCGGCCACCGGCATTCAGTTGATTGTCGTTTTATCGGCATAACAGATCCAGGGCTTTTTATGGTAACAGTTCAGCAAAGCAGCGGAAAGCCCCGCAGGAGTGTTTTGTAGAGCATCTTGCTGCTCCGTGGGCGCGGCTGAACTGTTATTTTTTATGTTTAAAAACGCCGCCGTGTGAATGGAGGGATTCACACGGCGGCATTTTTTACGGATGTCGTCCGTCTTTATTCTTTTTTTCCAAGCTTCAGATTGTAATAGAGCCCCCAGTCCTGATCGTTGGCCCAGGGATCCAGGAAATGGGCTTCCCTGCCGTTCACTGCCATAGGATAAACCATGGCGCAGGATGCGCTTCCGTCCATCCCGAACAGGCTGAGCACACCGCGCAGGGTGGCTTCCGCCCTGTCCGCATAGGCCTCCAGCCCCTCCAGCCCCCTGGCCAGACTGTACGCATAGCCGGACAGCACGCTCCAGTAGTGGGGGAAGGTATCTCCCAGACAGCGCCTTTTGCCGAACCAGTAGCCATCCCAGTGCCGGATCGCCACCTGATTGCAGTGATAGTCCGGCTGCTCTGCCTGAAACAGCTCCAGCACCTGAAGCTGGCTGAGGAAGGCGGCTTTGTATTTTTCTTCTCCGGTCAGACGGTACAGCTCTCCCATGCAGATCGCCGCAGGAGCCACGATGCTCTGCTCATAATCCACCTCATGGGCCGGATAATCCCATCCTCTCTCCAGGATGAAATCGCCCTGCTGCCGGTACAGCTTCAACAATTTTTCCGCGTCCTCCTCCCGTCCGGCCTGTCTGAATACCCGGACAGATTCCTCCATGGGCATTCCGATAGCGTAGTAATGCGCTCCTCCTGCTTCATAGAAAAAGGTTACACATTTCATGTACCGGTCCAGGTAACTCTCATCTTTTTTCAGCAGGCAGGTCTCCAGAAACAGTCTTGCCACCCACGGGTAATTGTACAGCCGGATATAGTCCCTGCACCTGGGCGCATCGTTAAAGACTTCTCCGGTCTCTTCATCAAACAGCTCTCTGAGCACATACCTCAAAAACAGGTCAAGGCTCTTTTCCAGCTCACCGTCAGGATGCTTCTGAAGATAATGAGCCATCAGCACCCCCATCCCCACTCTCTCCCGGCCGCCGTTGTGGTCGTTTAAGTGAGAATAATACTGGCGTTTTTCCTCGGTGTCATAGATCAGATAGGCTCCGTACAGGGCGCTTTTTTCATCCAGGCACTGCTGTCTGGCGGCAATGAAGCGGCTGCGCTTCTCCGCCGTCTCCTCCAAAGGAGGCACCACCAGGAAGGAGGCCGTTGTTTTCCTGCCGCTGTGGCTGATCTCGCAGATCTGCTCACCCGGCCGGCAGGCCTCCCGGGTGACCCGCTTTTCTTCCCCTCCGATCCTGACCCGGTAATCGATCTTTTCACCCTGGAATACCACAAAATGCTCCGACTTTACCACCGCAAAGTCCGGCTGTTTATTCAAAGCTCTGTCAAAATCCGCCCTGTCCTCATACCAGAACAGCTCCCACGACAGCGTACAGCTTTCTCCCGGATGCAGGCAGAAGGGGGAGGGATGCAGGGTCAGGCAGCCCCGGTGATTGCTCAGGTTTTCTTCCCGCCCCTCTGTGCTGGCCATCCTTTCCACACTGTACCCCTGCAGGCTGCCCTCCACCAGAACCAGCCCCAGGTGTGGGGCCTGGCCTCCCATCCGCAGGGTCATCACATAGCTGTCATTTCCTCCGCACCAGATGTGGGTATGGCAGCATTTCACCAGACAGACAGCCGCGTCCGTGTAATAATCGGGAAAGGGCGTCTCTATCCCAATCTGCGTCCCCTGGCTGTAGATGTCAAAACCGGTGGGATTATGGAACACATAGCTTTCCCTGAGCCGTCCGCCGAGAAATTCCCGCTTTACCTCCACCTCAAGAGCTGTACAGTTCCTTACTGTCCCCCATTTCCGTTCGGGAAGTACCCAGTTCATCTCATGGACGTCATTCCTGTTCTGAAGCAGGCATATCCTGTTCTCCTCGTCATATTCCAAATGGAAGGCGCCGTTTTCTCCCTGCGCCCTCGTATATCTGCTCTCACCCATCGCACTCAGCCTTTCACGATAAAAAGCTCCTCCAGCTGTCTCTAATAGTCCAGCTCCTGCCGGTAATCCCGCTCCTGCACAGCCTGCTGGTCTGTACGCGGCACACACGGGCGCTGATCCACACCGCCGCCCCCATCGTCACGGTCAGCAGCACAACGAACGCCAGGATAAAGCTTTTTGAGATTCTTTTCTGCAGCGTCTGCTTCCCCATATCAGAAGCGGAACCTGTCAAACAGCTCAAAGCAGTCAAAGGTGGCAAAATAATCCCTCGGCGTCTCCGCCCTGCGGATCAGCTTCACGCCGCCGTCCTGCTCAAGGAGAAGCTCTGCGGAGCGCAGCTTTCCATTATAATTGTAGCCCATGGAAAAGCCATGCGCCCCGGTGTCATGGATAGCCAGATAGTCCCCGGTCTGGATGGAGGGAAGCATCCTGTCAACCGCAAATTTATCATTGTTCTCACACAGAGAGCCCACCACGTCGTATTTGTGGTCACAGGGAGCGTCCTCCTTTCCCAGTACCGTCACATGATGGTACGCCCCGTACATGGCAGGCCGCATCAGATTCACCGCACAGGCGTCACAGCCCACGTATTCCTTGTAGGTGTGCTTCTCGTGGATGACCCTGGTAATCAGATGGCCGTAGGGCGCCATCATAAAACGGCCCAGCTCCGTATAGATGGCCACATCCCCCATCCCGGCAGGCACAAGCACCTCCTCGTATACCCTGCGCACGCCTTCCCCGATGGCCAGAATATCGTTTGGCTCCTGATCCGGACGGTAAGGCACGCCCACGCCGCCGGACAGATTGATGAAACAGATGTCTGCCCCCGTCTCCTTCTCCAGCCTTACCGCCAGCTGGAACAACTCCCTGGCCAGGGTGGGATAATAGTCGTTGGTCACCGTATTGCTGGCCAGAAAGGCATGGATTCCGAAACGCTTCACGCCCTTTTCCTTCAAAATACGGAAGCCCTCAAACATCTGCTCAGTGGTAAAGCCGTACTTGGAATCCCCCGGATTGTCCATAATGCTGTTGCTGATCTTGAATACGCCTCCCGGATTATAACGGCAGCTAATGGTTTCCGGCAGGGCTCCGATGGTTTTTTCCAGATACTCTATATGTGTAATATCATCCAGGTTGATGGTAGCTCCCAGTCTGGCCGCATAGGCATATTCCTCTGCCGGGGTCTCATTGGAGGAAAACATAATATCCTCCCCCCTCACTCCCATGGCCTCGCACAGCATCAGCTCCGTCAGGGAGGAGCAGTCGCAGCCGCAGCCGTACTCCCTCAGAATATCCATCAGAAACGGATTGGGCGTGGCCTTCACCGCAAAGAATTCTTTATAGCCCGGATTCCAGGAAAACGCCTGCTTCAGCTTCGCCGCATTTTCCCGGATCCCTTTTTCGTCATAAATATGGAAGGGAGTGGGGTAGGTCTGCACGATTTCTTCTATCTGCTCTCTGGTTACAAATGGAACTTTTCTCATGTTCTGCTTATCCCTTTCGTCATTCTATATTTTCAATCTGCCAGTCGATGGGCTCCACTCCGTTTTCTTTGAGAAACTCATTGGCCTGGCTGAAATGCCTGCATCCGAAAAAGCCTCTGTATGCGGACAACGGGCTGGGATGGGGCGCTTTCAGGATCAGATGGGCAGGATTGGTGAGCATGGGGATCTTGCTCTGGGCCGGCCGGCCCCACAGCATGTATACGACAGGCCGGTTCTGCCTGTTTACCGCCTGGATCACCGCGTCCGTAAACTGCTCCCAGCCGTGCCCCTGATGGGAATTGGCCTGATGGGCCCGCACGGTGAGCACGGTATTGAGCATCAGCACGCCCTGTCTGGCCCATTTCTCCAGGTATCCGTTGTTGGGAATGAAGCATCCCAGATCCGACTGCAGCTCCTGGTAAATATTCAAAAGCGACGGCGGTATGTCCTTCTGCTCCGGCTTCACGGAAAAGCTCAGCCCGTGGGCCTGGTTCTCATTGTGGTAGGGATCCTGCCCCAGGATCACCACCTTCACCCGGCTTAACGGGGTCAGGTGAAACGCGCTGAAGATCTCATCCGCCGGAGGATAAATCACCCTGGTGGAGTATTCTTCCTTCACAAACCGAAACAATTCCGCATAGTACGGCTTTTTAAATTCTGCGCTGATCTCATCCAGCCAATCGTTCTGTATCATTCCCATCTCTCATTCGTCCTTTCCGGTCATATTCGTCCTTTCGGGCCGCTCCTATCCTGTTTGCCAAACATCTGCCGGCTCCTCGCACCGTGCTGCCGCAGTGTCCCCACCCCGGCAGTCTCCTACAGTCGCACAGGCACTCCCGCCTCCCGCAGAAAACCTTTCACTTCTTTTATTTCCAGCTCTTTATAATGAAAAAGAGAGGCTGCCAGGGCAGCATCCGCCCGCCCCTTTGTCAAGGCATCCAGGAAATGCTCCTTTGTTCCCGCCCCGCCGGAGGCAATCACCGGAATGGGAACCAGCTCCGCCACCTTCCTGGTCAGATCAATATCGTATCCGGCCTTCGTTCCATCGCAGTCCATACTGGTAAGCAGGATCTCCCCCGCTCCCAGACGGGTTACCCGCTCCGCCCAGGCGAGAGCGTCGATCCCGGTATCCACCCTGCCGCCGTTTCGATAAATATTCCACCCGCTTCCATCCGGCCGCCTTCTGGCGTCGATGGCTGCCACCACACACTGGCTTCCAAACTTATCCGCCGCCTCACTGATCAGCTCAGGGCGGCTGATGGCCGCCGAATTGACGGAGATCTTATCCGCGCCTGCTCTCAAAAGCCTGCGGAAATCCTCCACGCAGCGGATACCGCCCCCTACAGTGAAGGGGATGAACACCCGCTCCGCCACCCTCCGCACCATATCCACTACGGTGCTGCGCCCATCGGAGGACGCCGTGATGTCCAGAAAAACCAGCTCGTCCGCTCCTGCCTGATCGTAGGCTGCGCCGATCTCCACCGGATCTCCCGCATCCCTCAGATTTACAAAATTAACGCCCTTTACCACCCGCCCGTTTTTCACATCCAGGCAGGGGATGATTCTCTTTGTGTGCAATTTCTTTTCTCCTTTTTTCGTTCCGGCTTCTTACCCGGAACGGATCAATCAAGTCCGCTCCGCCCTCTGTCTCCCCTTACAGGAGCACGGAATCACAGCGATACAAAGTTTTTCAGGATGGCAAGCCCCACGGAGGAGCTTTTTTCCGGATGAAACTGGCAGGCGAACACGTTGCCCTTCTCCACAGAAGCGTCGATTTCAATGCCGTACCGGGTGCGCCCCGTTACGATGGAAGGCTCCTCCGCCCTCAGATAATAGGAATGCACAAAATATACGTAAGGCTCCTCCCCGATCCCGGCAAACAGCCGCCCCGGATTAGGATAAGTGAGACTGTTCCAGCCGATATGAGGAATCTTCAGTCCTTCCCCTTCCGGGATTCTGCAGATCCGCCCCTTCAGCAGGCCAAGTCCTTCCACGCCTTCACTCTCCTCGCTGCTCTCAAAGAGAAGCTGCAGGCCCAGGCAGATTCCCAGAAAAGGGGTTCCCTGCGCCGCAATCTTTTTCAGAACCGGAACAAGGCCATAAGCATGAAGCTTTTCCATCGCATCCCCAAAGGAGCCCACGCCGGGAAGAATCACCCTGTCTGCCGCAAGCAGCTGCTCCCCATCCCTTGTAGTCAGCGTTTCTTCGCCCAGAAAATGAAGCGCCTTCTCCACGCTTCTGATATTGCCCGCATCATAATCCACGATTCCCGTCATTGTCCGTCCCTCCCGCACTTTTCCAGAAAGGAAACCGGATCCTCCTTCACTGCCGTTCCCTTTCCCTTCAGTTCCTCCGTAAGCTGATACAGCCTGCTGTGCACGCGGAACAGATGGGCCTTCTGATTAAAAAAAGCCACCTTTTCAAAAGGAAAACGTATCACGGAAGGATACTCCATCCCCGCCCCTAATTCCAGGAGGCACAGCTTCCTGTTCAACGTTCCCTGCAGCCATTTGGTATATCTCTCCCACTGAGGCAGATAACCTTCCTCCCGGTAGCCGGGAACCCCCATCTGATTAAAAGAAAGGGGCTTGCCGCATTCTCCGCAGACAGGATACTTCAGCCCGGAAAGCCCGCCCTGGAAAGAATTTCCAGGGAATTTCTTCCCAGGGAATGGATTCCCGTGGAATCCATTCCCGTGGAATGTATCTCCCGTCAGCTGCTCCGAAGCCTCCCTCAAGTGCGGACTGTCTCCATGGATTCCATCTTTCCACTCTGCATATGCCCGATCCAATTCCTCAAGGACGCTCTCCCACAGGCATGGGTCCGTCGCCAACGGCCCGGAAGCCGCCTGGCAGCTTGGCTCACCCGTCTCGTCCACCCGGCTGCACTGCATAGCCCGGTATCCGCCACAGGGGGCCACAATCCTGCCCTCGTCCAGACCCGCCCCATAGATATAATCGTCGGTACACAACGTTACCACAAAATAATTTTTTCCCGCAAGAAGCTCTGCCAGTCTCCCGTAGGCCTCCTGCAGCCTGGGATTTCCATGCCGCTTTATATAATGAAGCCGCAGATAGGGGAGCAGCGCATCCAGCTCCTCATCCCCGGCCTCCTTTATGGCAGCCTGATAGAAGGAATCCTTCTCCATTCCCGAAAAATCTTCCTCCATCTCTTTTCCTATCCCTGCCAACACCATCTGCGCTTCATCCAGCTTATCCAAAAACTCTGTATACAAAGCCCTTACCGCCTTTCTTTGTTTCCCTTTTATCTAAAAAAGTGTGCGTCTTGACGCACGCCCGCGCCGGGCGCGATTGCCGCCAGGCAATATCTGCCTCCCGCGCGAGTGCGCATCCACAGCGGAGCGTCCTTTTTT
>CAUWLJ010000107.1:0-11633 GCA_963559585.1 uncultured Eisenbergiella sp. | reverse complement strand
TTTCCGTTTTGCCTACACGCCTTCTGCCGTATAAAACAATCAGATGCCCTTTTTTCTCATCGTATTTATCCTGCAGGAATTTTAGTTCTTTTTCTCTGCCGATGAACATAAAACTACCTCCTAGAATATCTAATCGTGATTTACTGAATCGTGATTAGATATTATTATATCCGTAAAAGAAGAAAAAAACAAGGGGGTGCATTCTCTAAAATATAATTGCAATTGAGTTTTGATAAAGTTTATATTGAACCAAGTGCAGCAGCATCTCGACCAACGCCTCCTTTTGTGGTATAATTCAACATTATGCCATCGCGAAGGGAGGCTTTTTTATGGGCGGACAAAGATCTGAAAAAACGAAAAAACATATATGTGCTGGTCTGTTGGCCCATGTGGACGCCGGAAAAACCACGCTTTCCGAGGCCCTGTTATATTTAAGCGGAGCGATCCGCAGGCAGGGCCGTGTGGACAGCGGGGACGCTTTCCTGGATCACTTTGCCCTGGAACGGGAGCGGGGGATCACGATTTTTTCCAAGCAGGCCTCCCTGACCTGGAATGATATGCAGGTGACGCTGCTGGATACGCCGGGGCATGTGGATTTCTCGGCGGAGATGGAGCGCACTCTGCAGGTGCTGGACGCGGCAGTGCTTGTGATCAGCGGCGCGGACGGGGTGCAGGGGCATACCAGGACGCTGTGGTATCTGCTGAAACGGTACGGGATCCCGGTTTTCCTTTTCGTGAACAAGATGGATCAGGACGGGACGGACAGGGAAGCGCTGATGAGCGGGCTGAAGGAGCGTCTGGATCCTGCCTGCGTGGATTTTTCCCGCGCAGACTTCGGGGACTGGGACGAAGCGTTCTATGAGGAGACGGCGGTCTGCGATGAGGAGGCTCTGGAGCAGTTTCTGGAGGAGGGAAGGGTTGCGGAGGATAAGATCGCTTCCCTGGTGCGGGAGAGGAAGCTGTTCCCCTGCTTTTTTGGATCCGCGCTGAGACTGTCCGGCGTGGAGGAGCTTCTGGAGGGGCTGTATGCCTACAGCAGTCCGGCGGCGCGGAGGGCAGAGTTCGGTGCAAGGGTGTTCAAGATCGCCAGGGATGGCCAGGGAAACAGGCTGACCTATATGAAGATTACGGGCGGGAGCCTGAAGGTAAAGAGCGTGCTGTGCGGCGGCGGGGAGAAGGAGGACGGAGAGAAGGATGGCGGAGAGAAGGACAGCGGGAGAAAACAGGCGTCCCCGTCTGAGCCTGGCCGACAGAACGGGGGCGGTTTGGCCTGGGCGGAAAAGGTAAACCAGATCCGCATTTATTCCGGCACGAAATATGAGCTTGCGGAGGAAGCGGAGGCGGGAAGCATCTGTGCGGTCACCGGGCTTACCCGGACGCGCCCCGGCGAGGGGCTTGGGGCGGAGGCTGCATCCGAGGCCCCTCTGCTGCAGCCCGTTCTCAGCTATCAGATCAAGCTGCCGCCGGAGTGCCAGGCCGCTTCTTTTCTGCCTAAACTGCGCCAGCTGGAGGAGGAAGAGCCGGAGCTTCACATCGTCTGGAACGAGGAGCTGCAGGAGATCCATGCCCAGGTGATGGGCGAGGTGCAGACGGAGATCCTGAAAAGCCTGATCCTGGAGCGCTACGGTGTGGATGTGGAATTCGGGACAGGCAATATCGTATATAAGGAAACCATCGTCAGCGCGGTGGAGGGTGTGGGACATTTTGAGCCGCTGCGCCATTATGCGGAGGTGCACCTTCTGCTGGAGCCGGGGGAGCCCGGAAGCGGGTTGAGATTTGCCTCCTGCTGCAGCCGGGATGTGCTGGAGCAGAACTGGCAGCGGCTGGTGCTCACCCATCTGATGGAAAAGGAGCACCGGGGCGTGCTGGTGGGAGCGCCCATCACGGACATGAAGATCACCCTTCTTTGCGGGCGGGCGCATCTGAAGCATACGGAGGGAGGGGATTTCCGCCAGGCCACCTACCGCGCCGTGCGGCAGGGGCTGATGCAGGCAGACTGCCTGCTGCTGGAGCCCTGGTACGAGTTCCGGCTGGAGCTCCCGGAGCAGTATGTGGGCCGTGCCATGACGGATATTGAGAAAATGTGCGGCACGTTCCAGCCGCCGGAGACGGAGAAGGGAACGGCGGTGCTCACAGGCACTGCGCCCGTGGCTTCCATGCGGGATTACCAGCGGGAGGTGACGGCCTATTCCAGGGGGCACGGCAGGCTTTTCTGCACCCTGAAAGGGTATGAGCCCTGCCACAACACGGCGGAGGTGATGGAGCGGGCCGGGTACGAGCCCCTGAGAGATGTGGAAAACACGCCGGATTCCGTTTTCTGCGCCCACGGGGCGGGCTTCGTGGTGCCATGGGACAGGGTGCCGGAGTATATGCACCTGCCTGCCCTGGATCTGGCCGGATGGAAGCGGGGCCGGGCGGAGGGCGGGGAGCTGCCGGCTGAGGACGCAGCGCCCGGATCACGGGATGGCCGCGCGGCAGAATTCTCCGTCTCCCGAAGGGAGGAGGGACACAGGGAGGAAGCCTGGGTGGGGACGGAGGAGATCGATGAGATCCTGAAGCGAACCTACCACGCCAACCGGAAGGATAAGGACGCGCCGGGAAAAGCCGGATGGGGACGCAGAAGCGCCGCGCCCTCCGCTTCCATGCCGCCGGTGTCCAGAGAGTGGAAGCCCTCTGCGGCTCCAAAGAAAGAGAAATACCTGCTGGTGGACGGCTACAATATTATTTTTGCCTGGGAGGATTTAAGAGACCTGGCACAGAGCAATGTGGACGGGGCCAGAGGAAGGCTTTTGGATGTGCTGAGCAACTACCGGGGCACCGCAGGCTGTGAGATCATCGTGGTGTTTGACGCCTACCGGGTGCAGGGGCATCAGACGGAGATCCTGGATTACCACAATATTCATGTGGTTTATACCAGGGAGGCGGAGACCGCCGATCAGTATATTGAGAAATTTACCCATGAAAACGGGAAAAAATACGAAATCACCGTGGCCACCTCCGACGGCCTGGAGCAGATCATTATCCGCGGCGCGGGCAGCAGGCTGTTATCCGCCAGGGATCTGCTGGAGGAGGTGCGAAGATCCGAAACGGCTGTGCGCACAGACTATCTGGAGAATCAGAGGCAGGAGAGAAGCTTCCTGCTTGACGGCATATCGGAGGAGCTGCGCGCACAGCTTGAAAGGATGCAGGAAGAATCCTGACTGACAACGAATGGGAGGCCCCTTACGTGAATTACCAATATGACATTCCCCCGTCCTTCTGGAGCCTTTTCCGCTCCCTGAACCGGGATACCTATATAGAAGCGCTGCTTGCCATCAGCGACGAATACCAGTACAACAACTATTTTCTGACGAAAGAAGCCTGCATCCAGGTTCTGACGGACATGTGCGCCTCACAGAGCCTTCGGATGGAACGGGAGGAGACGGAGACCGACGAGGAAGCGGGGGAGACCCTGCCCAGGCGTATCGTGAACTGGCTGATCCGCGCCGGATGGCTGAGACGGGTGGAGGATTACGCCTCCATGGCCACCAACATCGTGATCCCCGATTACGCCTCCGTGCTCATAGAGGCTTTTGAAAAGCTGGCCTATGAACAGCAGGAGGACACGGAGGTGTACATCCAGAACGTGTACGCCACCCTGTTTTCCTTCAAAAATGATCCCCGCATGAACCTGTCCATGCTGAAAACAGCCCTGGTCAATACCAGAAAGCTGAACAAGGCCCTCCAGGACATGCTTCACAACATGGATCGTTTCTTTGACCGCCTCCTGGAAAAGCAGACCTACGGCGAGCTTCTGCGGGAGCATCTGGACGGCTATGTGGAGGAGGTGGTGCGGCGCAAGTACCATATTCTGAAAACCAGCGACAATTTTTATATATACAAAATGGACATCAGGCGCTGTCTCAAGGAGATGCGGGAGGACGAGGAGTGGGTGGAGCGGGTGCGCAGCGCACAGCGGACGGAAGCCGGAGAGCGGAGCAGACAGGAGAAGGCTTTGGCTGAAAAGAACATCCCTCCCATCCGTCCGCTTCTTCCGCGCCGCCGTCAGGAGGAGGACGTGCTGGAGCTGATCGACCAGATCGAGAGAGGCTTTGAGATGATCGAACGCCGCATTGCCAACATGGACAGGGAGCACAGCAAATACATCCGCGCCACGGTGAGCCGCTTAAACTATCTGCTCAGCGGGGAGGATGACCGCCACGGCCTTCTGGTGCAGCTTTTGAACTGTCTGGGGGAGGAGCAGGATCCTTCCGGTGCAGGCCGGACGGGAGGCCGCTCCCGCCAGGATGCCAGACTTGCCGCTGTGGCGGCACGCATGAACCTGTCCGCCTGGGAGGTGCTGGGTGAGAACCCTCTTTACAAAAGGAGGCAGAGAAGGAATTTCATGGAGGAGCTGGAGCCGGAGGAGGAGCCGGAGCCTCTGTCCGAGGAGGAGATCCTGCGGCTGAACCGGATCCATCACCGCTTCAGCCGGGCACAGGTGGAGGATTATATTGAGGCCCGCATGGAACAGGGCTGCCTGGACACCAGAAATCTGAAGCTTGGCAGCCAGGATGAGTTTGAGAAGCTGATTTTGGCCTACGATTTTTCCATGAGAAAGAACAGCCGCTTTTCGGTAAAACCGGGAGGAGAACAGGTACAGGACGGTGTCTATGAGTACCCTGCCATGCTTTTTGTGAAGCGCGGGGGAGAAGAGGAGGAAAAGAGTAGCTTGAAAAGTGGAAAGGAGCAGCCGGATGCTTGAATATATACGGGAATTGTCCACAGAGGATCAGGAGCGGATGCAGGAGGTGCTGGGCAGGCTTTTCCGCCAGACCTATCTGCTGGAACGCACCTATGACAGGAAGGCCGGGCGGCTTGTGAGCAACAGGGATTATTATTTTGCGGAAAAGCATTTTGAATTTCTGGAAAGCTACCTGTCCGCAGCGGGGATCCGTCTGGAGAGCAGCACGGATCTGGGCACCATCTATGTGCAGGGCACAGCCCTTATGGGGGAGCGTCTGCCCAAGCTTGCTACCATCTATCTGCTCCTGCTGAAGCTGATCTATGACGAGCAGATGGCCTCCGCCTCCTCCAATGTGAATATCATCACCACCTTCGGCGCACTGAACGCCAAGGTGGGAGAGTTCCGCCTGGCAAGAAGCCAGCATTCCCTCACGGAGGTCCGCAGAGCCCTTGCCGTTCTGAAAAAATACCAGATGATCGAGCCGCTGGACTCCCTGGAGGAGCTGGAGGAAAACACCCGGATTCTCATCTATCCCTGCATCAATCTGGTTCTGATGCGGGAGGAGATCCGGGGCCTGCTGGCCGCCTTTGGGGAGGAGATGACTTCCAATGGGGATACTCCCAAGGAGTATACCCCCGAGGGAGCCGACGGAAACGAAGAAGCACTGAACTACACCGGAGATACAGAAAATGACAAAGATGATGAATGAAAAGGAAGCTCCCGCCGTACACCCTTCCGCAGCCGCAGAGGCCCAGCCCGCTCCGGCTCCCGCCGTACAGCCCTCTGCCCAGCCCTTCAAGGCGGTGAGCCGTATCGTGCTGAACAACTGGCACTATATTGACCACAAGGTTCTGGAACTGAATAAGAGCATCAATTTTTTCACCGGCCACTCAGGAAGCGGCAAATCCACGGTGATCGACGCGCTTCAGATCGTCCTGTACGCCAACACCGACGGCAGAGGATTTTTCAACAAGGCGGCGGCGGACGACTCCGACCGCAGCCTGATCGAATATCTGCGGGGTATGATCAATATCGGTGAGAACAACCAGGCCTCCTACAAGCGCAACCGCAACTTTTCCACCACCATCGTCCTGGAGCTGGAGCAGACGGGAAGCGGGGAGAAGGAGTGCGTGGGCGTCCTCTTTGACGTGGAAACCTCCACCAATGAGATCAGCCGCCTCTTTTTCTGGCACAGGGGCGCCGTCCCGGAGCATTTTTACCGGGTGGGAGGGCAGCTCGGACTGTCTGCGGAGGACGGAGGAAAGATGCGGGTAAAGGAGAGCACCGGGGCGGCCCGAGCCATGACCATCCCGGAGCTGAGGGATTATCTGCGCCGGAATTATGCCAGGGAGGACTTTTTCCTGACGTCGAATAATGAACGCTTCCGCAGGAACCTGTACGATGTGTACCTGGGCGGGCTGGACATGGAGAAATTCCCACGCCTGTTCAAACGCGCCATCCCCTTCCGTATGAACATCAGGCTGGAGGATTTCGTAAAGGAATACATCTGCATGGAGCAGGATATTCACATAGAGGACATGCAGGAGAGCGTGGTGCTTTACGGCAGAATGCGCACAAGGATCGAAAATACCGCCCGTGAGATCGAAGAACTTACCCGGATCTGCGATGCCTACCGACGGGTCTGCGACTTTCGTTCCCGCTCGGGCAGCCTGCGCTGCCGTATGGAGAAGCTGCAGCTTCTGGCCCTGGAGGAGCAGATCCGGCAGCTCCGGTCAAGGGCACAGCAGGGCAGGGAGGACCTGGAGCAGCAGAGAAAAGAGCTGGAAAGACTGCTCGTAAACCGTGAAGAATACGGGACGCAGTACGAGGAGATCAACCGGCAGCTCCTGGGAAGCGGCTACGGGGAGCTGGAGGCCAAGCGGAAGGATCTGAAGGAGAATCTGGAGCTTTTATCCAGAAGCCAGAGAAAATGGGAGCAGCTTTCCAATCGCCTTCAGGAATGGGAGGAGGAGGAAAGTATTTCCAACCAGACCCTGTGGGATATGGACAAATTCCGCAAGGGCACCATCACCGGGGAGGAGCTGGAGCGCCTGAAGAAGGACCTGAAACAGGTGCACGATGAGACGGAGCGCCAGCGCCAGGAGGCTTCCTCGGAGGCCCGTGCCCTGCGTAAGGAGGCGGAGCTTATACAGAAGGATCTGTCGGAGCTTCTGCTGGGCCGCAAGGCCTACCCCAGGGAGGTGGAGGAGGCCAGGACACGGATCCAGGCACAGCTTTATGAGCGCACCGGCAAAAACGTCCCCGTGCGCATCCTTTCCGACCTTCTGGACATCCGGGACGAGAAATGGAGGAACGCCCTGGAGGGCTATCTGTCCTGGAACAAGCTTTCCCTCATCGTGGAGCCCGCCTATGTGCAGCAGGCCATGGAGATCTACGAGGAGCTGGACGGAAAGAAATTCTGGCGCATCGCCCTGGTGGATACGGAGAAGCTGGATCAGAAGGAATACGACGCCCAGCCCGGCGCGCTTTCCGAGGAGGTGGAGTGCAGGGAGAGGTATGTGAGAAACCTGGTAAATTTCCTCCTTGGAAATGTGATGAAATGTGAAGAACGGGAGGAGCTGCGCCGCTGCCGCATCGGAGTGACTGCGGACTGCCTGATCTACCAGAACTTCCAGCTGCGCCGCCTGAACCCGGACAACTACACCAGAAGGGCTTTCATCGGTGAGAAAAGTATGCGCCGCCGCCAGAAGGAGCTGCAGGAGCGCCTGGAAAAGCTGCAGAAGCGCCAGGCGGAATATGAGGAGAGCGCAGCCCGGGCCCGCCGCCTGCTGGAGTACGAATTCCTGACGGATACGGTCACCAGCTATCAGGAGCTTCTTGCCGACAGGGAGGAGAAAAAGAAGAAGGAGGAGCAGCTTTCCCGCCTGGAAAAACAGCTGGAGCAGCTGGAAACGGGAGCCGTGGAGACCTGGAAGGAGCAGCTTCGCGAGCTTTCAGGCAGACAGAAGGAGCTGGAAGGAAGGATCGATGCAGCCAAGATAAGGATCCACGATCAGGAGCGCAGGATCGCCGACAGCGAGAGGGCTTTTGTGGAGAAAAACGAGGAGCTGCTGGCGGGACAGCGCGCTCTTGCCTCCACACAGGAGTGGGAGAAGGAGTTCGCAGACTGGTTTGCCAAAATTCCCTCCCCCAGATTCGATTCCCTGATCCGTCAGGCTTCCGCAGACATCACCCAGGCAGAGGAGGCTCTGGAGCAGGAGAGAAACAGCCTGGTGGATCTGCGCAGCGAATACCTGAAAAAGCACCCGGGACGGGATTTTTCCGCCAGCGCTCAGGACAACGAGGATTACCAGAGCCTGCTCACCGAGCTTTCCTGCGACCGGATCACCGACTACCAGGAAAAAGCGGCGGCCCAGGCGCGCATTGCCGTGGAGCATTTTCAGGAGGACTTTATCTACAAGATCCGAAGCGCCATCAAGGAGGCGTTCCTGCGCAGGGATGAGCTGAACCGGATCATCCGGGGGCTGAACTTCGGAAAAGACCGCTATCAGTTCAAGATCACCCGCAGCAGAGGGGCGGACGGGGCCTATTACGACATGTTCATGGACGAGGCCCTGGAGATCGATCCGGCCAGCCTGACCGCCTCCATGGACAACCAGATGGATCTGTTTTCCATGGATCACCAGAGCAGATACGGCCTGCTCATGAACGATCTGATCCGCATCTTCATCCCGCCTGAGACGGCAAACGCCAGAGAGCTGGAGGAGGCGCGGCTGAATATGGAGAAATACGCGGACTACCGTACCTACCTTTCCTTTGAGATGGAGCAGATCGTGGAGGGTGAGGACCGTCTGGTGATCGATTTAAGCAAGATGATCCGGAAGAATTCCGGAGGAGAGGGGCAGAATCCCCTTTACGTGGCCCTTCTTGCCAGCTTTGCCCAGGCCTACCACATCAATCTGGCAGGGAGAGGCTCCCGCCGTCCCACCATCCGCCTGGTGGTGCTGGACGAAGCCTTTTCCAAGATGGACGCGGAGAAGGTGGCAAGCTGTATCGAGCTGATCCGCGGACTTGGCTTCCAGGCCATCATCAGCGCCACCAACGACAAAATCCAGAATTATCTGGAAAATGTGGACAAAACCTTTGTGTATGCAAACCCGAATAAAAAGAGCATTTCCATTCAGGAATTTGAACGGAAGGATTTTGGAAGGCTGGAGACGGAGGAGTAAAGACATGTTCTTACGGCTGAGACGTATGTGATCTGAGCCGTAGGAATGTGACCCGGCGAGGAGTGGATGAAGGAACGCTGTCCTGTCCCGGGATATGCCGGAAAGGAGCTGCGTAGCAGCGGAAAGCCCCGAAGAGGTGTTTTGCGGAGCAGCTTGCTGCTCCGTGGGCGCGGGCTGAACAGTAACGAACTGTTACAAATCTCAAAAAAATCTTTGAAAATATTCAGTAAAAAACTCTTTGAAAATATTCAGTAAAAAACTGTTGACAGATGTAGATTTATTTTGTATACTAACATTCGTCGGTTGGCGATACAGCAAGCAAACCGATGCAGAACAGAATAACGGGGTGTGGCTCAGGTGGTAGAGCGCTACTTTAGGGAAGTAGAGGCCGCAAGTTCAAGTCTTGTCACTCCGATCACAGCAGGTGTCCATAATCATGTTGGTTATGGACACTTGATTTTTATGCGGCGGGGAGGAGAGGCAGTTTCTTTCACAGGATCATCTGCAGCCTTTTCAACAGCCTGCTGTGCCGTTCATTTTCTGGACTACGCTCTAGTTCCACTCCTTGGCTAAGAGAAAATCGCGGATATTCCGGTGCTTGACAATTTCCTTATCGCCCGTTCTGCCGCAGTTTCTTCACAAAGCCCTGCCACCGCAGAAAAGACAGAAATCATCAGCTTGCCGGAATCTTTGGAACTGTCAATGCCATCTTCCACACAAATCAGATGGACACCGAAATCCTGCATCAGCTGCAAGGAATTCAGTACATCAGCAGCGTTTCTCCCGAACCGGGACAGTTTGAATACCAGCACATATTCCACGCCGTCTTTGCAGTCCTGAATGTCTTGCAGCATCCGCTGAAATTCATGTCTGTCCTGAATATTCCTGCCGGAAAAGCCTTCGTCAGAATATTCTCCTGCCACTACCATATTTTCGTATTCAGCCTATTTCCGCAGTTTGTCTCGCTGAGCGTCCAGACTGTATCCGTCCCCCTGCATGGAAGTAGATACCCGTGTGTAGAGATAGCATTTTATTCGTTTTTTCAATTACTCCAATGCCTCCGGTTCCTCAATGCTCTCGATAAAATGGCGCTCAACAGGAGAGAGTAATTCATCCTGCTTTTTTCGATATTTTTCATACTCTGCGTGCGCTTTATCAATTGCCTGTTTATGAGTTACACGACCCTTTGTTGTCAAAATATCCCGTCTGGTCATTTTCAGGTAATCGTCAATCGTCTCCAACCAGTCTTTCATATACATCGGTTCATGAGCCATAGCGCGCACCTCTGCAATATCAAGATAAGCCGATACAATCTTGTTTAGAGCATCCAGTTCTGTCTGTGTCAAATAATTCTTTGCAATGTGTACCGCGCAGCGACTTTACCCGATAGCCGACCGAGATAATAACATCTAAATTGTAATAATCAATATCTCTGGTTACCTGGCGATTTCCTTCCATTTGAACTGTTGCAAATTTTGCAACAGTTGCTTCCGGCCGAAGTTCGCCCTCCGTAAAGATATTTTTTATGTGTCGTGATATGGTTGACTTGTCACGCTGAAATAACTCCGCCATCTGATCCAAGGACAACCATACGGTATCTTCATCAAAAGTGACATCTATTTTTGTCAATCCATCCTCGGTTGTGTACATGATGATGTTAGACCGATTCATCTTCCATATTCTCCCTTTTAATAATCTCGTGCTGGATATAGTACTCTAAAAGACGAAGTACATACTCCGGTGCATGGCGGTTATCCAGTTCCCACTCTGTCACAGTCCGATAGGGAATCTGAAAATATTTACAAAATTCCTTGCGGTTCATGCCGGTGCTTTCCCGCAGTTCTTTTATTTTGGTTTTGCAGTCCATTTCATTTACCCCATAAAGCAAAAATACACGTTGCATATTTATTATATGCACACGCCAAACAAATACGCAACGTGTAAAATCAATTGATATCAAGCGGCTTTGTCAAATTCCTGATACACAGAAGCGGGTTGCTTCCTTGATGCCGCAAAACGTGTACAGCCATCCTTCGCAGTCTCCTGCATCTGCCCCAACAGCTGTGGCCCGTACTTCTGCAACAGCTGCGCCATCGCATCAGCACAGCGGAATATTCGACTCCGCATAAAGCATTCCTGTAATAGGTAATTGCGAAACAGGGTTGATGTCTGATGTTCAGAAGAGTCAGACACCCGATTTTGTTGGATAAGAGTAGAAAAAGGGGATGATGATATCAAGAAAGCCAGAATGGAATGTAAGCAGCCAGAAAAAAGGGCGCACTGACAGCTGGGAAAGCAGACCTTCGATTTGAAAATGGTAAATTATGAATGAAGTGACTTAAGCGATTAAGGGTTTTAGGCTTCGGATATATTGATGCTGTTTGATTTTATCCGCAGGAATGACACCGATCAACTGCGTAATACCGGCTAAAAACAGGTTGACCAACCCCTGCGCCTGTGTAAGCACTGCCAGAAGGTGTTCCTGGACAGCCGGTCCAATGCAGCCTTTTGCAGCCCACGGTGCAAGAACCAGTATAATGTCTGTAAGAACCGTGAGAAATCCAAGAGCGGCGTAGACTAACGAAGGCGCTGGCGCCAGATACCTTGTATGCGTCCGTTAATTTTGTGATGTAGCGGGTTGTCCCGTCGCTGTCAGTTTCTGCGATTGTCTTTCTGTGTTTCCATATCAATCTTGAAAAGCTCAATCAAAGTGTCTG
>CAUWLJ010000106.1:0-11978 GCA_963559585.1 uncultured Eisenbergiella sp. | reverse complement strand
TGTTTCTATCAAGGATGCCAGATATAACATTGATACTGATTTAGCGAAAGCTATTTCAATATAAAAAGAATAGTGAGTATCTCATTATTTTTTATAACTCCAGGGTTAGAAAAAACTAATATTGGTAAATTGAAACTAAAATATATCAAAGGAGGATTCATCATGAGAATCGCATTAGCGGGTAATCCCAACAGCGGAAAAACTACGATGTATAATGCCCTGACCGGAAGAAATGAAAAAGTGGGAAACTGGGCCGGCGTAACCGTAGAAAAGAAGGAAAGCCCGATCAAAAGGTCTTATTATGACGGAAAGGAAGAATTGATTGCGGTAGATTTACCGGGAGCTTATTCCATGTCACCGTTTACATCAGAGGAAAGTATTACCAGTGCCTATGTAAAGAATGAGAATCCTGATGCAATTATTAATATTGTAGATGCTACAAATTTAAGCCGAAGTCTCTTCTTTACAACGCAACTTTTGGAGCTTGGCATTCCTGTGGTAGTCGCACTGAACAAGAGTGATATTAATGAAAAGAAGGATACACAGATTGATGTAGAGCTTTTATCAAATAAGCTTGGTTGCCCTGTGATTAAGACGGTTTCCACATCTTCCGGTCATACCGGGCTTGCGGATGTGGTGACAAAAGCAGCATCTCTAAAGGAAAGTGAGCAAAAGGCTCCTTATGTGCAGGATAATATTGACTTACATAATAAAAGTGAAGTAGAGGCAGCAGACAGAAAGCGTTTTGCCTTTGTGAAAGCTATTGTATCTTCCGTTGAAAAGCGTAAAGTTCTGACAAAAGAGAAAAATGGTCAGGACAAAATTGATGCCGTCCTTACAAATCCATGGCTTGGTATCCCGATTTTTGCACTGGTTATGTTTGGAGTATTTTATATTTCACAGTCTACTGTTGGAACCTGGATTGCGGACTGGCTGGTAGGCTGGATTGAAATTTTCCAGGAATGGGTTGCAGGGCTTGTAGAAAATGCAAATCCTTTCCTACAGTCTCTCCTTGTTGACGGAATTATTGGTGGTGTAGGCGCCGTTGTAGGATTCTTACCACTTGTTATGGTAATGTACTTCCTGATTGCCCTTTTGGAAGACTGTGGATACATGGCAAGGGCAACAGTCGTTCTGGATCCTATTTTCAAGAGAGTGGGACTTTCCGGAAAATCCGTCATTCCTATGGTAATCGGTACCGGATGTGCTATTCCGGGTATCATGGCATGTCGTACTATTCGTAACGAAAGAGAAAGAAGAGCAACCGCTATGCTGACACCGTTTATGCCTTGTGGTGCAAAGCTTCCTGTTATTGCATTGTTTGTGGGTGCTTTTTTTACCGATACTCCTTGGGTAGGACCGCTCATGTACTTTGTCGGTATTGTATTAATTCTCCTTGGAGCATTATTGGTAAAAGCGATTACAGGATTTAAATATAGAAAATCTTTCTTCATTATTGAATTGCCTGAATATAAGCTTCCAAGCTTGAAAAGAGCGCTCGTTTCTATGCTTAGCCGAGGTAAGGCATACATTATCAAGGCAGGAACCATTATTCTCGTATGTAATACCATCGTGCAGATCATGCAGTCCTTTGACTGGCATCTGCAGGTAGTGGAAGAAGGAATGGAAAGCACTTCCATCCTTGCCTCCATTGCTTCTCCAATCGCAGTTATTTTAGTGCCAATCGTTGGTATCGCAGCATGGCAGCTTGCAGCGGCAGCAGTAACCGGTTTTATTGCGAAAGAAAATGTAGTAGGTACACTTGCGGTATGCTATGGCTTAAGTGCTTTTATTGATACAGAAGAGCTTGCGCTTGTTGGCGATGGTAATGTGGTAGCATCTGCAATGGCGATTACGAAGGTAGCAGCGCTTGCATTCCTGATGTTTAACTTATATACACCGCCTTGCTTTGCAGCACTTGGCGCCATGAACTCAGAAATGCAGAGCAAAAAGTGGCTGTGGGGAGGCATTGCCCTTCAGCTGGGAACAGGTTACACGATAGCTTTTCTGGTATATCAGATAGGTACACTGATTACCACAGGTAAGCTTGGAAACGGATTTGTGGCCGGACTGATTGCTGTGCTTGCCATGGTTGCTGTTTTAGTTGGACTTGTTCATAAAACGAATAAGCAGTTTGTATCAGAGTATGAATTAAAAAAGGCAGTATAAGATAGACTGTCTTCTAGATTCAGCCGGAAAGGAGCTGCAATGGAGAATGTGACTGTCATTGGAATTCTGCTGGTTTTAGTAGGTGCAGCGGTTCTTTACATATGGAAGGAAAAGAAGAAAGGCAAAAGATGTATCGGATGTCCGGCTGCTGGGTGCTGCCGGGCGAACGGATGTGGAGATGCAAAGGGAAACTGTAATTGCCATACTGGTAGCAATTAAGACTAGAGCGTGTTTGAAAATTGCTTTCTGCCAGATGTGCGTCCCAATTTGTGGGAGATTTGCCCCAAATGAGCGCGGCGTAGTGGGCTACGGTAAGCGAATTTGGGGCAAATCTCCCGCAAAGTGGGGCGTGCAGATGGCGGGAATGAATTTTCAAACACGCTCTAGGCCTGCACTTCTTTTGTGCAGGCATTACTTATAGAGATATTCGAATTGAAAATGTGAAAGGAGCTGACAATGGAAAAGGAATTTATAAAATCGGAAAACAAATTGGCAGCGAATTATCACAGGACAAAAATGCAGAAAGAAATGGTGTTACAGCTTCTAAAAGAAAATGGATGCAGAATAACGAAACAGAGAAAGATTTTGTTAGACATTATCTTGCAGGAGGAATGTGCGTGCTGTAAGGAAATTTATTATAAAGCAGTAGCCATAGATCCTTCCATTGGTGCAGCTACAATATATCGAATGGTGAATCTCTTAGAGGAAATTGGAGCAATCAGCCGAAAGAACATGTATCGTATTTCATGTGGCATGAATTGTGAAAGAGAAGGTGCCTGTATCATTGAATTAGATGATCAGAGCGTTTGCAGATTATCATCCGGTGAATGGTACAATGTGATATCGGAAGGTCTGCGGTGTCTGGGGTATGCGGGTACACAGAAAGTTGCAAGTGTTGTTGTAGAACCATGTGATATGGAGTGTAAATGATAAAATATCTCAACAATAAGATTTGCATAGAAGAGCATTCTTTAGAGCGGTATAATATATTTTCAAAGGAGGGTTTCATTTGAAGAAACATAAATTCTGGGCATGGGCGGCTGTTATTTGTATGCTCATGGCAATCTTTACCGGTTACAGACATGAATAAGTATTGGAGGTACGAAACATGAATATTTTGAAGAAAATCGATGTAAAAAAGACAGGCATTTTTGCGGCAGGAGTTTTATTTGGAACAGCAGGCATTAAGATTTTATCCAGCAAGGATGCAAAAAAGTTATATACACAGTGCACAGCTGCCGTTCTTCGCGCTAAGGAATGTGTGATGAAGACGGTTAGTAATATTCAGGAAAATGCAGAAGATATTTACGCTGAGGCACAGCAGATCAATGATAAACGTGCTGAGGAAGATAATGAATTTAAGGATGAAAGCGAAAAAACAGTAGAATCCGAATCAGAAGAATAGATAAGGAAGAAGAGCACCTGCGGGGAACTGCAGGTGTTTTACATATGCGAATAAGAAGAGAGAAAGGCGTGAGAATATGAAATTTAAGATTCTGCATGAAATAAAAGGACGTATGAGAATACATATCATCCAAAACAAAATGACAGATGAGCAGGCAGACACTCTCCAATATTTTCTGGAAAACTGTGACAATATTAGTGAAGTAAAAGTATATGAAAGAAATCAGGATGTGGTATTCCGGTTCTCAGGAGAGAAAAATCAAATTATTCGTATTCTCCAGAGATTTTCCTATGAGAGTACACAGGTGCCTAATTCCGTTCTGCAGCTTTCAGGAAGAAAAACAAACAGAGAATATATGGATAAACTTGCAGGCAGAGTCATCATGCGTATGGGGAGTAAGCTGTTTTTGCCATATTCAATCAGAAGTGTTGTTACTGTTGTAAAATCAATAAAGTATATTTACAAGGGAATCCGCTCTATTATGGGTGGAAAAATTGAAGTGGCTCTTTTGGACAGTGTGGCCATTGGAACCTCTGTCGTTCGCAAAGATATCAATACAGCCGGTTCCGTTATGTTTTTGCTTAATATAGGAGAGATATTAGAGGAGTGGACATATAAAAAGTCTGTGGATGATTTGGCGCGCAGTATGTCGTTGAATGTCAGCAAGGCGTGGCTGCTTAAGGATGGAAAAGAAATTCTGGCTGATATAAATCAGATTGTTATAGGAGATAGTATTGTTGTACATATGGGCAATGTAATTCCATTTGACGGAATCGTTGTAAAAGGGGAAGGGATGGTAAATCAAGCCTCTTTAACTGGTGAGTCAATGCCGGTAGAAAAGAAAACGGATGGTTATGTATATGCCGGAACGGTACTGGAAGAAGGAGAACTGGTTATTCAGGTAAAAGAAGTATCAGGGACAACCAGATACGAAAAAATAGTGACTATGATTGAGGAAACAGACAAGCTTAAGTCTTGTGTGGAAAGCAGGGCAGAGCATCTTGCAGACAGGTTGGTTCCTTATACTTTGCTGGGAACCGGACTGGTTTATCTATTAACACGTAACACAACAAAGGCATTGTCTGTCTTGATGGTGGATTTTTCCTGTGCACTAAAACTTGCCATGCCGACTACGGTTCTTGCCGCAATTAGGGAAGCCAACAGGCATCGTATTACGGTAAAGGGAGGTAAGTTCCTTGAGAAAATGGCAGAGGCAGATACAATTATTTTTGATAAGACAGGTACATTGACAAAAGCACAGCCGGTAGTTGTAAAGGTAATCTCTTTTAATGGAGAAGATGAGGATGAACTACTGCGCATGTCAGCCTGTCTGGAAGAGCATTTCCCTCATTCTATGGCAAAGGCAGTGGTAAATGCTGCAAAAGAGAAAGGATTGGTACATGAGGAAAATCACTCTAAGGTAGAATATATTGTGGCACATGGTATTTCTTCAAGGGTGGAAGATAAAAAAGTAATCATCGGAAGCCATCATTTTGTCTTTGAGGATGAAAAATGCCGTATTCCGGAAGGAATGGAGGAGACATTTCAGAATTTACCGGGGGAATATTCACAGCTTTATCTTGCGGTTGAGGGGAAATTGGCAGCTGTCATTTGTATCGCAGATCCAATCCGAGAAGAGACTGCAACGGTCATTCAGATGTTGAAGGAAAGTGGTTTCAAAAAAATTGTCATGATGACAGGGGATAGCGAGCGGACAGCTTGTTCTGGTGCAGAGAAAATAGGTGTGGATGAATATTATTCGGAAGTTCTGCCGGAGGATAAGGCTGCATTTGTGGATCAAGAGCATGCAAAAGGAAGAAAGGTTGTAATGATAGGGGACGGAGTCAACGATTCCCCTGCATTGTCTGCTGCGGATGTGGGGATTGCCATCAGTGAGGGTGCGCAGATTGCCAGGGAGGTGGCAGATATCACAATAGAAGCGGATAATCTATATGAATTGGTTGCATTAAGAACCATCAGCACAAATATGGTTGAGAGAATACAAAAAAATTATGTCCGGATTGTAGGAATTAATTCAGGGCTGATACTTCTTGGAGTTGCAGGGGCAATACAACCGACAACTTCTGCTCTTTTACATAACACTTCTACGCTGGCAATCAGTATGAATGGAATGAGCGGATGGAAAACGGTTACTCAGAAAGAAAGTGATTTTATTTAGCAATGCGAATATCGTAATAATATAGTTGATTATATTATTTCGTGAACAATCGGCGTCAGGACAGAGGAAAAAGCAGACTGCACTTTTATTGGCATCTGCCCATTCCTCTGGACTGCACACCGATTTTCACCAATTGAACCAAACCGCGTCCGGTCAGCCAAGACACTATGGAGTTTCGATCTTCTTTCTATCCCTTGATTTTACCAAAGATATCTGGTTTTGTATATCTGTAAATAGGATGAAAAAGACTTTTCCTGCTTTCAATGCACGACAAACAGGCCTTCTTGTTCTAAAGGCTTTCCGAACATATTTAATTGTCCTGCTTATCCCGTAAGTGAATAAGAACCTCTGAGCCGGAAGGATAAAAGTCTGCCACCACACTTCTCACATTTGCAGATATCTTTTTGATACAAAATCTGAAGTTTTTCAGCAGCTGTCTTGTTTCTTAACTTTGAAAGGTACTGAGTACAGTTTAAAAGCTTTCTGCATAAATCCATTTTACCTTTTTTACTTCGGCAGGAAAGAATACCATAGTGGCGAATCCGAACAAATCCTTTGGGAAGTACATGCATAAGAAACATACGCAGAAATTCAGTCCCTTTTACCGTGTAAGGAACCATCTTTCCGCCATTTTTGTAGTCCTTGGCAAGATAAGTGACTGTTTCGGATGTCATACTGATAATCCGCCTATTGCTGATAGCAATTCGATGGGTGCATCTGCCCGGATATTTAATCACCGAGTCAGCCCCATTAAAGGCTTCCTTGGTATATACAACCCATTCTTTTGCATAAAGCGTATTTAGCAGTTCCTTGAAAGTATAATGATTTTGAAGCTTTTGTGATGTTCCGAAGTATTGCAGCTTTCCTGATTCCCGAAGGTGACACTGGTCACAAGGAAGGTGCTGCGGAAGCTATTGAAAACAATATCCGTAAGAAGGTTATTGAAAAGGTTACCGTCAATCCGAGGTATTACGCAAAGATGTCTGAAATCCTTGATAAGCTTATTGAGGAAAGGCGACAGGGTGTACTTGATTACGCGGAGATGCTTGAGAAATATATAAAGCTGGCCAAGGATGTTGATTGCCCTGAAGAAAATGATAAATATCCTGAGAGCATCCGCAAGAGTAAGGCACTTATGGCGATTTACGATAATACAGGTGAGGACGAGAAGCTTGCCATCAAGATCCATAAGGCAGTAAAGAAGCAGGCATTGTCGGGCTTTAGAGATAACCAGGTGGTTATCAGAAGAATAAAGAAAGCACTCTATGAGATTTGGGGTGATGATTCCGAGGTGGAGCGCATCTACAAGATCATTGAGAAGCAGGAGGAATTTTAATGCGCATTGTCATCTCCGGAATACCGATTGATGTACAAAAAAAGAATATAAAGAACATGCATCTTCAGGTGAAACCTCCGGATGGGCATGTGGTTATTTCTGCGCCTTTATCAGTGGACGACAAGGCAATAGGGGCATATGCCAGAACACAGCTTGGCTTTATCAAAAGATCCATCGCTCAGTTTCAGGATCAGTCGAGAGCATCAAAAAGACAGTATGTTTCCGGTGAGACCATGTAAAGCAGTATTTCCTTGTCTTTAAGGCGGATAATCAGAAGAATAGTTTTGGAGTCGATAACCAGAATGTAATTCTTTCCATGAGCGGCAAAAGTACCGTAAAACAGAGGGATGCTTATGTAAAAGAAGAGTATCGGAGGATTCTCAAGGAAGAGATTGAAAAGAGGCTTCCGAAGTGGGAAGAAATGACCGGGTTGAAATGTGATTCATGGCAGACCAAATACATGGTCACAAAATGGGGCGCATGCAGCACGGATAAGAAGATTCTGTCTTTATCGCTCATATGGACAGATATATGCCTAACTGGAGAGAAGTTAGGAGGGAGCTGAATGATAGCCGTCTGGATTACTATGAATTTTTGGAAACATCCCAGCTGGCACAATACGATTAGGTGTAAATTACTTTACAACAGATAAAGATTTTGAAGAATTGCAGGAAGCTTTAGATTATATCGAGGACAATCTTTAGGAGGTGAGTGACACATGGCAGGCCGGATCAAGGAAATTCAATGTCATTCTATATAGATTTTTATGCGGCAGGCAGATATAATGAGGGTAAATTCCAGCGAAAAGGGAGGTATTCACAATGGAAAAGATGGCGCAGCTTCCGGCCGCTCCGGAGGCAAAAAGGGAGAACATGATCCAGGGGAACGGCTACAGGATCACTTTGCTGACGGAGGGGCTGGTGCGGCTGGAATATGATCCGGACGGGCTCTTTGAGGACAGGGCAACCCAGACCGTTCTGAACCGGGATTTTCCGGCGGTGCAGTATCAGGTAAAGGAGACGGAAGGAGAACTGGAAATCAGTACCTGGCGTCTGCGGATTCATTACAACAAGAAGGAATTTACTCCAAGAGGACTGAAGATCCAGGTGGTGGGGCACATCGGGGACGGGAACACCACCTGGAACTATGGGGACGAGCTTCGTGACCTGAAGGGAACGGCAAGAACCCTGGATGGTGTGGACGGTGCCTGTGAGCTGGGTCACGGCCTTATGTCCCGGGAGGGATTTTCAGTGCTGGATGACTCCCGCTCCCTGATCCTGACGGAGGAAGGCTGGGTGGCCCCCCGCAGGAAGGGGATTCAGGATCTGTATTTCTGGGGATACGGAAGGGATTATCTGGAGTGCCTGAAGGACTTTTACTATCTGTGCGGCAAGACCCCTATGCTGCCCCGTTTTGCTCTGGGCAACTGGTGGAGCCGTTATTATGAATATACGGAAGAAAGCTATCTGGAGCTGATGCGCCGGTTTGACGAGGAGGGGATCCCCTTTACCGTGGCGGTGATCGACATGGACTGGCATCTGGTGGACATTGATCCTAAATATGGAAGCGGATGGACGGGCTATACCTGGAACAGAGAGATGTTCCCCGATCCGAAGCGCTTTATGGACAGGCTCCATGAGCGGGGAATGCGCGTCACTCTGAACGTCCATCCGGCAGACGGCTGCAGGGGACATGAGGAGATGTACGAGGCCATGGCAAAGGAGCTGGGAAAGGATATTTCCATGGAGCAGCCGATAGCCTTTGACATTACCGACCCGGCTTTCCTGTCCGCCTATTTCAAATATCTGCACCATCCCAATGAGGAGAGGGGTGTGGATTTCTGGTGGATCGACTGGCAGCAGGGCGGCGTGACGAAGCTGGAGGGACTGGATCCTCTGTGGATGCTTAATCATTTCCATTTCCTGGACAGCGCCAGAGAGGGAAAACGGCCCATGACTTTCTCCCGATACGCCGGGCCGGGCTCCCACAGGTATCCGGTGGGCTTTTCAGGAGATACAGTGATTACCTGGGAATCCCTGCAGTTCCAGCCGTATTTCACGGTCGCGGCTTCCAATATCGGATACGGCTGGTGGAGCCACGATATTGGCGGCCACATGAACGGTTATAAGGATGATGAAATGGAGGCGCGCTGGTATCAGCTGGGCGTATTTTCCCCGATCAACAGGCTGCACAGCACGAAGAATGAGTTTAACGGCAAGGAGCCCTGGCGCTATAAACAGGAGGTGCGAGCTGTTATGGATGATTTCCTGCGCCTGCGCCATGCCCTGGTTCCCTACCTGTACACCATGAACCACAGAGCCCATGCGGAGGATCTTCCATTGGTTCAGCCTATGTACTATCAGCATCCCTGGCAGGAGGAGGCCTACAGGGAGTCGAATGAGTACTATTTTGGCTCTGAGATGATCGTGAAGCCTGTCACCTCTCCCAGCATCAGGGGCATCAACCGGGCAAAGGAGCGGGTGTGGCTGCCGGAGGGAAGCTGGATCGATTTCTTTAACGGGCTGATCTACGAGGGCGGCCGCACCATGGATATGTACCGGGGGATAGGCGGGCTGCCCGTTCTGGTGAAGGCGGGCGGCATCGTTCCCATGCAGAGCCGGATCGACGCGGTGAGCGCATCCTCCAATCCTGAGCGGCTGACGCTGAAAATGTTCGGAGGAGCAGACGGAAGGTTCGTGCTGTATGAGGATGATAACGAGACCTGCGATTATGAGAAGGAAATCTGCGTCACCACAGCGTTTGACTTAAACTGGGAGGGCGGGCAGAGCATCGTACTGCACCCGGCCCAGGGCCATACCGGGCTGATCCCTGAAAAGAGAAGCTGGCGTATCGAGCTGTACGGCTGTCCCAGGGCAGAGGCTGCGGCCAAAGCTGGCGATACGGCGGCCTGCCTGAAGCAGAACTATGATGAGGACAGAAACTGCCTGACAATGGAGCTGGAGGAGGTGCCTGTGGAGGAGGAGATCGTAATTACCTTTGACCGGAGGCTTACGCTTCCTGCAAACGGTGTAAAGGAAAGGATTTATGACCTCCTGAACCAGGCTGAGATGGAATTTGACCGGAAAACGGCGGTTAATGACCTGGTAAACAGCGGCAAACCGGCGGCGGTGATCCTTTCCCAGCTTCTTTCCATGGAGCTGGACGGGGATCTGGTGAAGTGCGTGGCGGAGATTTTGTGCGCGGAATGAATTGCCCCGTTGCAGACAGCGGACATGAAATCCATGAGGGAAAAAGACCGGGCGGCGGGGATGCTGCCCGGTAAAAACAGGAAAGGAGTCCGCATGAAAACAATCAAAATCCCACGCACTGAGCTGACGGTATCTGCGCTGAACCTTGGAACCACCCAGTTCGGAACCATTCGGAGTGAGGAAGAATCCTTCCGCCAGATGGACATTTATCTGTCCCACACTGCGCCGGGCGGCAGTTTGTGGAGAAACCCTTTATCCCGGCTCCGCCTGATTTTGAACCGGACGCGGAGAACTGGAAATCCGGGGAGCTTTTTACCTATTATAAGGATTGAGTAATCGAGGAGTGCGGGGAACGGATTTTTGACTGCTGTAGCAGCGTCATTCCCCACCGGCACTGTATGGACACGATTTATGCAAGGAGACTGATATGAACAGAAAAATTTGTCTGGAGACAGCGCGGCTGATCATCAGGGATCACAGGATGGAGGATCTGCCCACCCACCATGCCATGCTTTCCGATCCTGAGGTCATGTATTATCTGCCGGACATTATGACCCACAGCCTGGAGGAGTCCAGGGCAGATCTGGCAAAAGCTGTGACGGCAGTCGGAAGGCCGGGGCGGAGGGAGTATTTTCTGCGCCTGGAGGAGAAGGGAACGGGAGAACTGGTGGGGGAGGCCGGATATACCGTTTTGGAGGAAACTCCCGTGGGAAAGCTGGTACATGCCGGATATTTCAGCCGCAGAAAATTCTGGGGAAGGGGCTATATGACGGAGGCATTTCGAGAGATACTCAGGTTTGCCTTTGAGGAAAACGGCGTGTACCGCCTGACTACCGGCTGCGATCCGGAAAATGCAGGCTCAGAGCGTGTGATGATCAAATGCGGCCTGATCCGGGAAGCGGATATGAAACAAAAGGTGTGGTTTGACGGGAGGATGCATGACCGGGTGGAATACCGGATGCTGAGGGAGGAGTGGAACCTTCTGCGCAGAAGCGGTGCAGCGGGTTCGCTGGAAGACCACAAACGTGGATCTGTTGAAGATTTTGCTTCGCAAAAGAGGTCCTCTCACTCCTGTTTGCCCTTCCGAGCGTTTGACAATCCCCTCCACATGTGCTAATCTGAACCTATATTTGAAACGCAGTGAGGAAGAGAGTACATCAGCTAAAAAGCCAGACAGAGAAGGTTCCCTGTGGCCGCCCAGGCGGGTTCACAGGCTGAGAGGAGCCGGGTGGAAGCAGATGGAAGATGGCTTCTGAGCAGCGCACCGAACCGCAGGGCTGCAGGAACAGGGGAAACAGAGTGTCCTTTTTGATTCGCTTTTTCCATATCCGGCAGATTAACAGGCGGCAAGGCTGCGACAGGTGCCGCCTGTTACAGCGGCAGGGTATTGAACGGCGGAATGCCGGAGCTGTACCTGGTAAGGCCGCTGCTGTGAGGCAGTGGTGAAGAGAAGTGGTAACGCGGGCAGACAGCCTGCCTTCTTATTTTGACAAAAGCAAAAATAAGAAGGCAGGTTTTTTTCTACAGAAGCTCCGGCTTTTCTGTGAGGAGAGCCGTGTGCCCTTTTCGCAAAAAGACGCTCCGCTGTGGATGCGCACTCGCGCGGGAGGCAGATATTGCCTGATGGCAATCGCGCCCGGCGCGGGTGTGCGTCAAGACGCACACTTTTTTATTGGCGGT
>CAUWLJ010000105.1:0-12047 GCA_963559585.1 uncultured Eisenbergiella sp. | reverse complement strand
AAGGGAGTTAAAACATATGTTTTGGATGATTTTTAATTTTCAAACACGCTCTAGGAAATAGCCGTTTACTTTCTCAGGGCAGGACGGCTGTTTCTTCTTTTTCATACAATTCATATAATAGGAAAGTTTCTTTTCTATTGTATGAAAAAGAACGCTCCGCTGTGGATGCGCGCTCGGCGCGGGTGTGCGTCGAGACGCACACTTTTTCAGATTCAGAATAGAGACGATCAAAAGCGCAGTGCTGACGATCAGACTTAATTCCTCATATGCACTCATAAGCATCATCCTTTCTGACAGGACTTTCATCAATCAAGCGGGCGGTACAGTATTTCCGAACTCCGGCATCTCCTTTTAACTTCACCTGTTATTATAGGTTGTTCGGCTTTTCATGTCCACACTTATTATCTTCTGAACTGCCGATTGTTGCAGCCATCAGAAATGATGGTATAATGTATCTGGCTGAATCCAGCGGAGAAGTAGGCAGTGAGGCAGGACATGATCAACATGTACAATAGAGCCGTGCACCGAAAAATCGGAGCAGCCAGAAAGGAAAGGAGCGGCAAGATGATACCAAACGATCCGGTTATGCTGTTAAGCTTTTTAAATCTCAAGCTGAGGGACTATTATGGGTCTCTGGACGCCCTGTGCGACGATCTGGAGGTGGACAGGGCGCAGATTCTTGAGAAAATGAAGGGAATCGATTATCACTACGACGCGCAGAGAAATCAGTTTATCTGATTTTTCAGTCAAACAGGATCTCATCCACCGTCACAAAGGTGTAACCTTTAGCGGTCAGTTCGTCCACCACAGCCAGAGCCGCTGTCACCGTGGACTCATAGCAGTCGTGCATCAGGATGACGGAGTTTTCTTCCGTGGCCGTCACCACCTTCTGGGCTACGCAGGCCGCGTCGGTGGAGCACCAGTCCAGCGGATCCACATCCCACAGCACGGGGAACATGTTCAGCTCGGCTTCAAAGGCCTTATCCCAGGTTCCATAGGGAGGGCGCACATAGAGCACGTCTTTTCCGGTGATTTCGCGGAGGATCTCATTGGTTTTCACCAGTTCACTGCGAAACGTTTCCCGGTTTCCCCTGGTGAGCTGGGTGTGGCTGTAGGTGTGATTACCGATCAGATGGCCGTCTTCGCTCATCTGGCGGATGATTTCCGGGTGTGTCTCCGCATTTTTTCCGGTTACAAAGAAGGTAGCCTTCACGCCGCGCTCCCTCAGCCCGTCCAGAAGCTGTCTGGTATAGAAGGGATGGGGGCCGTCGTCAAAGGTGAGCGCTACCTTTCCCCGCTCGGAAACCGTATCCTCCCCGCTGTCCCCCTCAGAGAGAAAGACCGGAACGGTCTGCCTGCCCGGGCCTGGATTTTTCGCCGCCCAGAAGGAAAGCGATGCCATGAAAAGCAGGAGGGCGGCCGCTGAGGTAATCCTTTTGAGGGAGTAAGCCTTTGAGGTTATGCTCCTGCGGCTTTGTCCAGAACGGCTGTGTGTGTGTCTGATGAGCATGGCGCGGCCTCTGTTGTTCCTTTTTGTAATCATATGCCGGAGCGGGTGAAAACTTGCATGCCTGCCGGAGAAGAAGGGCGGGAAAAGAACACCGGAGCGTGTTTGAAAATTCATTCCGCCATCTGCACGCCCTGCTTCGCGGTATATTTGCCCCAAATTCACGGACCGTACCACTACGCCGCGTTCATTTGGGGTAAATCTCCCACAAAGTGGAACGCACATCTGACGGAAAGCAATTTTCAAACACGCTCTGGCGCAGCACATATTTTTCCTTTCAGGGCGGCATAATAACAGCGATCCGGCTGCTCCTGCGGGAGCGGCCGGATTTTGGCAGATTACCGAAACGTGTCTGAAGCTTCATTCACGCCATCTGCATGTCCCGGCCCGAAAGGAGAGATACCGCCATGAAAGACGAAGATTACAACATCCGCGAGGATACGGACTACACCAGCACGGTTTCCGCCACGGACTGTACCGGGCTGATCCCCTCCGGCACGGTGAAGGAGGAGGAGCTGGCCGCCTACCGGGAGCTTTATCCCTTCGGCGCGCCTGTAAACAAGAAAGAAAAGGATTGAGAGCGGGCGGCGTGCTGCTGCCTTCTGGCAGCAGTGCCAAAGCCTTCAGGAGTACAGAAGATATGGATTTATTCGATTACATGCGGGAAGCCGCGCAGGAAAAGGAATCCCCCCTTGCCGCCCGTCTCCGGCCTGAGACGCTGGAGGAGGTGGTGGGGCAGGAGCACATCATTGGTAAGGACAAGCTGCTTTACCGTGCCATCCGGGCAGACAAGCTTGGCAGCGTGATCTTTTACGGCCCGCCGGGAACGGGAAAGACCACGCTGGCACGGGTGATCGCCAACACCACCAGCGCGGAGTTTACCCAGATCAACGCCACTGTGGCGGGGAAAAAGGATATGGAGGAGGTGGTGGCGAAGGCCAAAGACACCATGGGTATGTACGGCAGGCGCACCATCCTTTTCATTGACGAGATCCACCGTTTTAACAGGGGGCAGCAGGATTATCTGCTTCCCTTTGTGGAGGACGGTACGGTGATTTTGATCGGGGCCACCACGGAAAACCCTTATTTTGAGGTGAACGGGGCGCTTCTGTCCCGCTCCATCATTTTTGAACTGAAGCCACTGGGGAAGGAGGCTGTGAAAACCCTTCTGCGCCGGGCTGTGTACGATGAGAAAAAGGGGATGGGAGCCTACAATGCGGTTCTGGAGCCGGAGGCGGAGGAATTTCTGGCGGATGTGGCGGGCGGAGACGCCAGGCATGCCCTGAATGCGGTGGAGCTGGGCATTCTCACCACGCCCAGGGGAGAGGACGGTAAGATCCATATCACCCTGGAGACGGCCCAGGAGTGCATCCAGAAGCGGGCGGTGAAATACGATAAGAGCGGGGACAATCATTACGATACCATTTCCGCCTTCATCAAGAGTATGCGCGGTTCCGATCCGGACGCGGCGGTTTATTACCTGGCCAGGATGCTTTATGCCGGAGAGAGCGTCACCTTTATCGCCCGCAGAATCATGATCTGCGCCTCGGAGGATGTGGGAAATGCGGATCCCCAGGCGCTTGTGGTGGCGGTGAACGCCTCCCTGGCCGTGGAGCGGGTGGGGATGCCGGAGGCTCAGATCATCCTGGCGAATGCGGCAGCCTATGTGGCCTGCGCGCCCAAGAGCAACGCGGCGGTCTGCGCCATAGAGGAGGCGATGCGGTGCGTCCGGGAGACGGGCAGCCTGCCCATCCCGCCCCATCTGCAGGACGCCCATTATAAAGGAGCGGCAAAATTGGGACACGGACTGAATTACAAATATGCCCACGACTATAAGAACAATTACGTGCGGCAGCAGTATCTGCCTTATGAGCTGGATGGGAAGGAATTCTATAAGCCCTCCGGCAACGGGTACGAGGTGAAGATAAAAGAACATATGAGACGGATCAAAAAAGAGGCTCAGGAGGAGTGAGCCTCATAAAAGCGGTTTAAAGGGCGGATAAAAGCTTTAAAAAAGCTGCTCCGTCAGGTACTGGTAGATGTCTTTGTTTTTTCTCTGCCAGTTGTTGCAGATGGAGGCTGCCAGCTCCTCGGTGGGGACGCTGATGCGGATGTTTACCAGATCCACCTCCTTATCCTTGGCAATGAGCTGCGCTTCATATTCCCCGTTCACCAGCTTGTAATAATTGCTCTGGATGGAGGATTCATTGCGCAGCTCCAGCTTATGGTTCTTGAAATATTCCTGTATCTCGTGCTTGATGGGATCGCTGATCCTGTTTTCAAAATAGTGGAGCGTGCTGCGGCCCTCCTCGGTGATGAGAAGCTGGGTGCGGTTCAGTATGGTTCTGGATTCCGCAAGGCCGGTCTGAGTCAGCTCAGAGATCACCGTCTGCAGGGTGAGAAAATTGGTGTATTCCTTGTCCAGCACGAATTCGCTGATCTGCGCCGTGGTCAGGGGAAAGGACACCCTGTCCAGCATATACAGAACGATCAGCTTATACAATGTGGTCGGTTCCTGATTCATGAAAAAATCCCCCTTCTTGTCTCGGTTATCGGGATAGTTAAAAATCCGGGCTGTCTGCCGGCTGGCCGGTAAACAGGCAGAGCTGCGGGCCCTCGCCCATCCACGCGCAGCCCTGGGTGATCCCGTCTTTTTTCAGAGCACTGTGAAAAGCGTTCAGCACCCGGCGCTTGTTCCGGCTCCAGTCCGGCGCGATCAGGAGCTTTCCGGGGCCGTCTCCGGTGACCCGGTGGATGACCATGTCCGGGCGCAGGGCGGCGATACAGGCGCATAGAAGCTCCAGATATGCTTCCATGGAAAGCGTCTGGAACAGGCCTGCCCGGAAATCCGCCGCCAGATCCGTGCCCTCCAGCACGTGGAGAAGCTGCAGCTTCACTCCCCATACGGGCCGGCTGTTCAGAAAACGGATGGTTTCCAGCACCTCCTCCCGTCCTTCTCCGGGAAGCCCCAGGATCACATGGACGATGACGGGGATTCCCAAGGCGGCCAGAGCCTTAACAGCCTGTTCAAAGCAGGCCAGATCATAACCCCTGCGGATGTAGCGGGCTGTCCGTTCATGGATGGTCTGCAGTCCCAGCTCCACCCAGATGAATTTGTCCGGGAATTCATGTTTCAGCTTAAGGAGCACGGAAAGCACCTCCGGGGGCAGGCAGTCCGGCCTGGTGGCGATGGAGATGCCTGCCACATCAGGCTCCCGGAGAGCCTCCCGGTAGATGCGCTCCAGATAGGACGGAGGCCCGTAGGTGTTGGTGAAGGCCTGAAAATAGGCGATGAACCGATTCCCTGTTTTCTTGCCGGAAAGCAGCCGCCTGCCGGCAAGGAGCTGGTCATGGATGGAGAGGGATGGGCTGGCGGCAAAATCCCCGCTGCCTCCCGCGCTGCAGAAGATACACCCGCGGGTATCCAGCGTACCGTCCCGGCTGGGGCAGGTCAGTCCGGCATTCAGAGCGAGCTTATACAGTTTTTCGCCGTAGTGCTCCCGGCACCAGGCGCTGAGTGTGCGGTAAGGCTTCTGATCCATATGATCCTCATTTCGGCTGTTGGAGGCGGTTCATCGCCTGCATATGCTGGCACGCGGACAAATGGCAGCGTTTCAGCGCACGATATGTGCCTTTACCGCCTCTGCCACTGCATCTGCCACCCGGGGGTCAAAGGGCTGGGGCATGATATTTTCCTCACTAAGCTCCTCGTCCGGCACCAGGGAGGCGATGGCAAGGGCGGCGGCCAGCTTCATTTCTTCCGTGATCTGCCGGGCACGTCCCTCCAGTGCGCCACGGAAAATACCGGGGAAGGCCGTCACGTTGTTGATCTGATTGGGGAAATCGCTTCTTCCGGTGCCCACCACCCTTGCTCCGGCGGCTCTGGCAGCGTCCGGCATGATCTCAGGAACCGGATTGGCCATGGCAAAAAGGATGGGATCATGATTCATGGAGGAAACCATCTCCGGCGTCACGATGCCGGGCGCGGAAACGCCCACGAAAATATCGGCTCCCTTCATGGCGTCGGCCAGAGAGCCGGTGCGCTCCTCCAGGTTGGTCACATCCATCATGCGCTGCTGCATCCAGTTTAAATCGTTGCTCTGCCTGGACAGGATGCCGGAGCGGTCGCAAAGGGTGATGTGGGGGAAGCCAAAGGAAAGCAGAAGCCTGGTGATGGCGATGCCTGCGCTTCCCGCGCCGTTTACCACCACACGGCAGTCCTCCTTTGCCTTCTTCACTACCTTCAAAGCGTTGATGATGCCGGCCAGCACCACGATGGCCGTGCCGTGCTGATCGTCATGGAAGACCGGAATATCAAGGGAGGCCTTCAGCCGCTCCTCGATTTCAAAGCACCTGGGCGCGCTGATATCCTCCAGATTGATACCGCCGAAGCCGGGAGCCAGCCAGGTCACAGCCTTGATGATCTCCTCCGTATCCTGGGTGTCCAGACAGATGGGGACCGCGTTGACTCCTGCAAACTCCTTGAACAGGACGGCTTTTCCCTCCATAACGGGCATGGCGGCGCGGGGGCCGATATTGCCCAGCCCCAGCACGGCGGAGCCGTCCGATACCACCGCAATGGTATTGGCTTTCATGGTGTAGGTATAGGCTGCCTCCGGATCCGATGCGATCACACGGCAGGGCTCGGCAACTCCGGGCGTATAGGCAAGGGAAAGGGCTTCCCTGGACTTGACGGGAACCTTGGAGACGGTCTCCAGCTTGCCGTTCCATTCGGCATGGAGAGCAAGCGCTTTTTCACTGATAGACATGGCTACCTCCCATTTTCTTTCAAAACTTAATGGCTTTATTCTATAATAAATGGATTCGATGCGCAATAGCCGAGATTTTAAATTGTGTTTTTTAAAAGTTTGGAGTATGATAAGAGAAAAGAAGGATCGCCCGGGCGCGGAGGATGGAACAGAGTATTCCCCCTTTTGTTACGTGGCGGCAGAATGGAGGAAAGAAATGAGCGACGTATTACAGAGAGTATATGAGATCGGCATTGTGCCTGTGATCGCCATTGATGACGCGGAAAAGGCGGTTCCGCTGGCGAAGGCGCTGGTAAGAGGCGGGCTGCCTGCGGCTGAGGTGACCTTCCGTACAGCGGCGGCTGAGGAGGCGATCCGCAGGATTGTGGCAGAGGTTCCTGAAATGCTGGTGGGCGCAGGTACCGTACTGACCAAAGAACAGGCCGACAGAGCAATCGATGCAGGCGTGCAGTTCATTGTAAGCCCCGGCTTCAACCCTGAGATCACCAGATACGTGCTGGATAAGGGAATGCTGATGCTGCCCGGAACCGCCACCCCCGGCGAGATGGAGCAGGCCATGAGCATGGGACTGAAGGTGGTGAAATTCTTCCCTGCGGAGCAGAACGGAGGCGTTGCCAAGCTGAAAGCCCTGGCAGGGCCTTACACCTCCCTGCGCTGGATGCCCACAGGAGGCGTGAGCGAGAAGAATCTTCTGGATTATCTGAAATTCAACAAGATCATCGCCTGCGGCGGCACCTGGATGGTGAAGAAGGATCTGATCGAGGCCGGGAACTGGGACGAGATCGAGCGTCTGACCAGACAGGCTGTGCAGACCATGCTGGGACTGCGTCTGGATCATGTGGGAATCAACACGGAGAACGAGCAGGAGGCCAGAGCGGAGGCGGAATTGTTTGCCTCCATGTTCGGCATGAAGACGGAGGAGGGAGAGATGAACTTCTTTATGGGTAACCATGAGGTGGAGATCATCAAGAAGCCCTTCCTGGGTAAGAAAGGGCATATCGCCATCGCTACCAATACCCTGCCCCGCGCCGTTGCTTACTTCCGCTCCCGCGGCTTTGCCTTCCGTGAGGATACCGTAACGGACAGGATGGCCTATTTTGCCGACGAGATTGCAGGCTTTGCCATTCATCTGGTGCAGAGATAAGAGAAAGAGGTGCGTTCCGGGGCGGAGCACGGCGCTTTTTTTGGTGTACCCTTTGAGCATTACAAAACAGCAGCTTCGTTAAGCCTTCCGGACATGCGTTTTTCCGGGAGAGAGCAGCAGCTGTGCCTTCAGTAATTATCCGGCGTTGTCAAGGCTGCTGTGCACTGGCCTGCCAGCGGACAGCAGCTTGTCAAATCCTTTGTAATCCCAACAATAAAAAAAGCTTTCTATTTCAAAAAAAATAGGATATACTTGGCAAGTATATGGTTGTTATCTGATTCGGTTTTCTATGTTTTATTTTCCCGATAAAAGCAGGATCTGTCATGTTACTGTCTGCCGGCTTATCCGTGCACAGCAATCCTATCACAAAAAAGGGGCGCGTTCAGAGCGCAGGGACGCAAACCGTATTTTATTTTCAGAAATCAGTGCGCACAGTGGAGGAACAATATGAATATGAGAGAAAAATATCGGTCGCTGGCCCTTGTGGATCTGAAGGCGATTGCAAAATCCCGTGGGATCAAGGGAACCTCGTCCATGAAGAAGGCGGATGTGATCGAGGCAATGGTGGCGTTGGATGAGGCTGAGGGAGGCGCGGCCCCTGCCGGAGAAACGGCAGATGCGGGAGCCGGGGACAGAAAAGACCCAGGGAAAGAAACGCCGCAGGAGGCAAAGGCCTCCGGGAACGCCCCTGCGGAAGCGCACGGGGAGCAGACGGAACAGACTGAGCATTCCCGGAAGGGGGCAGATGCGGATAAAAAAGAAGCCGCTGCCCCTGCCAGAACGGAGAACGGCAGAAGCAGGGGAAGGGGCCAGGTGATTTATACGGCCGGAAACGTCCGTCAGGGCGAGGGCGTGGCGGAGAGGTATCCCTCTTACAGAAACAACAGCGGAACGGGCAGAAATCAGGAGCGCCGTCCGGTCCGCAGATATAACCAGGGACAGACGGACAGAAACGCAGGAGAGAACAGGAATTATTCCGAGAACCGTAGCTTTACGGAGAACCGCGGCGCAGAGGGCAGAAGCTATGCGGAGAGCCGCAGTGCAGAAGGCAGAAGCTATGCGGAGAACCGCAGCACAGAGGGAAGGAGCTATGGCGAGAACCGCAGTGCAGAGGGCAGAAGCCACAGTGAGAACCGGGATGCGGAGGGCAGGAGCTTTACGGAGAACAGAAATGGCGGAGAGCGCAGGGAGATGGAGAGCAGAGAGCATTCTGCCGCGGAAAAACGCTTTTTCTCAGACAGAGGAACGGCAGATGTGGAGACGGCAGGGCAGGAGCAGACGTTTCGGCAGAACGGAAGCGCCCAGCCTGCCCTGGTGGGCAATGAGGAGGAAAAATACCCGGCAGAGCTGGACAGCGGGATCACAGCCAACGGTATCCTGGAGGTGATGCCGGATGGCTACGGCTTCATCCGATGCGCCAATTATCTGCCCGGTGAGAACGATGTGTACGTGGCTCCCAGCCAGATCCGCAGATTTGGCCTGAAAACGGGAGACATTGTAGTGGGAAATACCCGCATCAAAACCCAGAACGAGAAGTTCAGCGCTCTTTTATATGTAAAAACCATCAACGGCTATACGCCTGAGGTGGCGGTGAAGCGCTGTAATTTTGGCGACATGACTCCCATTTTTCCGGATGAAAGAATTCGTCTGGAGCAGTCCCGCTCCTCCGTGGCTATGAGGATCATGGATTTGATGAGCCCTGTGGGAAAGGGGCAGAGAGGTATGATCGTATCTCCTCCGAAGGCCGGTAAAACCACCCTTTTAAAGCAGGTGGCCCAGTCTGTTAAGACTAACCATCCGGACATGCACCTGATTATTCTGCTGATCGATGAGCGTCCGGAGGAGGTAACCGACTTCAGGGAGGCCATCGAGGGGCATAATGTGGAAGTGATCTATTCCACCTTTGATGAGCTGCCGGAAAACCATAAGCGGGTATCTGAGATGGTGATTGAGCGCGCCAAGAGGCTGGTGGAGCACAAGCAGGATGTGATGATCCTTCTGGACAGCATTACACGCCTGACCCGCGCCTACAACCTGGTGATTCCGCCCAGCGGAAGAACCCTGTCCGGCGGCCTTGACCCTGCGGCGCTGCACATGCCCAAACGCTTTTTCGGAGCGGCCAGAAATATGAGAGGCGGCGGAAGCCTGACCATCCTTGCTTCTGCGCTGGTGGATACCGGAAGCAAGATGGACGATGTGATTTATGAGGAATTTAAGGGAACCGGAAATATGGAAATCGTCCTGGACAGAAAGCTGTCTGAGAAGCGTGTGTTCCCTGCCATCGACATCCCCAAGTCCGGCACCAGAAGGGACGACCTGCTTCTGACGGCCGAGGAGCAGGAGGCCATGACCATTCTGAGAAAGGGCCTGAACGGCTTGAAGCCGGACGAATCCGTGGACAAGATCCTGGATATGTTCGCCCGTACCAAGAGCAACGCAGAGTTTGTGAATATGGTGAGAAAAATCAAATTTGTCTGATCCATAATTAAAAATCAGCTCTTCTTGTCCTGCTGCTATTCGGATACATGATGTTTATTGTATTGTTTTTGAAGCGGTCAGCGTATCTGTCTTTTACAGAGTAAAATATAACTACAAATTCCCGGAGCGGCAGACCGGGAAAGGATAAAGCGCATCAGGAGAAGCTGCTTTATATTTCCAGCCGGCGCGTATCGTCTGCTGATCTGATCTGCCACATACATAAAGAAGCGATACCTGATCTGGCAGCCAGGTATCGCTTCCTTTGGTTAAGCTGGTTCTGTCTGACGGGAAGCAGGATTGGCTTATTCCCCGCCGGCATCCTTCATAAAGCTGTACTGCGACATAAACAGATGATAATAAGGCCCCTTCTTTTCCAGAAGCTCCTCGTGGCTTCCGCTTTCCTGGATCCGGCCCTTATCCACATACAGGATCTTGGTGCAGCCCTGGATGGTGGAAAGCCTGTGGGCGATGATGAAGGAGGTACGGCCCTTTAAGAGCTCATTTAAGCCCTTCTGCAGGATGATCTCCGTCTCCGTGTCGATGCTGGAGGTGGCCTCATCCAGAATCAGGATCTTGGGATTCGCAAGCAGGGCCCGGGCGAAGGAGATGAGCTGCCTCTGCCCGGCGGACAGGCGGCTTCCCCGTTCATTGACCTGGGTATAGTAGCCGTCCTCCATCTGCATGATAAAATCGTGGGCGCACACCGTTTTGGCGGCCCGGATCACGTCCTCGTCCGTGGCGGTGCGGTTGCCGTAGCGGATATTGTCCATGATGGTGCCGGAGAAGATGAAGCTGTCCTGCATCATCACACCCATCTGAGTGCGCAGGGAGTGGAGCGTCACCTTGGAAATATCGTTTCCGTCTATGGTGATGGTTCCGCTTCCGATGTTGTAGAAACGGCTCAGCAGGTTTACGATGGTGGTTTTTCCCGCTCCCGTGGGGCCTACGATAGCGAAGGATTCGCCGGGCTGGGCGGTGAAGCTCACATCGTCCAGGGTCTTGATGCCTTCCTCATAGGAGAAGGATACATGGTCGAAGTTCACCTTTCCGGTGATGGGAGGCATTTCCGCCGCATCCGGGGCATCCTTTACCGCCACAGGCTCGTCGATGGTCTCGAAGATACGCTCCAGGTAGGAGATGGCGGTGAGCAGGGAATTGTAAAAGTTTGCCAGAGTGGTGATGGGCGACCAGAATCTGCCGATGTATCCGGTGAAGGCCACCAGCACGCCCACGGAGGTTCCGCTTCCGCCCATGGCCATATTGGCGATGACCACGTACAGGAAGGCCGTGGTCACGGCGGAGATTACATCCACGGTAGGCCCCATCATGAAGTTGAAGCGCACAGCGTTCATCCAGGATTTCCGGTAGCTGTCGCTTAAACGGTTGAAAATACCGCTGTTTTCATTTTCCCGTACAAAGGACTGGGTCACGCGGATGCCGTTGATGCTCTCCGCAATATAAGCGTTCAGGTTGGACTGCTTGTTGCTCTGGATCTGCCAGGCCTGATGCTGTCTTTTCTTAATGATGGCGGCAAAGAGGGCCAGCACAGGCAGGCCGCACATGCACATCAGCGTCAGCTTCACGTCGATGGACAGCATGAAAAGGATGATGAAAACCAGGCTGCACAGGTCGGTGATGGTGTTGAGCAGACCATTGGAAAGCAGATCGCTTAGGTTGTTCACGTAGTTGACCACGCGCACCTGGATTTTGCCGTGGGGCCTGTTGTCATAGTAGGAAAAAGGCAGCTCCTGCAGGTGGGTGAACAGGTCGTCCCGAAGGTCATGGATCACCGACTGTCCCACCTGGTTGGTGATTTTGATTTTAATTTTCAGCGCGGCGCAGGAATACAGGATGACCAGCAGGGTGTATATGCTGATGCGTACCAGTCCCCGCACATCCCCGGCCGGAATGACATCGTTGATCACCGTCATGAAAAAACGGGGGATCAGCATGGTCAGGGCGCTGGCGGAGAGCATCAGGAAAGCGGCGATTCCCATTTCCTTCTTGTGAGGGATCAGATAATGGCCCAGCCGTTTCAGCTGATGCAGGTCAAAATGTTCTTCGTAAATTTCGTCAATATCATATCTGTTGCGTGCCATTTAGTTTCCCCCCTTTCTCTGTCTGGCTGCGGCCTGGTCGTAGGCGTCTG
>CAUWLJ010000104.1:0-12074 GCA_963559585.1 uncultured Eisenbergiella sp. | reverse complement strand
AAAACCATGCGAGCATGGTTTTGACCGAACAAACCGATATGGCTGAACTGTTACTACAGAGTATTTTCCTTCATTTCCAGCCGTTGACATTCCCCTCCCCGCGTGATATGATGAAACACAGATAGAGGTTGCGCGATTCAAGAGTAGCTTTTCGGATGTGGCAGGCACAGAAGAAGGAAAGGGAAAGGGGAGAACGCCGAAAGAGGAGAATCCCTTGCGGTTCGAGTCTTGGGGGTGCGGTGAAGAGCCGTATCACTGTCATCTAAAACGGATGGGGCGCTATCACAACATGGTAAATTTTTCCGGCCCCTTTTCTGAACCATCACAGACAGGCCGGTATTTTTATGCTCCGAAACCATTTGAGAAGAGTTTTGGGGCGGAAGCAGAAGGAGACGAGATTGAAGATAAGCCTGACAGCTTATTTTCAATCAACAGTTTTGCGCCGGAGCGTCACAAAGCTGTGCGGGCCGCGGGCGGGAAAACGATGCGCGTTTTCCCGCGGCAGCCGAAGCCGGAACGCTCCGGCATGGAGGTAAATATGGCAGTATTCACAGGAGCGGGTGTTGCGATCGTAACCCCTTTTCATGAGGACGGAAGCGTAAATTATGAGAAATTTGCAGAGCATATCGAGGCCCAGATTGCAGGCGGAACGGATGCGGTTATCGTGTGCGGCACCACAGGGGAATCCTCCACGCTGACCCATGAGGAGCATCTGGAGGTGATCCGTTACTGCGTGGAGAAAACGGCCGGAAGGATCCCGGTGATCGCGGGAACCGGCTCTAATTGTACGGAAACCGCCGTTTATCTGTCCAGGGAGGCGGAGAAGGCCGGTGTGGACGGCGTGCTGCTGGTGACCCCCTATTACAACAAGGCCACCCAGAAGGGGCTGTATGAGCATTTCAGGATCATCGCGGAAGCAATCCACATTCCGGTGATCCTTTACAACATTCCCGGCAGAACGGGCGGAGTGAATATTCTGCCTGAGACGGTGGTGAAGCTGTGCAGAGAGGTTCCCAACATCGTGGGCGTGAAGGATGCCACCGGAAATATCAGCCAGGTGGCGAAGCTGATGAGCCTGGCCGGAGGGGATGTGGATGTGTATTCCGGAAACGATGATCAGGTGGTTCCCCTTCTTTCCCTTGGGGCAAAGGGAGTGATCTCCGTGCTGTCCAACGTTGCGCCCAGGCAGACCCACGACATGTGCGCGAAGTTCTTCGAGGGCGACGTGGAGGGAAGCCGGAAGATCCAGCTGGACGCCATTCCCCTGATCGATGCGCTGTTTAGCGAGGTGAACCCTATCCCTGTGAAGAAGGCCATGAACCTGATGGGAATGGAGGCCGGGCCGCTGAGAAGGCCGCTCACCGAGATGGAGGAGGAGCACGCAGCGCAGCTTGAGAAGACCATGAAGGAGTTCGGGATCCTGTAATAACAGAATAGAAGATTTCAGCGAAAAAAAGAGGCCCTTTCGGAATTCAGGTTCAGGCATCCGGGAGGGCTGAATTTCATTTCGGGAAATATTCCGGCAAGGAGGAAAAAATGATAAACATATTGATGCACGGATGTAACGGCCATATGGGACAGGTGATCACCAGGATGGCGGCAGAGAATGAGAATACGCAGATCGCAGCCGGGGTGGATCCCTTTGCCGGGGCGGACTGTGGTTATCCGGTCTATTCCAGTATCCGGGATTTTCAGGAGAGGGGCAGGGAAAGGGTGGATGTGATCATCGACTTCTCCTCCGCAAAGGCGGTGGATGACCTGGTGGAATACTGTGTCAAAACCCACACCCCCTGTGTCCTGTGCACCACAGGCCTGTCTGAGGAGCAGCTGGCGGCGGTGCATGCAGGCGCAGGGCAGACGGCGTTTTTAAAGTCAGCCAACATGTCTCTGGGCATCAATCTGCTGATGAAGCTTCTGAAGGAGGCGGCGGGCGTGTTGGCCGGAGCCGGGTTCGATGTGGAGATCGTGGAGAAGCACCACAACAGAAAGCTGGACGCGCCCAGCGGAACGGCGCTTGCTCTGGCGGATTCCGTCAATGAGGGCACAGAGGGAGCATACCATTACGTCTATGACAGAAGCGGCAGGCGGGAAAAGAGGGATCCTAAGGAGATCGGCATTTCCGCCGTCCGCGGCGGCACCATTGTGGGGGATCACGATGTGATCTTTGCGGGGGAGGACGAGGTGGTGACCTTTTCCCATACTGCCTATTCCAGAAATATTTTTGCAAAAGGCGCGCTTCAGGCGGCACTTTTCCTGGCAGGCAGAGAGGCGGGCATGTACGACATGAGCGATGTGATCGGGACGGGGAAGGAATAAAGGTTATTGTTCATGGCAGCCTCAAATACCTGCTGCCTGAACGGTAAGCATGTGATTCAGAAGGGAAAGGGCCGCCTGAGCGGCAGAACGGATGGGAAGATTGAAAATAAGTCTGATGGCTTCTTTTCAATCAACAGTTTTGTGCCGGAGCGTCACAAAACTGTGTGGAGCGCAGGAGAGAAAACACATGTATGTTTTTTCTCTGCGGCCGAAGCTGAAACGCTCCGGCATGGAGGGAATGATGGAAGAACTGGAGCATGTATATCTGAAAAGCCTGTCCAGGCAGTTTCCCACTATTGCGGACGCTTCCACGGAGATCATCAATCTGCAGGCCATCATGAGCCTGCCCAAGGGCACGGAGCATTTTCTCACCGACATTCACGGGGAGTATGAGCAGTTCAACCATGTGCTGAAGAACGGCTCCGGCAGCGTGAAGCGCAAGATTGATGAGGAATTCGGCAATGCTTTAAGCTGCCGGGACAAGCGGAGCCTGGCCACGCTGATCTATTATCCCAGAGAAAAGCTGGAGCTGGTTCTGCAGGAGATGGACAGCCAGGAGGAGCTGGAGGACTGGTACAAGATCACCCTGCACCGGCTGGTGCAGATGACCAAGCGGGTGGCCTCCAAGTATACCCGCTCCAAGGTGCGCAAGGCCCTGCCCAGGGATTTCTCCTACGTGATCGAGGAGCTGATCACGGAGAAGGAGGAGGTGCAGGACAAGGAGGCGTACTATAATGAGATCATCCATACCATCATCCGCATCGGGCGGGCTCCTGACTTCATCGTAGCGCTGTGCAACCTGATCCAGCGTCTGGTGATCGATCATCTTCATATTGTGGGAGACATTTTTGACAGGGGAAAAGGCCCGCATATCATCATGGACACCTTAAGCCGCTACCATTCTGTGGATATCCAGTGGGGAAACCATGACGTGGTGTGGATGGGAGCCGCCAGCGGGGAGCCCTGCTGCATGGCAAATGTGCTCCGTATTTCCGCCAGATACGGCAATCTGGACATCCTGGAGGAGGGGTACGGCATCAATCTGATTCCCCTGGCCACCTTTGCCATGTCTACCTATAAGGATACGGACTGCTCTGCCTTCGGTCTGAAATACGATGAGGACTATGATATGAAGGATCTGGAGCTGGATATGAAAATGCACAAGGCGGTTTTTGTGATCCAGATGAAGCTGGAGGGGCAGCTCATCCGCCGGCATCCCGAGTTTGGGATGGAGGACCGGCTGCTTCTGGACAAGATTGATTACACCAGGAAAACCGTGAACATCGGCGGAACGGAGTATCCCATGAAGGACACGGATTTTCCCACCGTGGATCCGGCTGATCCTTACCGGCTGAGCCCGGAGGAGGAGCAGGTGGTGGAGCGTCTGCGCCGCGCCTTCATGGACTGCGAGAAGCTGCAGCGCCATGTGCGTTTCCTTTTTTCCAAGGGAAGCCTGTACAAGATTCACAATTCCAACCTGCTCTACCATGGCTGCGTGCCCATGGATGAGGAGGGGAATTTCCTTAAAGTAAACGTGTACGGAAAAGAATACAGCGGCAGGGCGCTGTACGATGTGCTGGATTCCTATGCCAGAAAGGCCTACTACTCCAAGGACAAGGAGGAAGCGCAGAGAGGCAGGGACATGATCTGGTACATCTGGAGCGGCCCCAGGTCCCCCGTTTTCGGTAAGGACAAGATGGCTACCTTTGAACGCTATTTCCTGGAGGACAAGGAGACCCACAGGGAGAACAAAAACAGCTATTACCGTCTGATGGATGACGAGAACACGCTGAACCGGATCCTTACAGAGTTTGGCCTGAATACCGCCACCTCCCATATCATCAACGGCCATGTTCCTGTGGAGCTGAAAAAGGGGGAGACTCCCATCAAATGCGGCGGAAAGCTTCTCATCATCGACGGAGGCTTTTCCAGGGCGTACCAGAGTAAAACCGGCATTGCAGGCTATACGCTTGTGGGAAATTCCCACGGCCTGTCTCTGATTGCCCATGAACCCTTTGAGTCCAAGGAGGCGGCCGTCCGGAAGGAAACAGACATCATTTCCGACAGCATCATCGTGGAGACTGCGCCCAACCGGATCCGGGTGGAAGATACGGATATTGGCGCGGAGCTGAAAGAGAGCATCCGCTATCTGGAAAAGCTGCTGGCGGCTTATATGGACGGATCTGTGATTGAAAAGGGGGTATGAGTGCCGGCAGGGGTACTCAAATCAGGCCGGAACAGATTCACTCTGTCCGGCCTGATAAAAACGGGATAAACGGTTTGCTGTGACAGGCTGTATACAATGTCAGTGGTTTCCGGTCACATCCTTTACCCCGTCCGCTACGCCGTCGGTAACGTCCTTTACTGCATTTCCGGCGCCGTCGATCACATCGCCCACCGCGTCCCCGGCGTCCTCAACGAGGTTTTCACCGTCATCAAGGATCCGGGAGCCGGATTCTGCGGTGCTGTTTCCCCCTGTGATCCCGCGCCCGGTTCCGTTGATGCCGGACTCGGTTTCGTTCATTGTGTCCGAACCTGCCCCCATGGTTCCTTCCTGGGGCCGGGCGGCGCCGTTTTCATCTGTGGTGCTCTGCATGCCTGCGGTTTCCGTCTCCGTGCCTGCAGCCTGGCTGTGAGCGTTGGAGGTTCCGTTCTGAGTGCCTGCGTCCTGAGTCTGAGCGCCTGCATCAGAGGTTTCCCTGCGGCCGCCTGCGGTTTCACGGGGGACGGTGGCGGACTCCATCGTGTTGCCGGCCATGTCGTCCGCATTTTTATCCTTCCTGCCGCAGGCGGCTGTGCTGGCAAGCATCATAAAAACAAGAACGGCAGGCAGCAGTTTTTTCAGCTTTTTCATATGCCTCTCTCCTTTGGTCTTTGATCGGGCTTTTGACAAAACGGCCCGTGAACAAAAGCATTGTTCGAGTTTATTATGGCCCTGCAGGTTTTTTTTATACAAAGCGGATGAGCAGAATGAAAAAAGCTGTAAAATGTATGTGATTTTTATGTGATGAAGGTTGTGCCGCCGCTGCGGCAGAATGTGAGGAAATATGGAATTTCGACCATGTATTGATATTCATAATGGAAAGGTGAAGCAGCTGGTGGGCGGCAGTGTGGCCGACACCTCGGACTGGGCGCAGGAGAATTTCGTCTCCGAGAAGGATTCCGCCTGGTATGCCCGCCTTTTTGAAGAAAAGGGATTGAAAAACGGCCATGTGATTCTTCTGAACAGCAAAAACAGCCCGTTCTACGAGCAGACGAAGGAGCAGGCCGTCAGGGCGCTGCGGGCCTTTCCCGGCGGACTGCAGGTGGGCGGGAGCATCACGGCGGAGAATGCGGAGGAATATCTGGATGCCGGAGCCTCCCATGTGATCGTTACCTCCTATGTGTTCCGGGACGGAACCATCTCCTATGAGCATCTGAACAATCTGCTGGAAGCGGTGGGAAAGAAGAAGCTGGTGCTGGATTTAAGCTGCAGAAAGAAGGACGGGGCTTACTATATCGTGACCGACCGCTGGCAGAAATATACCCGCGTCAGCCTGAACGAGGATGTGCTGGATATGCTGGCTTCTTTTTGTGATGAATTTCTGATTCATGCCGTGGATGTGGAGGGAAAGCGCTGCGGGATCGAGAAGGAGCTTGTGGCTCTTCTGGGCCGCTGGAACCGGATTCCCATTACCTATGCGGGCGGCATCCGTTCTCTGGAGGATATACGCTCCATCAAGGAGCTGAGCCGGAATAAGATTCACATTACGGTGGGAAGCGCTCTGGATCTGTATGGCGGAAGCCTGGAATTTGAGAAGGTGATGGCTTACGCAAACGAGGAGCTGTAAAGCAGCGGGGTTACCCGGCTCCGGTTCTTTCCCGGAGCTGATCCTCTCCCTGGCCTGCTTCTGCCAACAGAAAAAATGGCAGGGGGAAGCCTCAGACACGCTCCGGGATGCCGGCGGAGCCGGATCCGTTCTCAGCCGGGTTCATCCTCCGGCTCCATGCGCGTGAACACCATCTCATAACCGTCATTTCCGTAATTCAGGGAACGATTGACGCGGCTGATGGTGGCTGTGGAAGCTCCGGTCTTGTCCGCAATGTCCAGATAGGTCCTGTGATCTCTCAGCATGGCAGCAACCTCGAAACGCTGGGAGAGAGAGAGCAGCTCGTTTACGGTGCACAGATCCTCAAAGAAGCTGTAGCATTCATCCTTGTTTTCCAGGCTGAGAATGGCATCAAAAAGGTGATTCACAGCCTCTGTCCTGATTTTTTTATTCATTACTTTCCTCACAATCTGCCGCCGGGGCGGCGTTTGTTTGACCGGGTGCCATGCCCTTTATTTGGATTCTGTATCAGAATCCGCAATACTGCATACAGCGGCCTGCATATCCTTTCCCCCAGGGCAGCGGCCGCCTTTTTCTATTGGAATTTTACCATACTAAAGTTTTAAAGTAAAGACAAATTGAAATGAGAATCAGGCTTGCCATGTAGTTTTTAATACTATATAATGAAGAATAAAAGGACAGATGCAGACAGGCCATTTGCCTCATCAAGGATGCAGGGTCTGACACAGGAGGAAAAGGAATATGACAATTTCAATAGAAGACCTGTTAAGCAGTATTATGGAAAGCCTGGATCGGATCGATTATATCAGGCCGGAGGATATTCCGAACATAGATTTGTATATGGATCAGGTCACCACGCTGATGGGCGACAGGCTGAAGAACAGCACCCGCCATCCGGAATCGGATAAGATCCTGACCAAAACCATGATTAATAATTATACCAAAAACAACCTTCTTCCGCCCCCGGTCAGGAAGAAGTATTCCAGAGAGCATGTGCTGATTCTGATTTTCATTTATTATTATAAAGGGATTATGTCCATCAATGATATTCAGACGATCCTTCAGCCTATTACGGAAAAATATTTTAAGACCCAGGATGGACTGAGCCTGGAGGATATTTACAACCAGGTGTTCAGTCTGGAAAGGGAGCAGGTGGAGAGCCTGAAAAAAGACGTGGTGGAAAAGTTCACCCGCGCCGGCGGCACATTTTCGGAGCAGGAGGAAGAAGCGCGGGAATTCTTACAGTTTTTCTCTTTCATCTGTATGCTCAGCTTTGATGTGTATGTGAAGCAGCTGATGATCGAAAAGCTTCTGGATGCTTACAGCGGGGCACTGGGAAAAGGAAAGGAAAAGGGACGGAAGGGGGACTGAAAACAGGATTGCGCTATCGGATTCCCAGGCAGTCAAGGGCATTACGCAGGCGCCGCCATTCCATAAGAAGCTCCTGATACCTGGCGCAGCCTGCGGCTGTGAGGCGGTAATATTTCCGCTGCGGCCCGCCGGAGGAATTTCCACGGTACTGCTCAGTGAAGCCTTCTCTGCAAAGACCGCGCAGCAGGGCATAAACGGCGCTCTCCTGCGTATCGGGAAAGCTTCTATGGACGCGGCGCAGGATTTCGTAGCCATATAAATCCTCTGTCTGAAGCAGGTGAAGGAGGCTGAGCTGGATCAGATCCTTTTTTAACATAGTCCAGCCCCCGTTCCGGCCAGTCCGGCGATGCCGGTGAAGCTGATGGAAAAGGCGTATGAGGGCCACATGTTTTCAAAGAAAGAGGCGTCCAGGCTGAGGCTGCACAGGATTTGCGTGAGAAAAAGAGCCTCCGCCAGTACGGTCAGGCTTAGTATATAAAGGGAGCGCCATCGATAGCTTGAAACACGTGCCTGGATCAGTCCTGCCGTTCCAAGAATCGCGGCTGCGCTGCCCCACAGGCAGAGAATCCATCTGGAAAGGGTGCCATAATCTGCCGGAGACAGGAAGGAACAGCCCCCCATAGCCATTCCGGCCAGCGCGGCGCAGAAAACGAAGGACATAAGGAGCAGGCTCAGGAGAGCGGCGGCCAGTTTTCGCGGAAAGGCCGGGCGGTCAGCTTTGGGCCGTGTCCTGCCGGGACGGAAAAAGAACATGGCCAGAACCATTGGACACAGAAGCAAAAGGAATGAGGGGATGCTGGAAGCAGTGAGCAGAGACGGCATGAGCAGCATGATTTCAGGCAGAAGCAGACAGAGGAGAAGAATGCTGAAAACGGCCAGCCAGCGGCGGTATTCCTTCGGTTCGGCCAGAGCCTGGACAGCATGGAGAGGGGATCCCAGCTTATGGGCCAATTCTTCCTCCCTGTCTGGGGCATCCTGGACAAAAAACTCTTTGTAATCAGAAATCACATCTTCCGCCTCGTGCTCTGGCAGATACCAATGGATAAGACGGGAAAATTGCCGTATATAAATCTCCCGGTTCATCGTATACCCTCCTTTGTGATCCCTTTTAATCTTAAGAAACTACTGATAAAAAGACAATAGTGATGTTTAAAAGATAGCATGAAAAGCGGATACTGTCAATCAGGCGGAAAGTTTATGCTTGACATTCTGCCCACGCCTATGCACAATGAAGAAGATACCCGGCATATAAGCACAAAACGTATTTCAGCCGGGAAATGTGCAGAAGCGGCAGACAGAATCCTGTTTGCTATGGCTTTTTGGTGAACAGGAATGGGAAGAAGGGCAGCCGCAGAAGGATACAAGGAGGAATGATGGTGTATTATAAGGATAAGAGAGGGAAAAAGGCAGGGCGTATGTTTCGCCGGATCCTGGCGGTCTGCTGTATGCTCGGGCTGGCGGTACCGTTTCCGGCGGTAACCGTGAATGCAGCTTTGCCCGGGACGATGCCGCTGCAGGCAGAAGCTGTGAGCAGTGCAGCGATGGATGATGAGGAGCTTGCCGCCTATGCCCGGCAGCTGAATGAGGAGCTGGCCCGGATGCTGGAGTACCAGCAGTCTCTGATTGGGCAGAATATGCCTCAGGCGCTTCTCGATCAGGCTCAGCAGTCGGTTCAGATACTGCGTCAGAAGCAGGCTGAGGTAATGGCTCAGATGGCGCTTCGCCAGCAGCCCTCCCAGTCCGCCATCCAGAAGCCGGAAGCAGAAGCCGCCGCTCAGTCTGTCCTGCAGCAGACCGCCCAGGCCGCCCAGGCTGCCGCGCAGCAGGCCGCTCAGAGACAGGCTGCAGAGGCCGCCGGGAAGGCCGCCGCCCAGCAGCAGGCCCTGCAGCCGTCAAACGGTCAGCTTATTGCAGCGGGCCTTTTGAACAATGCCCCGGATTCTTTTTTTAAGGGAAAATCCCTGTCCATTCTGGGAGACAGCATCAGTACCTATCAGGGCTATATCCCCGGCGGCTACGCCTGCTATTACCCGGATGCGGACAATAATCTGAAGGATGTGACCCAGACCTGGTGGATGCAGGTGCTCTACAACACAGGGATGCGTCTTGCGGTAAACGGCTCCTATTCCGCCAGCGCGGTATGCGGGGATTCCCGCGGTGAGAATTCCAGCGCAGGCTGCAGCAGCAGGCGGCTTTCCGATCTGATTGCGCCGGACGGGACGGTTCCTGATGTGATTCTGGTCTATATGGGAACCAACGATTTCTTATTTTCCATCCCTCTGGGGAAATTTTCAGGGACGCCCACCTACAGGACGGATCATTATATCTGGGATTTTACGGAAGGCTATGAGCTGATGCTTCAGAAGCTGCAGGCCATTTATCCATCCTCCCGGATTTACTGCATGACCCTGCTGGAGCAGGGTTCTCCCAAGGTGAATGAGAACGGCAATACCATAGCAGATTATAACCGCCGTATCAAAGAAGTGGCGGCTGCCCACGGCGTTCCTGTGATCGATCTGCAGGGCTGTGGGGGAGTTTATACCAGCGATGGAACCCACCCCAACAAGGACGGGGCGGCGAAAATGGCGGCTTATGTGACAAATACCCTCTTTATGGGAGGCTGACGGGAGGTTTCATGGCGACCGTACTTTTTATGATTCTGATTTCCGTGTACTTATATCGAATCCATTTAAACCACAGGCTGGATCGGAGCAAGCTTTCACACAGCTCCTATTACGATGTGGCTTTTGGGGGCGAGCGGAAATGCCAGGAGGAGGCGGCCGCCATTTTGAATCGGATAGGCGGATATTCCAGGCTTGTTCTGAACTGGCATTATTTGTCTGAAAACGGGCCTGCTGTGGCAGATGTTCTCCTGATCCACGAGACGGGGATCTATCTGGTGGAGACCAGGGATTATCAGGGACTGATCCTGGGGGAGCCTCAGGATGAATACTGGACGCAGACCCTTGCTTCGGGCAGCTACAGCTCCTATCAGAACTATTTCTATAATCCGGTACAAGCCATGGAACAGTGCAGACAGGCTTTGAGCCGGCAGTTTCCCCATATGTACTGGCTTCCTTTCTTTTCCATGGCCGTTTTTTCGGATCGGTGCGAGCTGGGAAACGCAGGACTGTCGGATCAGAGGGTGAAGATCATCCGATTAAGCCAGCTCTCCTACACCATATACGGTATGATCCGCTGTGCTCATAAGTTTCTGGCGCCGCAGGTGATAGATGAGATTTATGAAGGGCTGGCCGGGGGTGCAGAGGAAAGAGGGGCAGCGGCCTGCAGCATGTCCCTGCTCAAGTAAACATGGCAGTAACGGCTTACCCGATAAAAAAAGAATAAGACTGGAATGAGCCGTTCTCCGTTATGGCAAAACAACCGGAATCTGAGGAGGAACGCATGGAGCTGATAAAGATTAACGTTACGGATGTGGACAGAGTTGCCCCTATGGCAGCCGCGTTTCGGGTTCAGTTGAAGTCCTTTAAAAGCATCGAGGCGCAGCCGGATATTGAAGAAGGAAAGGATGAAATCATCGATTTTTTGAAATCCGGGTTTCCGGTATATGCTGTTGAAGACGGCGGCGCTTTGGTGGGTTACATCGTATGCAGAATTGATAAGCCCTGCTTATGGATAGAGCATATCTTTGTGCGCGAGGACTATCGAAGAAAAGGCGTTGCTTCTATGCTTTTCAATAAAGCCGAAGAGATCGCCGCGTCAATGGGGGAGGATACCGTCTACAATTTTGTTCATCCGAACAACGAAAATATGATCCGTTTTCTCCGCTCGAAAGGCTACACCGTTTTGAATATGATCGAGATCAGAAAACCTTATAAAGGTGAAAAACCAGCATCTGTCATACATGTGGAAACGGAAACCTTTGATTACTGATTTCCGTTTGGTGGACGGTTATAGACGGGCGCTCGGCTCATATCGGCATGAACTGTTATCGGATACAAGCCGATGCGGAAAATTCCCGCTTGACAAAAAAACTCTCATTTACTATAGTTAAGAAAAACAGACGGCTTCTGCCGTCCATATCATTACACCAAAAGATGAAGAAAAAGAGGAGTACGCATACCCCTTCACCAGAGAGGACGGCCCGCAAAATGCAGAGCAGGCAGGCGGCTGGAAGGCTGTCCGGAACCAGGATATGCGGAAGGTAGCTTTGGAGTCGGAGGGCAGAACAGGAGGGCTGGGAAGCGGAGACAGGAAGCGGCGGAGTGCGGCTGGCCGGTCTGACGTACCTTTTCAGCAACTTCCCCAGTAAGCGTTCCCGCTTCATCCCCGTTAAAGGATGAGACTCTGACAGGAGTTGCAAGGAGGCCGGGAGGCTGGATCGTTTCCTGTGAAAGGAAGGCGGATGCCGTTTTCACAGAAGCGGTATGAATATCCCGGTAAAACAAAGGTGGTACCGCGCACAAGCGCCCTTTGCCAAGCCGTAGAGGCGGGCAGAGGGCTTTTTTGCGCACTCGCGCGAAAGGTAAGTATTGCCTGACGGCAATCGCGCTCGGCGCGGGTGTGCGCCGGGGCGCACACATTTCCAAGGCACTC
>CAUWLJ010000103.1:0-12102 GCA_963559585.1 uncultured Eisenbergiella sp. | reverse complement strand
CGCTCCCTCCTTAACTTTGTTATAATCTATAAATATTATACATCAATTTTATTATCAATAACACATTAAACTGTGCAGAGAGGCACTTTGTGAAGTGATTTCCACGTACGATATGAGGGATTTTGAGGCAGAAAAGCGGCAGGAGAATGGCCCCCTACTTCCTGAACACCTGCTCCCTCACCTCTCTGATCCCCTGCTCCCTGTTGTGAAGGGCACTGATCCACATGTGGCTGTCAGCGTCCTTCCGATCCCGTCCCATGGGTACGCGTCCCTCCTGATCCCGTCCGGGAAAGGTCTCAAAAACGCCCCGGGAGGCGCTGGCATCCCACTCTCTGGTGTTTCCGCCCGATTCCACGGTGATGATGTACATACTTCCGTCATACAGTCCGTCCTGAAAGCCGCCTATCACGTTTTGAAAATAACGTTTTCCCTCTTTTGCCAGCTTCATGTCAATGGCGTACTGTTCATGTCCCTCCCCATTGGGCAGGCTGTCTGCCCAGGCGCCTCTGTAGCTGTGGCTGCGCAGAGCCGGATCCAGGGTAGTTTCCATCGCGGATTCAGACGCAGAAGCCGTCTCTGTGGCTGTCCCGGAAGCCGCCGCAGGCTTCTTCTCCTCCGGAAAGTACAGCTTCAGCCACATACCCTGGCCGCTTCTTTTTCCATCCGACCAGCTTCCATAGTAGTATTGATCCCCTCCGTACACGGCAATCCCGGTTCCATGGGGGCGGTTCTCCTCATTTCTGTCCCCATAATAATAGAAGTAAGCCGGGCCCTGGAGGGAAGCAGACATCCTCCGGTAATGGGCCAGCCGGCCCAGATCCTCCACCGCCGCCACGTTTTCCCGGCTCCAGTAGTCCGCCATCTCGGCAAGCATCTCCTGATTCGTCTTTTTCACCATGTTCCCGCTGATCTGCGCTCCTGCTTCCGGTCCGCTCTGTGCCGCTGCCGTTTCCTGGGCTTGGGGTGCCTCCGCTGTGCCCTCTGCCATGCCCCCGCTCTCAGCCGATACCGTTTCCCATCCGGCCTGTGCGCTTTCCGCCGAAGCCTCCCTGCGTTTCTTCCCAGCGCTCACCGCGCACAGAATCAGAACCACTGCGATAAACAGCAGCAATGCGATAATAGGTACAAGCTCTTTTTTCTGATTTCGATTCATTTTTACCTCCATGTCGGAGCAGGCTGCTCCCCGGTGCGTCATACTCCCCGGAGCATTTTCTCCTCTTATCTTTCCCTGCTCCTGCAGTATACCTCCGACCAGGCCGGAAGGAACCCGGCGGACAGAGCCGTGTTGATGGAAGCAATATGGGACTGGCTGGTTCCATAGAAAGGAATGGCTCCCCGTGCGGACACCTCCTCCTTAATCAGCCTGACCAGGCCGGAGCCGATTCCTTTTCCTTCCCATCCTTCCTTAACATCCACGCCGATCTGCCACATGGCCGGGCAGTCCTCCGCGGCTCCGGCTACCCCCACAATCCGGTTCTGGCACACCGCCGCCACTGCCAGCCTGTCCGGGGAAAGGCCGGAGCCGCACAGCGCATGGCGGAAGCCTGTTCTCCCCTTCAGCTCCCACAGCTCCTCCCCTTCAAACAGTCTGACCTCAAACGGAAGCTTTTCCCTTTCCTCCCTGCATCCGGCCCGGCCTGCTTCCTCCTGTACGGGGAGAAAATGCAGGCGCACATCCGCGATCTGCCTGCCATGCCGTCCCAGTACCCGCTCCAGCCTGGCAAGCTCCGCAAACTGCCAGAACCACTCCGGCCTGCCGCCCTTCTCCAGATACTCCTGCACGCACCAGTCCCAGATCCTTCCATCCGCCAGGATCCAGGCCTGCCCGGCGCACACGATTCCTCTGAAAAAAAGCTCCATCCCCTCATACACCCTGGGAACGGTCTCTCCCTTTCCCTGAAGGATCTCTCTCTGCCACTCCGCATACGCCTCCCTGCCCATACCGCCCCGCTCCGGGAAACGGGGCGCGCGGTACAGCCGAAGCTTCTCTCCGAAACGCTTTTCCTGGCTGCCCTGACCGCCGCAGTCTGCATGAAACTGCTCAAACAGGCGCTCCTCGATTTCTTTACTGATCTGCATTCCCGGTCTCCTTTTGATGCTTTTGTCAGAGTATACCATATTTTTTTATTGAAATATAGCGCATTTTCTCACAGCACCTGCGGATCATACGGATGGGGGCCTGTTTACACCAGCCCACATTTTCCTTGACACACCGCCCGTGTCTCACTAGAATGGTACAAAGAATCCTGTCAGTCTGCCTTTTCAGGCTTTCGGAGGATTTCTTAGCAGACCAAATTGCAGCAGACCAGATTGTAAATGAGGATGATTATGAAAAAACTACCGTTCCAAATCCGGGAGAGCCGTTTCTCCCTTCTTCTATTGCTGTTTGCCCCGGCCCTGACCTTTTATCTGCTGGAGTGGTTCACCCACGACCCGTTTAAGACCATGGCGCCCACGCCTCAGATCCTGAACCTGATCCTGTTCGAGCTGATCGCCCTTCTGCTTTTTATGGTGACCGGAAAGCTGCATGCGGCGCTGATGGCTGAGACGCTGTTCTTTGCGCTGTACGGCCTGGTCAACTATTTTGTTCTGGATTTCCGCTCCGTGCCCATCCAGCCCTGGGATCTGTTCTCCATCGGCACGGCCGTGAGTGTGGCGGATAACTATGAATACGTGCTGGACAAGGAGGCCATCTGTGCCCTGACCGGCTTTGTCCTCCTGCTTATCGCAGAATTTTTCTGCCGTTTCAGCTTGAAAAAGGGCTCCTGGCGGTTCAGGCTTCCCTCCGCCGCCATCCTCGCAGCAAGCCTTGCGGCCTTCTGCCTCATGTTCCACTCTGACCAGATCGTCCAGCAGAAGCTGAGGCTGTACGATAAGCTTTTTACCCCCACCACCATCAGCTTCAAAAATGGAACGGCCCTGGCCTTCATTATGGAGCTGCGCTATATTTCCGTGGAAAAACCGGAAGGATACAATGCGAAAGAAGCCCGGGAGGAGCTGGCCCGGTGGGAGGAGGAAGCCCAGAATTGGGGGGGGCAGCCCTCTGATGAAGGTGCTTCTGATGCGGCCGTTTCCGGTGAAAGCGCCTATGATGAAAGCGCTCCGCTTCCCAACATCATCGTGATCATGAACGAGGCCTTCTCCGATCCTGCCGTGCTGGGAGATTTTGAGACCAATGAGGACTATATGCCCTTCGTCCACAGCCTGATGGACGGAGCGGAAAATACCGTTTCAGGGTGGCTGAACGTATCCGTCCTGGGCGGAAATACTGCGAACACGGAGTTTGAATTCCTGACGGGCCATACCATGGCGTTCCTCCCTCAGGGCAGCATTCCTTACCAGCAGTATATCAAGGGGGAGACGCCTTCCCTGGCCTCCCACCTGGCAGAGCTTGGCTACGCCACTGCCGCCATGCACCCTTACCATGCTTCCGGCTGGGACCGCGATACCGTATACCCGTCTCTCGGCTTTGAAAAGTCCTATTTCCTGCCGGACTATGAGGATCCGCTGCTCATTCGCAAATACGTGAGCGATCAGTCAGATTATGAGAAGCTGATGGAGGTCTTTGAAGAAAAGGAGGAGGGAAAGCCCCTGTTCCTGTTCAACGTAACCATGCAGAACCATTCCTCCTACACGGAAAGCTTTGATAACTTCCAGCCGGACATTGCGGTGGAGGGCAGCTCCTCCCAGGCGCTGAACAATTATCTGTCTCTGCTGAAAATCAGCGACCAGGCGCTGGAGGAGCTGATCCATCGGCTGGAGGCGGAGGAGGACACCGTGCTTGTATTTTTCGGCGACCACCAGACCACCAATTCCGTTATGGAGCCCATCCTGAAGCTGAACGGAACCACCCATTCCGCACTCACGGAGGAAGAAATGTCCGCCCGGTACAAGGTTCCCTTCTTTATCTGGGCAAACTATGATATAGAGGAGCAAAGCGGCGTGGAAACCAGCCCCAACTATCTGGGCGCCCAGACGCTGGCCGCCGCAGGTATGCCCCTCTCCGGGTATCAGAGCTTCCTGCTGGATACTGCCGGGAAGGCTCCTGTGGTGTCCGCCAACCATGTTACCCTGGCAGATGGAGCCTTCACCACTGCGGAGGATCAGAGGGCGCTCCTTGGCGATTACCGCCGCTATCAGTATTACCAGATTTTTGACGCTGGCAAGTAAACAACCGGAGGTATGTTTTTCCTATGAAAAAAATGGAGTCTCTTTTTCCCGTCAACTGCACGAAAAGCCAGACAGTCCAGGGCAGTGCCCCCGGCAGCTGCGGCCGCAGAGGTTTTTTGCACAAAGGCGGCGGACAGAACCGCAAAGCTTTTTCCGGCACAGACGGCGTACATGGCCGCAAAGCTTTTTCCGGTAAAGCCGGCAGGCCAGGCCTCATCCCTGCCGCCTGCCTGTTATCCTTTGCCATCCCCTTTCTGGTAATGCTGGGTATTTTTATCATCAACGGCGTGTATCCCTTCGGGGACGGAAGCTTCATGCACTCCGACATGTACCATCAGTATGTGCCCTTCCTGTCTGAAATGCTCCGGAAGCTGCGGGAGGCAGACGGCCTGGCCTACTCCTGGAATGTGGGGATCGGCTCCAATTTCACCGCTCTGTACGCCTACTACATGGCCAGCCCCTTCAACTGGCTGGTGACTCTGTTTCCCGATCAGTACCTGATTGAGTTTATGTCCTATCTGGTGGTGCTGAAGGTGGGCTTCTGCGGCTTTGCCTTCTGCTGGTATCTGACGAAGCATTTTAACACCCGCAGTCTCCTTACCGTGCCCTTTGCCGTTTTCTATGCCCTCTCCGGTTACCTGGCCGCCTATAACTGGAACGTGATGTGGCTGGACTGCATTTTCCTGTTCCCCTTCATCGCCCTGGGACTGGAGGCTCTGGTAAAGGAAGGAAAGTATAAGCTGTACTGCATCGGCCTGGCTGCGTGCATCCTTTCCAATTATTATATTTCCATCATGGTGTGCATCTTCCTGGTGCTCTATTTTCTCATGCTCCTGGTCTGCGAGGCCCCGTCCCTGCGCCGCGCACTGGCCGCCTGCGGACGGTTCGCCCTCTTCTCCGCCCTGGCGGGAGGCATGGCGGCCGTGCTTCTGATCCCGGAATTTGCGGCCCTGCACCTGACCAAGTTCAGTGAGTTCAATTTCCCCTCCAAGCTCACCGTCTACTTCTCCGTGCTGGATATGCTGGCCCGCCACAGCGTCAACGTGGCCGTGGAGACAGGGCTGGATCACTGGCCCAACATCTACTGCGGCGTGGCGGTTTTCCTGCTGGTTCCCCTGTACCTTGCCAACCGCAGGATTCCCCTGCGTGAAAAGGTGTGCCGGGCAGGGCTTCTCGGCTTCCTGTTAATCAGCTTCTCCACCAATATGCTGAATTTTATCTGGCACGGCATGAACTACCCGGATTCCCTGCCCGCCCGTCAGTCCTTTCTCTACATCTTCCTCCTGCTCACCCTGTGTGCGGAGGGTGCGCTTCGGATCCGGGACTGCTCCTTTAAAACGCTGGGAATCGGCTTCTGCCTTTCCCTGGGGCTGGTGCTTTTCTTTGAAAAGTTCTATGCAGGGGAGGAAGCCTACCCTGCGGAAGCCTTCCTTCTCACCAGTGTGCTGTTGTGCGTCTATGCAGCGCTTCTCTACTGCTATCGGAAATACAGCGACCGGACGGCGCTGCAGGTTCTTGCAGTCAGCCTTCTCCTGGTGGTCACTGCGGAGGCGGCGGTAAACACCTACTCCACCAGCTGCTCCACCACCAGCCGGAGCCGTTATCTGGCCGGCCACGACAGCTATACTGCCCTGGTGGAGCGCACCAGACAGAGGGATCCCGATTTTTACCGGTTCGAGAAGTTCAGCCGGGTTACCAAGAACGACGGTACGCTTCTGGGCTATCCCACCGCCTCCCTGTTTTCCTCCACGGCCAACGGGAACGTGCAGGCCTTTTATGACAGGATGGGCATGAGCCACAGCAAGGTTTTCTACTGCTTTGACGGAGCCACGCCCCTTTCCTCCTCCCTGCTGTCCGTGCGGTATATGTTCTCCAAATCCCCTGACGAGGATCCGGGTCTGTACACTCTGGTGGATCAGGAGGGAGACATTTACCTGTATGAATGCAGATACAGCCTGCCGGTGGGCTTTATGGTAGACGTGGAAAAAGAAGGATTTGCGGCAGGAAGCATAGCCGGCGCCGGTTCTGCTGCCGGAGCGGCATCCAATGACGAAAGCGGCACGCCGGGCTCTGACGGCGCCTTCCTTTCCCAGCCGGAGGGAGAAGAATCCATTGCGGAGGCCTTTGACGAATTCCTGGGCAATATCCAGGACACCCGCACGGACGTACTGGAACAGGCACTGGATCAGGAGGGCGGCAATCCGCTGGAAACTCAGAATCAGATGGTGCGCGCCCTGGGGATAGAGCCCCCTCTTTTTGACTCCGTATTGTCTCAGCCGGACGGTGGCTTTACCAATATCGCGGTGGAAGAGGCCGGGCATTACTACGCCTATGTGGGCAACGCCAAGGTGGATACCATGAAAATGGAATCCGAGGCGGGCTCCAAATCCTTTACCAAGCTGAAATACCACTACATCTGCGACCTGGGCCGCCATGAGGCCGGGGACGTGATTTCCCTTTCCTCCGAGGACAGCGATTCCCTGGAGCTGAGTGTCTATCGGCTGAATACCGATGTGATGGATCAGGTAATCGGGCTGCTGGGTCAGGAAACCCTGCAGGTAACAGCTTTTGATTCCACGCATCTGGAGGGAACCATACAGACAGGGCAGGGAGGCGAGCTGATCCTGAGCATTCCCTACGAGCCGGGCTGGACGGTTCTGGTGGATGGAAAAGAAACGCAGGCCGGACTTTTTGACGATACCTTTATCAGCATTTTCCTGGAGCCCGGCGAACACACCATTTCCCTGCACTACCGTCCCGCCGGACTATTTCTGGGAATCGGCATAAGCCTGCTGTGCCTGGCCGTATTCGCAGCGATCCTGATTCTGGAACGCCGCCGAAGGGCAGCCGCCGGCACAGCAGAAGCGGCCGCCTCATCCTGACTTTGACAATCCCCACTTTAAGGCTGTTCACTGCGCTCCCAGGCGGCTGAACCGCAGTGAACAGCAGTGCCCCCCGTCTTTCAGCTTCGGAAAGGAGAACCTCATGCCCACCCGCACCCGCCTTCACATTCTTGATCTCATCCGCGGGATCACCCTGCTGTCCATGATCTCCTATCATGCGGCCTACGATCTGGTATATCTCTATGGCCTTCAGCTCCCCGGCTACCGGGGTACGGAAGGCTATGTATGGCAGCAGAGCATCTGCTGGACCTTTATCCTTCTTTCCGGCTTCTGTGTGCCTTTGGGGGAGCGTCGTCACCAGCTTCGCCGGGGATTGCTTCTGTCTGCCTGCGGAGCTCTGATCACAGCGGTCACCTTCCTTACCATGCCCTCCTCCCCCGTTATCATGGGCGTTCTCAGCTTTTACGGACTGGCGGTTCTCCTCACCGCCCTGCTTGGCCCTCTGCTTCGGCGCATTCCTGCCATACCCGGGGCCCTTGCCTGCCTCCTGCTTTTCTTTCTCACCAGAAATATTCCCTCCGGCGGGCTGGGCTTTGAAGCCTTCACTCTGGTATCGCTGCCGGAAAGCCTTTACGCCAATCCTCTCACCATGATCCTGGGCTTTCCCTATCCAGGCTTCTATTCCTCCGACTATTTTCCGCTTCTGCCCTGGACTTTTCTGTTCTGGACCGGCTTCTTTACCGGCACCGCCTTTTTTGCGGCCCCGCTCAGGATACGCAGGCCTCTTACCCCCAGCCTCTGCCCTCCTCTCCAGTGGATCGGCAGGCACACACTCCTGCTTTATATGTTCCACCAGCCCCTCCTGATGGGCATTTTTCAGACGCTGGACGCGGTGGGGGTTTTTTAAGGCTGCAGTCCTCGTTCCTGGAAAGGAGGCTCCAGAGCGTGCTTGAACCGTGCGGAATGCTCCACACAGGCCGCAGACAGCGTGGAGACCATAAACCGGAAGTAACAGTTCAGCCCGCGCACAGTAACGCGAAAACGATTGACACACCCCATAATAAGGATTATGATAGGAAAAAATGACAATCAGAGGGAGGTAATCCGGCTTGCCCCGGAGCGTGTCTGAAAATTCATTCCCACGCTCCGGGAAGCCGGAATGCAAAATCATGGAACATTTAAGTATCCCCAGGGATTACCGGTCTGCTCTGTCCTTACATGACACCCAGATCGGAATTAAGACGGTAAAAGACTTTTTTCAGAATCTTCTGGCCCAGAGGCTGAATCTGCTGCGCGTATCCGCCCCGCTTTTTGTGGATCCCGCTTCGGGAATGAACGATAACCTGAACGGTGTGGAGCGTCCGGTGTCCTTCGGCATCCTGGAGCAGAACGAATATGAGGCACAGATCGTCCAGTCTCTTGCCAAATGGAAGCGTTACGCGCTGAAAAAATACGGTTTTTCTGTGGGAGAGGGACTTTATACCGATATGAGCGCCATCCGCAGGGATGAGATCACCGACAACATCCACTCCATCTATGTGGATCAGTGGGACTGGGAAAAGATCATCACCCGGGAGCAGCGTACCCTGGATACCCTGAAGGATGTGGTGCGCACCGTTTACAAGGTACTGCGCAAGACCGAGAAATACATGTCCATTCAATACGATTACATAGAGGAAATCCTGCCCCACGATATTTTCTTTATCACCACCCAGGAGCTGGAGTACATGTTTCCTGATTATACCCCCAAGGAGCGGGAATACTACATCGCCAAGGCCAAGGGCGCTGTGTGCATTATGCAGATCGGGGATGTGCTGGAATCCGGAGAGCCTCATGACGGCCGTGCGCCGGACTATGACGACTGGTCGATGAACGCGGATATTGTAGTTTACTACCCGGTGCTGGATATTGCCCTGGAGCTTTCCTCCATGGGAATCCGCGTGGACAGGGACGCCCTGCTCTATCAGCTTGAAAGGGCGGGCTGCATGGACCGCGTGGAGCTTCCCTTCCAGAAGGCGATCCTGAACGATGAGCTTCCCTTCACCATCGGAGGCGGAATCGGGCAGTCCCGTATCTGTATGTTCTTCCTGAGGAAGGCCCATATCGGGGAAGTGCAGTCCTCCATCTGGCCGCCTGCCATTGCGGCTGAAGCGGAAGCGCATGGGATTCATCTGCTGTAGAGCGTGAAAGGCCTGTAAAGACAGAAATAATTTTCAAACACGCTTTAAAAAGACGCTGCAGGCCGCTGCTCCTTTCACGGAGCGCGGCGGTCTGCAGCGTCTTTTCCGATTTCCCGGCATTTTCCGGCCATTCAGGCAGCGTCCGTCCTCCTACTGCCGCTTCCCTTCCATCGTCTGCGCCACAATACTCTCCATCATATCCGCAGACAATGCTCCTGACACGTAGCCGAACACATTCCCGTCCTTGTCAATCATAAAGGTGGTGGGAAAAGAACGTATGCCATACCAGGCAAACAGCTCTCCGGTGGTATCCATCACCACAGGGAAGGTGTATCCCTTCTCCTCCAGGAACTGTGTCACCTCCTCCACCGTCTTGTCCTGATTATAAGGGGCCTCCTCCGTCTTGGGATTGGCAGCGCCCAGAACGATCAGATCTCCCTCATTTTCCCCATACTTTTCATAGAGGGCCTGAATATCCGGCATTTCAGTCTGACAGGGAGGACACCATGTGGCCCAGAAATTCAAAAATACGGTCTTTCCCTTATAGTCAGAGAAGGTATGCGTCTGCCCGAACTGATCCGTAAGGGTAAAATCGGGGGCCGGGATCACATCCGGATCTGACTGAGCCTCATCGTCGGCAGCTCCAGCCTGGGCTTCCCCGGAGCCGTCCTGGCTCTCTCCCGTGCCGTCCTGGTTTTCCGCAGTCCGGCTGCCCGTCTCTTGGCTCTCCGCCGCTTCACCCGCTTCCTCCGTCCCGGTCTCCTCCTGACCGTCCGCCGCAGCCGTGCCGCCCTGGTTTTCCTCCTGAACGGCAGCCCCGCTTCCTCCCGGCGTGATTCTGGACAGATAGCTGGTGATGCCGTTCATAAATCCGGTCAGGGTCATCACACCCATCAGGATCAGCAGGGCGGCTCCAAGCTTTACCGTCACCTTCACCACGTTTCTCTTTTTCCTGAAAAAGTCAAGAAGCGCCCCGGTAAACAGCCCGACTCCCAGGAAGGGAAGCACAAAGCCCAGCGTGTATACGCCCACCAGAAGGAAGCCCCGCGCCGCCGATTCGGAGGAAGAGGCCATCAGCAGCACACTTGCCAGCGTAGGCCCCACGCAGGGCGTCCAGGCAAAGCTGAAGGTAAAGCCCAGAAGCAGAGCCACCAGGGGATTCATGGTAAACCGGTCAATCCGGAAGGGAAGCCGGTGCTCCCTCTCGATCACCTGGGAATGGCCGAATACACCCAGCTGGTACAGACCAAACAGGATCATGACGATGCCGCTGATTCTGGCAAACCACACCCGGTTTCCTGTGAAAAAGCGGCCCAGCGCCGAAAAGCCAAAGCCCAGCAGGAAGAAGGTGAAGCTGATCCCCACCACGAAAAAGAGGGTGTTGACCATCACCCTTTTTCTGGGATAGCGGATGCTCCCATCCTCATCCACAGTCTGGGCGCCGCCTGCCAGGTAGCTTACGTACAAGGGCACCAGCGGCAGGACGCAGGGGGAGAAAAAGCTCAATATTCCCTGCAGAAATACGGTAATCACCGGAACTCCGGTTTCAACTGACAAGTTCATTGTTTTAATCCTTTTCCTTTCGTTTGCTTTTGCAGGGCTTCCCGTCTCCGCCTGTCTTAAGCCGAAGCCTGCGCTCCACATCCTCCAGCGTGATCTCTCTCAGCCTGTCCCTGCACAGGCTGTCCATCTGCGCATACAGAGCATCCATCACCTCCGCCATTCCCGATGCGATCAGACATTCCCTGTCCGTCCCGCCGCTGTGCCACCCGTTCTCCACGAAACGGGTCCCAAGCGCGTCGGCAATCTGGCACAGGGTAATCCTCCCGGCTCCCTCTATGCAGCAGTAGCCGCCGTCCTTCCCTTCCCTGGTATGGATCAGACCTCCTCTGCGCAGAAGGGCCATCACCTTCCGCACCCGCGCCGGGTTCGTGCAGATATTTTCCGCCAGCTCCTCGCTGGAAAGAATACTGCCTCTGTACTCCAGGCAGACCATCCCATGTACTGCCACGCAGAAATCGCTGTTCAATGTGAATCCCTCTTTTCTATAACTGTATTTTTTTTATTTACAGTTTATCGGTATCTTATCACAGCACTGCCCCTGCTGTCAACCGCCTTACCGCCGTTCCTCCATACGCCCGAAATACTTATCCCTCCATCGTTTCCCGATCTGCTGCAGCTTCACCGCCGTCTCCGCCAGCTCGTCATACTGGCGCTTTGCCTGAAGCAGCTGATTTTCATGGCTTTCCCGGCACCGCGCAAGCTTTTCCTCGTATTCCTGGCGGAGGCGTTCCACCTTTCCCTCATACTCCTTCCGGCACTGGATCAGACGCTCCTCCTTTTCCTGCTGGAATTCTCCCAGCTTTGCCATCGTCTCCGCCTGCAGCTGCTCCCTCTGTGCCTCCAGTCCCTCCCGTTCCTCCTCCCAGGCCGCCTGCAGCTGCGCCACCCGGCGGCCGTGTTCTTTTTCCTCCACCACCCGGCGCTGTACAAATTCCAGCTCCCCTCTCCAGTCAAAAATATGGATCTGTCCGCTCGTCTCCTCCGTACACACGAGTACCGTCCCCAGATTCGTCTCCATTTTGGCCAGCCCCAGCCTGCTCTCTGCCCGGCAGACCACCGTCCACCGGTTCTCCTGACAGGGCATACACACGTACAGGCTGTACGGCTCCCCCTTCCGCCCTCCGGCCTGATAGAACAGATACAATTCCCCCTGCCGCACGTACAGCCGCAGTCCGAAAAAGCCGCCGTAAAGCGCTCCATCCGTAAGCAGGATCCTGGCAGGCGCAGCTCCCAGCGTATCCAAAATCACCTGATGCTCCAGATTTTCATATACGTAGCACACCGTATCCCGAAAAACCGCCGCATCCAGATACGCCAGATAATCTCTTTTCACCTCCAGGGGATTA
>CAUWLJ010000102.1:0-12248 GCA_963559585.1 uncultured Eisenbergiella sp. | reverse complement strand
CCCTGGACACCCTGATTAAGAGTCAGGTGCTCTACCAACTGAGCTAAAGGCGCTTGTTTTGTTTGTTTCCTTAACGCGAGATTTATCATACTACATCTTTTGGAGTTTTGCAAGCCCTTTTTTAATTTTTTTTTGCAATTTTTTGGCACTATTTTTTTGCAAAAACTTTGAAACCGGCTGCCTATATCTATCAGGACAATATAAAGGCCAAGCGCCGAGAGGGAGACATATGTTTTACATCTCCTCCCCGGCTAAATCGTTACCGTTCATTGGCCGGTAAACAGCAACAGCAAACATTCCTTCCTGTTATCCAAACCGGATATTCACGCCATAATCTCAACCTTACACACACCTGCCGCTTTTTCCGGGAAGCGCACCCGTATGTACCGGGCCTTCTTCCCCTTCACATGCAGCGTAATGCAGTTGTTTGCATCCCCTTTGTTGGAGGTATAGATAACATAAAAATTCTTCCTGTCATCCGTTAACGCCACCTCATAAATGTCATTTATCACCACATCAGAAAACACCAACGTTACTTCTTCTATCTCCTTTGTTCCTTCCAGGTCCACCAGAACCCATCTTTCCTCATCCGTTTCCTCCGGAAGCCAGAACGTCTCGTTGTCTCCATCCGTCACATTTCTGGAGGGATGCTCCCTGACAGCACTGCTGGCAAATACCGGACGGTTAATGCCGATGTCAAAAAGCCGTCTGCGTTCCGGCGCACCGGACACACAGGGAGGAGCCTGAAGGATATTCGGTTCCCAGCCATCCGGTTTGGGAAGCCCGTCTACGCAAATACACAGTTCATCTCCCGTCAGGCCCTCGCTTACTGCACGGATCACCGTATCCCCGCCGTACAGGGCATGCAGCTCAATGGCTCCCAGGCCTTCTATGAAGTTCCCCGCCTGCGCACTGAGCCGGAAACTTTTTCCGGTGGGGAAGATCCCTCCCCCGCTCACTATTTCCAGCGTCACATCCGGTGTATTGGAAATCCTGCGGCCTTCCCCGTCCAGAACCTCTGCCCGGATCCAGGCGTCCTCTGTTCCGTCACATTTCATCCGGAGCCGGTCCGAGGTCAGCCGGATATGAGCAGGAATGCCCGGCGCAGGCTTTTGGGGCGCCGGAATCCCCCTCAGATTTTCTCTGTACCAATACCAGTCATCCAGAGGCAGACGGTAATAATCTATGATTCCCATATGCCCCATATCCCACAGGATGCTTCCGTGGTGGAAAGCACACCACAGGGATTTTCCGGAACGCCATGGATATTCCTTTTCCACACCGTCCCGGTACCGGTGGCAGAATGTACCCGGCCTGTCGGAAAACGAACTTCCGTATTCTGATACAAAGTTAGGAAAACCGGGGTCATGAAAAATCGATGCTCCATCGCCATTGTAGCCCGCCACATCGCCCAGCGCATCAAAACCACCCCTCTGCACACCGCCCACTGCTGCCTGACGGGTGGGATCCAGACGATGGGACAGCTCCACCAGCTTTTTCACCAGCGCCTTGGCCTTTTCCATCACCTCGATATTGGAAAAGAAAGGTTCATTGCACATACTCCACACAATGATGCTGGGATGATTTCTGTTGACACGTATCATTTCCGCCAGTGTCTGCATACAGCTTTGTTCAAACTCCTCCTCATCCTCTTCCTTTACAGGATAAGCGCTGGCCGTCCAGTACCCCTCTTCTCTTGGGCCTCCCGTTTCCCAGAAGCAGTTCTCCGACCAGAACAGGATTCCCTGTCTGTCGCATTCCTCCGCGAAATAAGGATGGTGGGGATAATGGGATCCTCTGATAAAATTCATGCCGCATTCCTTCACCATGGAAATATCGCGTCTGATCCCCGTATGGGAAACAGCGTCCGACCACCCCGCATGATCCTGATGCACATTGGCCCCGTGAATCTTATAATGCTTTCCGTTCAAAAAGAAGCCCCGATCCGCTGTAAAGGAAAACCAGCGGATCCCAAACGGCGTCTCGCAGCAGTCAGCCAGCCTTTCTCCCGCGTACAGCCTGGTAACAAGGGTATACATATGAGGCGTATCAGGATGCCACAGTAAAGGGTGCTGCAGTATTTCCTCCTGCTTGGCCAGAACCGTTTCTCCTGCCGGAACCGTTAAGGCTGTACAAATCCTGGCCGCCTCTGTCTCCCCGCAGACGAGGATCGATTCCAACCTGCACTGCACTTCCTCTCCCGAACGGTTTTCCAGCTCTGTGGCGATCTGTACAAGCGCCTGTTCTTCCGACACTTCAGGCGTCGTCACACAGGTTCCATACCACGCCACATGAATCGTTTCCTCCACGATCAGGCTTACATCCCTATAAATCCCCCCGTTAAACACGTGCTCACCCGCACGCGGTGCGATCCTGGGATTCCACAGATTATTGACTCTCACAAAAAGCTGATTGTCTCCGGGATGGGCCAGCTTTGTAATGTCGATCAGGAAGGGCGTATAGCCTCCCCTGTGCGTACCTGCCAGTTCCCCGTTCAGATACACCTCCGTCTCCTGAAAGCTTCCCAAAAACTCCAGATACAGGCACTTTCCTGCCCAGTCTTTCTTCACATGCAGCTTTTTTCTGTAGCACCCATACCCCACATAAAACTCGTGTTCCATAAAATAAGGGATCCCAAAGGAATGGGGCAGGCCGATATCGTACCACTCCCCATCCTCATAATCCTCTGTTTTTGCCCCCGGGAAATCCCCATGCAGGAATTTCCACCCCTCATTCAGAAGCATTTTTTCTCTGCCCATTCCATCTTCTATTCCTGCCATACGCTTCCTCACTTTCTGCCATCCGTATACCCTTCATATCAATAATCCTTCAATCTCCGAGTTGGTCATTCAAAAAGCAGCTCATATTCCTGATCTTTTTTCGTATCGAATTCCACCATTCCATCTGTTGCTTCAAGTATCGCTCCTACACAGCGCACTCCCCGCAGTCCCTGCGCTTTTACGCGGCATCTTACACCGGCCAGAGAATGAATCCCTGCTTCGTACAATCTGCCGCCTCTCCATGCAGCAGACACCTCAAACCCTCCGCGGGCCCGCATTCCATAAAAGCTTCCTTCCGCCCAGTCCACAGTGATTGCCGGAATGATTTCAATAAATCCCTGATGGCTCTGCAGAAGCATTTCAGCGATTCCCGCTCCCACTCCGAAAATAGCGTCGATCTGCTGATGCTGAGCTGTCAACAGATTCGCTCCAAAGGCAGCTCCGGTCTGTTTCAGCAGCTGTCCGCAGCATAATGAATTCTTAAATCGCGCCATTAAAGATATTTTCCACGCCGCAGGCCATCCCCCCTGCTCACTGTTGTGAAGCAGCCTGCGTTCCAAGGATTTTCTTGCCGCATCCATCAGCTCCGGCGTCTGGGTCTGTGTGATCAGATTCCCCGGATACACCGGATACATGTGGGAAACATGTCCCATACCGGGCGTGCATTCTTCATAATCCTCATACCATTCCAGCAGCTGTCCGTATCTGCCCGTCCGATACGGCGGGAATTTTTTCACGGCTTCCAGACCTTTTTCCGGTACAGGATCGTTTTCTATTTGAAGGATTTTGGCCGCATCTGCCACATTGGCAAACAGCTCCCTTAAAATGCTCATATCCATTGTGGAAGCGACCGTTACCGTGCTGATGCAGGGATGATTCGGCGAGCAGCGGCTTCCCGCTGCAATTTCCTCTACCAGCTCCTCCACCGTTTCCTGACCGCCGATAATAAACTTATTCTCCGGTGAAATGGAAGGAGCCGTTACCAGATACCCGTCCTTATTTTCCGTCAGAAAATCCAGCATAAATACGGCTGCGCCTCTCAGCACCGGATACATTCTGCGCAGGAACTCTTTATCCCTGGTATATTCATAATGCGTCCAGATATGTTCACAGATCCAGGCGCCGCCAAAAGGCCACCAGCTCCAGGAAGCATCCTCACAGCTGGGTTCGGTTGATCTCCACAGATCCGCATTATGATGGGCAACCCATCCGTCCAGATGATAGTATTCCCGTGCAGTCCGGGCGCCCGCCTGGGCAAGCTCCTCCACCAGATCCATCAGCGGCAGATGGCATTCCGGCAGAGCCAGCGTTTCGCAGGGCCAGTAATTCATTTCCACGTTAATATTATTGGTATAGTTGGAAGACCAGGGCGGATTGGTGGTATCATTCCAGATTCCCTGGAGATTCATGGCCTGTGTTCCAGGTCTGGAGCCTGCAATGGTCAGATACCTGGTATATTGCAGCAGCAATGCAGAAACCGCCGCATCATCCACCCCGTCCCTGCAAAGCTTCAGGCGCTCTGTGGTGGGAAGCGCCTTTGTATAATCGTGTCCCAGATCCAGATCCATTCGTCCGTAGAGCAGACGATAGTCCTCGATATGCTCCGTTTTCAGCCGCTGATAAAGAACCGCCGGATCCTCCTCACCCATCCTGCGCAGATGCTGTTCCAATTCCCGCATCTCGTCCTGCAGTTTTTCCACAACAAGATTTACATCTTTTTCCCGCGTCTGTCTGAAGCCGCTGTAATTCGTCCCCGCCTTCACCGCGATCAGCGCATAGCTGGCATTATTGACATAAACCCTGCTGCCATCTGCAAAAACCGTTCCGTCACAGGCAATGACCCTTGCGCAGCATGCAAACCGAAGAGCCTCTGATTCCTCCGGATTTTTGTAAACCAATCTGGGAGTGACCGGCGTATAGCTGGGCTCCGCATGATCCGGCGCTATTCCCGTCAGGACAGCCTCCCTATCCTTTGTACCCGCATGGGCATGCAGGCTGGAATCCAGATTAAATGCCAGATCCAGACAGCTTCCCTTCCCCTCTTTTTCCGCTGCAAAATATACAAAGCCGGTATCCCGGGGCTTGCTCACAAAATATTCCCGGGTATATTGAACGCCCCGCAGCGTATAGGAAACTCTGCTTACCGCTTCTGTCAGATCCAGCTCTCTGCGATATTCCTCAAAGGGCTTCCACTCCGGCTGAATCACCTGCTTCAGCGGCATATTTCTGCGGTTATTCGGCTGCCCTGCCGTGATCTGCAGGGACGCCATGGGCAGATACGTCTCAAACCATCGCCCTTCCATCTCATCATTGATAATATTGTTGGCTTTTTTAACGTCCCCGTTTAACGCATACTTCCTTGCTTCCATCAGCTTGTCGTAATGCTGAGGATTCAGGTAAAACTGCTCGCTGCCCGACCAGAGCGTATCGTCATTGAGCAGAATTTCCTCCATGGGCGCGCCCCCCATAACGGACATACCCATTCTTCCATTTCCCAGCAGATAAGCATCCACAAAACGTTCTGCCGGCGTTTTTTCCCATAACACATATTCCTTCATGCCAATCCCTCCACTTTTTTAAGAAACAGATTATTCCGCAGGATACTCCATTCCCAGCCCCGCGCCTTTTTCCAGTTCTAATAATAAATTCCCGGAAATTTCTTCATACCCCGCCAGGTATCCTTCCGCCGTAAAAACGATCGGAACCATCTGATCTTCCTCCGGCACTTCATATTTCTCAAAAAAAGCCTGCAGAATTTCCGTATTCGTCCCGGATCTGGTATTGATTTTGATTAACTGCTGCGGGTACGAAATACCGTTTACGGTAATCTTTTCGGGAAGTGCATCCAAAATTTCCTTATTGGTTTGTATGCACTCCTCACATACAGTCCGGTAAAAATAAACGATTGCGGAACTCCCTTCTTCCAGTTTATAGCTCTCTAACTGTTGTTCTAAAGTTTGTTTCTTTACAGGATCGAAAACTCCCCTTCCATATACAAACAAATCCTCACCCGCGGTCAGATAGGCTTCCCGGATTGATTCCTGAATGGAGTCTATTCCAAAATAGACCTTTCCATTTAACACCATAATCGGATAAGTAAGAGAATCAATCGCCCCCTGTAATCCTAATCGTTCAAGCTCTGCATCTCTCACCTGGGCGTCCGCTTTATGAAATACATTATAAACAGATACATTGTAAGGATATAGGTCGGAAATGCCTTCCAATTCCTCGGACAATATCTCATAAAGCTGTTTTGTTCCATCACAGGAGGCGCAGGGTTCATTATAAAAAAACTGTATCTCCACATTCTCAGGCTGAGGGGGCTCCTCAGCCTTCCCACAGCCCGACAAACCCAGCCACAACAGCAGAGAAAAAAGATAGATCAAACCTTTACGCATGATTCTCAAAATCCGCCTCCGTCAAAGTGATGATGCTTCCCTTTGCAAGCGTTACCCTCTTCTTTCTGCCTCTATACCGGATGAGCAGCTCCTTTTCCCGCATCATGGTTCCCTCTAATTCCGCTTTTTCCAGTCTGCCTTCTTTGAAGCTGATAGAAACCGTTACCCCGGAGCGGGCGCGCAGTCCATGAACCTTCCCCGTTCCAAATGCTTTGGGAAGAGCCGGAAGCAGATCTACTGCCTGTTCCGTGCTCTGCAACAGCATCTCCGCAATGCCTGCGCAGGCTCCAAAATTGGAATCGATCTGAAAAGGCGGATGAGCCCCGAACAGATTGGGATAGCAGCCTCCCCCCTGACTGTAATTCACAGCCCTGCCTCCGTCTACCGGACGCAGCTGTTTTTTCAGCATGCTGTAGGCTTTCTCTCCATTATGTAAATGAGCCCATAACGCAATCCTCCACGCAAGCGCCCATCCGGTGCTTTCATCTCCCCTCAGCTCCAGGGTGCGGCGGCAGGCTTCTGCCAGCGCCGGCGTTTCCTCCACCGAAATCTGCCTTCCGGGATAGAGAGGATAGAGGTGGGAGGTGTGTCTGTGTGTCGGCTCATATTCCTGTAATTCTTCATTCCATTCCAGCAATTCTCCGCGGGATCCGATCTGAAAATCAGGAAGGCGCTTTAACGCTTCCTCAATTTCAGCCAGAAATTCCGAATCCACATTCAGCCTTCTGCAGCATTCAGCCGCATTGTTCAATGTTTCACGAACAATCGCCATTGTCATGGTAGTGGTCTGGCTCACCGCACACACCTTATCCTGATAGATAAACTTATTTTCCGGCGATGTGGACGGCGCAAAGATCAGCTTCCCTTCCCCGTTCTCAACCAGTACATCCAGAAAGAAGCGGGCCGCATCCCGAATAACAGGATAACCCGTCTCACGCAGGAAATCCAGATCCTGTGAGAACAGGTAATGGTCATATACGTGTGCGCTCAGCCATCCTGCGGAAAGAGGCCAGAAAGCATATACAGCCGTCCCCTCTCCATGATCTCCTACCGGACTGGACAGGCACCATATGTCGCTGTTATGATGCGCCACAAATCCTCCGGCATTATAATGAATCCTTGCTGTCTTTCCGCCGCTTATTCTCAGATGATCAATCAGGTCAAATAAAGGCTCGTGCATTTCCGGCAGATTCACCGTTTCTGCCGCCCAATAGTTCATTTCCGTATTGATATTAATGGTATAATTAGAGCTCCAGGGCGCCCGCAGATGCTGATTCCAGATGCCCTGCAGGTTCGCAGGCTGGGTTCCCGGACGAGAGCCTGCTATCAAAAGGTAACGCCCGTACTGAAAAAGCAGGGCATAACGGGCAGGATCCACGTCCCTTTCCCAATCAGCAAGCCGTTCCGGTGTTGACAGTTCTTCCCTCCCCGGCCCCAGATCAAGACAAACCCTGTTGAAATATTGCTGATAGTCCTCTAAATGCCTCTCAAAAAGCTTATCATACCCCTTCCTCCGGGCTGCCAAAAGTTCTTCAAAGCACGGCTCTTTATACGGCTTTCCTGCCAAAAAAGGTTGTTGGAACGGCCCGTTAAAGCTTGTTCGGGCAGCCAGAAAAAGCGTAACGCTGTCTGCGTTCTCTATCTTCAGCTTATCACAACACCTCTCTATTGTACCGCCCTCCGCTACAGCCTCCAGCACAGCGCAGAACCGCATCCCCTTCTTTTCCGGAGCCTCCTCATAAATAACAGGATTTGCAGAATCTACATAAGAGGGGTCTACCTGCGAGGGAGCAATTCCCTCCAAAAGGATTCTGTTTTCTTCTGTGGACACCTCCGACCGAAGCTGGCAGGAAAACTCTGCCTGAAGGGAAAGCATTCCGGGGCGATCCGCTGTCATACGGATCACAATGACCTGATCCGGCGCACTGGCAAAGATCTGCCTGGTATAATTGACCCCTCCCATTGAATAATCCAGCCTGGAAAGCGCCTTTTCCAGATTCAGGGAACGGCGGTATCCTTGAAGCTCCCCATCTGGATGTACCATTTTCAGCCTCAATTCTCCCAGCGGAAGATAACTCTGCGTAAATTTCCCAAGCACCTTTTTCTCCAGAAGCTCCTGAGCCTCTGCATACTTCTTTTCCAAAGCAAGATCTCTGGCCTGTATGTAGGATTCCGCCGCTCCAGGAATGTCGTGGCTGCGAGGATACCCGGACCACAATGTGTCTTCATTTAAGGAAAGCTTCTCCTCCTCTATCCCTGACCATACCATGGCTCCCAGCCTTCCATTGCCAATCGGAAGCGCCTCCTCCCAATAGGAAGCCGGCTCCTTATACCATAATTCCATCTTTTTCTTCCTCCCTGTCACATAAATTTGTGTTGATAAAAAACGCCAGGCTTCAAAGCCTTTCTGAAGCCTGGCATTCTGATACGTTTTACATTCCAGCAGCCGCCTTATAGATTTCAATATAGCGGTCCACCTTGTAGGAATCCAGCTCGCTCAAATACTGATCCCAGCCTGTCTCAATGTCACGCTCTCCTGTGATGAACTGAACCGTAGCCATACGGACAAAGGAATTCAGATTGGTCTTGATCTCTGCATACTCATCGGCCATATCCAGAGGAACGTATACATTATACTGCAGTCTCTTTTCCGGTATGTACTGCTCTACCTTCTGTGTGTCAAGAGTAATGCGCTGCTCATAGTTTCCCGGCTGGTAAATATCTTCTGCTTCGGGAAGCATTGATAAACGGAACTCAGCAAGGTCGGCCTGAGGCCCTACCTGAAAGGTATCTTTCTTGATTTCAGCACTCTGATCCTCTGTAACTGAGTTTACCACATATTTTGCTTCACCGCCAAATACATTTTTGGTTCCTTCCGGGGCGTAATCCCATCCAAGCCCTCTTTCTCCATACGAACGCTCCATATTATATTCATCATCATAGAAAAACTCATCAATCAGGCGGAACGCTGCCTCTGGATACTGACAGGCATCTGTAATTACTGCATGGAACCCCTGTACTTCACCTTCATTTGCATTCTGCCCCTGTCGTCTGAAACCATCCGGCCCTTCCACCGGAATCAGAATCTGATAATTCTTTGCTTCCTCCACATCCTTGTTGTCATATCCCATGCCTGCATGGTCGCACACATACATTCCAACCACATGAGGCTCTGTTCTGATAGTCTGTGCCATCTGATCATCCTTCTGCGTAAAGGATGTGGCATCAATCAGCCCCTCATCATAAAGGCTCTTGATATAACGCAACCCCTCACGATAAGCGTCTGTTGACGGAGAAAACTCCACCGATTCCCCATCCGCTCCCAGGCTGAGCCAGAAATCCGGTTTTACCGTCTGGAAGGACATACCCATCAGCGCGTACTCCACCATTGTGTTCCAGGTAGTGGCACCGATCATTCCGATTTCATCCTTCTGTCCATTTCCGTTTGGATCCTCATTTACGAAAGCTCTTAATACCTCTCTCAGCTCCTCTGTATTATCAGGCATCTTCAGCCCCAGGGTATCCAGCCAGTCCTGCCGCACATAAATCTTAGGATATGCGCTGCAGTGGTAACACTCCGAAAAACGTGCAAATCCGTAAATTTCTCCATCTGGAGCAATACAGTTTTCCTTGTACTGAGGATTTTCCTCAAAAATCCGCTTTATATTGTTGCCGTATTTGTCAATGTAATCCGTAATCGGAAGTAAGATGCCTTCCTTCACCGCATACTGCATTACATCCGATTTGGTAAAGACAGTAGGCCAGTCTGTCAGGATCAGATCCGGATAATCTCCGCTTGCCAGCATCAGATTTCTTTTCTGAAGTGCATCGGCGAGAGGCGTTGAAATAATCTCCAGCTTGATATTCGCTTTTTCTTCAATCTGATTGACAAACCTGTTCTGTTCCCAATCAATATCCGCCCCGCCTTCGATCCATACCTTCAGAGTGATTTTCTCATCCATAATAGGCATACCTGTGGCATTGAAGCCCTCCGGTTCAGATGAAGCTGCTCCTGAATCCGCCGTGCCCGAAGAGGCCTGATCTGAGCTTCCTCCCGTCTCTTTGGATGAACATCCTGCCACTCCGACTACCATACATGCCGACAGCAGTATGGCCAGCAACCTTTTCTTCATAGTATCATTTCCTCCTTATATTTTTATTAGAACACCTCATCCTCCCTATAAAATGAAGTGTTTCATTCCGAACCTTTCTTACAGAACGGTCAGCCTTTGATCGCTCCCACCATAATTCCTTTTACAAAATATTTCTGAACCAGAGGATAAAGCAGCATAACCGGTACAGAACCCACAATGATACTGGAATATTGCAGCAAATATTTTGTCTCCTGCATTTCAAGCTGCTTTGTCACGTCAAGCGTCATTCCTGCCGTGCCCATATTCACCAGGATCTCCCTCAAAACCAGCTGTAAGGGGAACTTGGTATTGGTGCTCAGATACATCATTTCATTAAAGTAGGAATTCCAATGTCCTACCGCATACAGCAGGACATTAACCGCCAGAATTGGCTTCGCAAGAGGAAGCGCAATCTTCAGCAGAAAAGTAAAATCATCGCATCCGTCCACACTTGCGCTTTCCAGAACTTCCCCTGGAATCGTTGACTGAAAATAGGTGCGGGTAATAATCAAATTCCAGACCGAAATCGATGTGGGAATTACCAGCGCCCAGATAGTGTCCAGCATTCCCAGATCCTTGATCAGAAGGTAGGTGGGAATCATTCCTCCGTTAAAAAGCATGGTGAAGGTAAATAGAAGCATGACAGGATTCCGCACTGCCAGATCCTTACGTGACAAAGGGTACGCGGCCAGCACAGTCATAACCAGATTAATGGCAGTTCCCACCACTGTGATTAAAATAGAATTGCAAAATCCTGATATCAGCAGTTCATGGGTAAAAAGCATTTTATAACCGCGCAGCGTAAAATCTACCGGAAGAAGAAAAACCTGTCCGGACAGAAGCGCCTTGGGCGATGAAAAAGAAGCTGCCACCACATAGATCAAAGGAATCAAAATACAGAACACGGACACGGCGCATAAAGCATGTACCAATATCATATACAAGTAATCCATTGGTTTCGTATAATATCTAACAGACTTGTTATTCTTTTTCGTTGCTTTTAACATAGCAGCCTCCTTACCACAAGCTGGTATCACTTACCTTTTTAGAAAACAGATTTGCAAGCACGATCAAAACCAGATTACATACAGAATTAAACAATCCTACCGCAGTTGCGTAAGAATACTGAAAATTAACCAGACCACGTTTATAAACAAAAGTGGAGATGATTTCAGACGTCTGCATATTCACCGGATTCTGCATCAAATACACCTTTTCAAAGCCGAGGCTCATAATGCTTCCCACTGCCAAAATCAACTGAATCACAATCGTCGGCATGATTGCCGGAAGATCTACATGCCACACTCTGGCAAAACGCCCTGCCCCGTCAATCAGTGCTGCCTCTGTCTGAGAGGTATCCACACTCGCCAGCGCCGCAATATAGATCACAGCGCTGTATCCCATTCCCTGCCAAACGCCTGACCATACGTACAGACTGCGAAAATACTCCGATTTCCCCATAAAATCGACTGCTGTTCCTCCAAAAAGAGTAATCACATTATTGACCAGGCCTGTTCTGACAGAAAAGATATTCTGCATGATTCCGACCAACACAACAGTGGATATAAAATAGGGAAGGTATGTAATCATCTGCACAAATTTCTTATAATGCCTTCCCTTCATTTCGTTGATTGCCAATGCCAGAAGGATCGGCATGGGAAAGCTGATGATAAGACTGTACAGACTGAGAACAAGCGTATTTGTTATCAGGTTTTTAAAATCGGGAGTCGTAAAAAAGTTTTTGAAATGCTTTAATCCTACCCAATCGCTTCCCCAGATCCCCCCTCTGATAGAATAATCCTTGAACGCAATGACCGCTCCTCCCATAGGAACATACGCAAAAATAATCAGATAAGTAACGGGTAAAAGCAGCATCAGATATAGCTGCCAATGCCTTTTTAACTCTACAGATATTCTTTTCCCCAAACTTTTCTTTT
>CAUWLJ010000101.1:0-12322 GCA_963559585.1 uncultured Eisenbergiella sp. | reverse complement strand
CCGATCCTACACCTCCATCCCCACATTGGGATTCATACGGATGCGGATTATCTGCCCTTCCAGCACATACTGGGCAAAGTTGGTCTCATCCCCGTTCCTCACGAAATCGGTCACCCACTGTCCTTCCTCAAAGTGTCCTTCCTCCACGGACAGGAAGTTCAGCTGGCTGGACTGGCGGGAGGATAAATGACTGTAGCTGGCCTCATCCCCGGGATGGGGACGTCTGATCAGCTCGATGGCAACTCCCGCGCCGCCCAGATAAAACTCATGATCCTCCGCCTGCACCAGAATGGCCCGGCCCCTCACCTGAAGCTTCTTCTTTCCCTCCTCGGACTTCCAGTCCTGGGTGTGGCCGTAGTTCATCAGGTGGGAGTGGGTGAAATAGGCGGTCACATGGTAGTTGTCCAGCTTCAGATAGCGGCTGGTCTCAAATTCCTCCTCCGCAATGGCATGCACCCTTCCGGTTCCCCTGTATTTTATGAGAAGCGGCGTCATGCCGGCCAGCGTCCTCATGGTAAGAGCCATGCTGCGGCAGCTTTCCAGCAGATTGCCGTTATCGTCCACCGCGCTCTCCGCTCCAAAGCAGCAGACGCCGATGGCGTCATGATCCGCCACAGCCAGAAGGGCGTTCATGGGATTGGCCTCCCCCTGCATGGGAGATTCCGGGATGAAAAGTGCATTGTCCGGGCGGGCATAGGAACGGCAGATCCTGTTGTATTCATTCCGGTTCTGATTGTAAATGTCGGGGCAGAGCAGATCCAGGCTGGGCGCTCCCGCCTTCCAGATATCCAGCACCCTGCTCACAGCAGCTCCCGCATTATAGCATTTTCCTGCTTCCTCATAGCCGTTTTCACCCACCATCACATTGGTAACCATAGGAAGGTCATACACCGCCTTTCCCGCCTCCGCAATCGCATTGATATAGCGGGCATGATACCAGGCGGAGAAGGCTTCATGGGAATGTCTGCCGAACTGTGCCTTCCAGGGGCTGGCCGTCTGCGCGTCCACCTGCTCCAGCCCGGAATCAGCCAGAGTAACGCCGCGAAGCGCTTCCGGCACAGGAGCCGCATAATCGGCCTGCGCCGTCTCTCCATAATCCCGGTCCGTATTGGCCAGGCCCATTTCATTTTCTATCTGAACGGCCAGAACCGTCCCTTCCTCTCCGTCATACTCCTTCAGAAACTCCATCAGCTTCACAAAAGCCTTTCGGTCTCTTTCCAGCGTTTCCATGCAGTGAGGGCTGAGAGAGGCCACCGGGGCGCCGTCCGGCCCCTTTGCCAGCAGGTAGCGCGCAGGCTCCAGTTTGATGTACTCAGGCACATAATTGGGATGGCCGTTCTTGCTGGTGCCGAACCACAGGATAATCAGGTGCAGCCCTGCCCCGCGGGTCTCGTCAATCAGCCCCTTCACCAAATTCATCTCATACTGATCCTTCACAGGCTCAATCCGGTTCCAGTAAACCGGAGCCTCCAGACAGTTTCCGCCGTAAAGCTCCACTGCGCGCAGCGCCCGTTTGATCAGATGGCTGCCCGTGGCGGAATTGTGCGCCTGCAGCCCGATTGGCATAAAAGGGCGGCCGTTTTTGTCCCTAAAAAAAGTATTTTCCATAATAATCTCCCTTCCGGAGCGTAAGCGACGGGACGACGGAAGATCACGAATGCGGTTTCCCGTCTGTCATCATGGATATTTGTGACGCTCCGGCACAAATATCTGTGTAAAAAATAAGTCATCAGGCTTATTTCTTACACGAAGCTCCCTTCCAAATCTCATTTGCCTGGATCTAAAGCAGAACTCCAGCCGCACCGATACGGCTGAACCATTCTTCATTATAAAAGGGGTTCTGCCCCATGTACAGGGCGATTATTTTTCATCCCTGCCCCACATCAGCGGACTGTTTACGCCTCCAGCCGCAGGCGTTTGAGGCTGCTGTGAACAGTAACACGCCGCTCCTGATCCAGACATAAAGCAATCAGCCGGATATGGAGCACTGTGCAATATAAACAAACTTTATTTTTGGTGTATTTTTTTATGAAAATCGCCTTGACTTTCCCGAAAAACCGCGTTAGTATGTTGTTGTATTCCAAACGATTCAATGATTTCACATATTTTTGTAAATCCTTGGTGCGTCGAAGATTTACAAAAATATGTGATTTTTTTGTAGGTCGTCTCCGTGAATACGCGGGCTTTTCCTGATGCTTCAGGAGATGTCTGTGAATTTGGTATGCTGCGGTTGAACCCTGCGGCATATCATATAACTATTTATTTTATTTTTTAAGGAGGTACCTCATGAGCAACGGTACAGTTAAGTGGTTCAACGCAGAAAAAGGCTATGGTTTCATCACCAACGCAGACAACGGAGAGGATGTATTCGTACACTACTCTTCTATCCAGGTTGATGGATTCAAGACTTTACAGGAAGGTCAGGCTGTAACTTTCGATACAGAGGCTGATCCCAGAGACAGCAAGAAGGTTCGCGCTGTCAACGTTATTCCTCAGTAATCTCTGAACCATCCTCTATAGATGATCTGAGAAGCAACCACGAAAGGGGCATCTGCTGCGGCAGGTGCTCCTTTTTGGTAACAGGCACGTTCTGCAGAAAGGAGCGCAGACAGAGTGAATCACAAAAAGCTTCCAATCGGTATCGACAGTTTTGAAAAGATCCGAACCAATGATTTCTACTATGTGGATAAAACCATGTTTATTGCAGATCTTCTGCACAACTGGGGGGAAGTGAACCTGTTTACACGCCCGAGGCGTTTTGGCAAATCCCTTAACATAAATATGCTGAAGTGTTTCTTTGAAATCGGCTGTGACAAAACCCTTTTCAATGGATTGCGGATTTCCCGGGAAAAAGAATTATGTGAAGAATATATGGGACGTTTTCCGGTAATTTCCATCAGCCTGAAAGATGTGAGCGGATCAAATTACAGTCTGGCGGGCGCAGCTCTCCGCAATATTGCAGGAAGGGAAGCCATGCGGTTTCAGTTCCTTCTGGAAAGCAGCCGCCTTTCCCAGGAAGAAAAGAATGCTTATCGCCGCCTTATCAAAATCGGAAGCGGGAGCCAGGCAATCTATGACCTGACGGATACCGTGTTGACGGACAGCCTCAAGCTTCTGTCCCACCTGCTTGCAAAGCATTACGGCAAAAAGGTGATCCTTTTGATAGACGAATATGATGTTCCTCTGGATCAGGCATATCAGTCCGGCTACTATACTGAAATGGTATCCCTTCTGCGCCGCCTGTTCAGCAGTGCCCTGAAAACGAACGAAGATCTGTTGTTTGCCGTTCTCACAGGCTGTCTTCGTATTTCCAAAGAGAGTATTTTCACGGGCCTGAATAACCTGAAGGTCCACACTATCACCGATGCCAGGTACGACGAATATTTTGGATTTACAGATACCGACGTGGATGGAATGCTGGCCTTCTATGGCCTTACCTCCTACAGAAACTTGATCCGGGAATGGTATGACGGCTATCTTTTTGGCAAAATCGGCGTATACTGCCCATGGGATGTTCTCAATTACTGTGACGTCCTGCTGGCAGATAAGGACGCGGAACCGGAGAACTACTGGGCGAACACAAGCGGAAACAGTATTGTCCGTCGTCTGCTCCAGAAAGCGGATCAGACTACCCGGAACGAAATCGAGCAACTGGTGAACGGAGGCTCCATCGTGAAAACCATCCGCGAGGAATTGACCTACAGGGATATAGAAAGTTCCATTGAAAATATATGGAGTGTCCTGTATTCCACCGGTTATCTGGCACAAAAAGAACGTCTTCCGGGAAAACAGATGAGACTGGTTCTTCCCAACAGAGAAGTAAAAGAGCTGTTCATCGTTTTGGTAAAGGACTGGTTTCAGGGAGTTGTCCGCGCAGATTCCTCCAGGATCAATCGGTTCTGCGCAGCGTTCCCTTCCGGCAGCGTTTCTCTGATACAGGAAATGCTGCACGATTATTTGTGGGATTCCATCAGTGTGCGCGATACAGCAGTGCGGATAGGCATGAAGGAAAATTTTTACCATGGTATGGTTCTTGGACTTTTACAAAGTCAGGAAAACTGGCTGGTTCAGTCCAATGCAGAAATGGGAAAAGGCTACAGTGATATTTCCGTCTGTACCCCGGAACGTATCGGCATACTGATCGAACTGAAATATGCAGATGACGGAAGGCTGGAACGCGCCTGCGCTGAAGCACTGAAACAGATCGAGGAACAAAAATATGCCGAGGGTCTTCAGCGCCATGGTATGATGAAAATCATAAAATACGGAATAGCGTTCTGTGGCAAAGAATGTCTGGCAGCCATGGCGCAGGATCCTACCTGACGCCTTCCCCCTGCTCCATGGGCAGATACAGTGCCACCTCCCGCCCATCCTGTGAAAATTCGATTCGCCCGCCATGGGCTGCAGCGATCTGCATGACGATCCGAAGCCCCATGATATGCACAGCGCTGCCGCCCTCCTTCTTCCCCTCCAGGCTCTGTCTCACCGAAAGAGGAATCCCGCAGCCGTCATCCCGCACGCTGATCCGGCACAGACGGACGGAACGGGCCTGGCTGTGCCGAAGCCCTGATTTTGCGAAAAGCGCCTTTCTCGTTCCCGGGGAAACCTGCTTTCGGAAAAACTTCCTTTGGAAAAAGATTTCACAGAAAAACCGTTTTCCCTCTCCCCTCTGTGCCGGAATCGTGCGCTCCTCCACCTGCGCACCCACTACAATATGACAGGCCGTATTATGCCGGATGCTGTTCCCGATCAGATTCTGCAGCGCTCTTTCCAGAAGGGCACGGTCGCCGCGCAGGGTCACGCCCTCCACCTCCTCCCCGATCCGGGTTTCCAGCTCATACCCCTCCCTCATCCCGCTGTTCAGACAGGAAACCACCACACTGCGGATCAGCGCCGCAGGCTTATACTCCTCCACCCGCAAGGGCTGCATCCGGTATTCCAGCTTGGAGGTCAGATTCAGATCCTCGATCAGAGTCTTGATTTTCACGCTCTGCGCCTTGATAATCCCTGCTTCCTGCCTCGCCTTCTCCGGAAGGGACGGATCATTTTCCAGCTGATCTGCATAGCCCATCACCATGGAAAGCGGCGTGCGGATATCGTGGGACACGCCGGAAATCCACTCCGTTCTGGCCGTATCCCTCTGCTCCAGACTCTGCCTCTGCTGTTCCAGAATGCGGGATACCTGATTCAGCCTGGCCGCCAGATCCGCCGCAATCCCCCGCTCCGGCAGGGTAATCCTTTCCTGCCCCGCCAAACGATCCAGTCCCCAGGCCACAGGCCGCAGCGCGCAGTACAGCCGGTAACCGGCCAGCACCGCAAACACCAGAACCAGACAAAGATTGGCGGCAATCAAGGCCAATGCCATAAAGGGTGTGTTCTGCAAAGTCTGCACAGAGATTTCCACCGGATATTTTCCCACGCTCCCCTTTTTCTGAGCCAGAACCAAAAGCCCTGCGCCGCTGTTCCAGACCCTTACCGGATAATCCTCCAGATACCATCTGGAAAAGGCCGCCACCTCGCCCGCCGTGAAATGCTCTCCGATCTCCTCCGGGATCCTCCAGCCCCAGATCCTGTCGCCCTCATCATTTAAGAGGAAGGCAAACTCACAGCCTGACTGCTCCAGAAGCCTGCCTTCCTCCTCTCCCAGCGTCATGTTTCCCTGTCCATCAAAAGAAAACCCGGCGCTGATCCGTTCAAGCTGCGCCCGGCTTCCCGAAAACCGTTCCTCCGCCCCCATCCGGTTCAGCCAGATACTCACCGCTCCAAACACCGCCAGATTCACCCCGATCACTGCCAGCGCGATCCAGGCCGCCGAGAAAATATAACGTCTGTAGATCCGAAATAAACTTTTCATTTCTTTTCCATCCCTCCGCCCGGATCGTGTTCACAACAGCGCCTTTCCATGACCTCTCTGTCACTCCTCTTTTACCAGCCGATAACCCAGCCCCCTCACCGTCAAAAGCCACTTCGGAGAAGAGGGATTTTCCTCAATCTTCTCCCGCAGCCTGCGGATATGCACCATCAGCGTGTTCTCGTATCCGTAATAATCATCCCCCCACACCGCTGTGCACAGCGCGTCAAAGGTGACGATATTTCCCCGGTTCTCATACAGCTTCTTAAGAAGCCCCAGCTCCTTTGCCGTTAAAGCGGCGCTTCCCTGTTCATCCTCCACCACGCCCGCATCCAGATCCACGGTTTTGCGTCCCAGCCTCAGCGTCTGGGGCCTGCGCGCCTCCTGCATCGGGGGAAAATAGGTGCGGCGCAGGATGGCCGTGATCCGAAGCAGCAGCTCCCGCGGCAGAAAGGGCTTGGTCATATAATCATCCGCTCCCAGACCCAGACCCAAAAGACGGTCGTTGTCCTCATCCCTGGCCGACAGAAACAGCACCGGAGCCTGCGATACCATCCGTATCCTCTGCATCAGGGAAAAACCGTCCCCATCCGGCAGGTTAATGTCCAGGATCACCAGATCCGGAAACGCCGGATCCGGGGACACCGCCTCCCGCACCTCCGGCTTCCTGTTAAATGCTCCCGCCGTCTGTCCCATTCCTCTGAAAAAATCCATGGCCTGCGCACAGGTTCCCGCCGTCCCGATCCGGCCAAAGCCTTCCCTGGACAGCATATCAACGAGCATACCGCACAGCTCGGCATTATCGTCTACGATCAGGAGGCGGCTGTCATAAATGTGGTTCATTGAATGTCTCCTTATTTCAGTCTTATCCCTGTAGGCTTCTTACATCGTCACTCCTACTCTGTTTCTTTTTTCTCAGGCGTATTTATCCTGAATCTTCCTCCATTATATCCTCACTTCTGCGCCTGTTCCAGTGCCGTGCACAAAATTTAAGGTAAATGTAAGGCAGGCGTCATCCGCCGTTAAGGGAGAACATCTATATTGGAAGTATGGAACGGGGCGGCGGGCGGCAGGAGAAAAGCGTCCCCCGCATTCTGCCTGAACCAAAAGCACCGGAAAAGCCCGGCAGTATGACACAAACCAATGCAGCTCCTACCCATTCCAGACAAATAAAAACGGAGGCAGATTATGAATGATGCAGTAAAAACACAGAAGCTTACCAAGAAATACAACCGCGCCCTGTGCGTGGACCATGTGGATCTGAAAATACCGGAGGGAAGCATCTACGGCTTTCTGGGGCCAAACGGCGCAGGGAAAAGCACCACCATGAAAATGCTTCTGGGGCTGGTAAAACCCGACGAAGGAAGCGCCGAGCTTCTGGGGCATACGCTGAACGATAAGAACCGTCTGGAGATCCTGAAGGAAACCGGTTCCCTCATCGAAGCCCCTTCCTACTATGCCCATCTGACCGGGCGGGAAAATCTGGAAATCGTCTGTCTGCTGAAGCAGATCCCGGTCAGCCGGATCGACCAGGTACTGCGCATCGTCCGTATGGAAAAACAGCAGCATAAAAAAGCCGGGCATTATTCCCTGGGAATGAAGCAGAGACTGGGCCTGGCGGCGGCGCTCCTTGGGCAGCCCCGGCTTCTTCTGCTGGATGAGCCCACCAACGGCCTGGATCCCGCCGGTATCCAGGAAATGAGAGAGCTGATCCGTTCCCTCCCCGCCAAATACGGCATGACCGTCATGGTTTCCAGCCATCTGCTCAGTGAAATCGACCAGCTGGCTACCCATGTGGGCATCATCCACCATGGCAGCCTGATCTATCAGGACAGCCTCTCCCATCTGCATGAGCAGAGCCGGAAGCAGATCCGTCTGCGCACACTGGACAACCGGGCCGCCCTGCGGTATCTTACCGACCATCAGATTTCCTGCCGGATGGAGCGGGCCGGCGGGGAAACTCCCTCCTCATCGGATTCCGATGCCATCCTGTTCCGGGACATGCCGAATGATCAGCTTGCCCGGCTGATGAAGGGGCTTGCGGAAAACGGAATCGGCCTGCTTCGCATCGAGGAGCTTCAACAGAATCTGGAGGACATTTTTCTGGACCTGACCGGAAGGAGGGTGAGCCTGTGATGAGAGAACTGCGTGTGGAAATCCGTAAAACCAGGCGGCGCTTTCTGTGGCTGATGCCCATTGGCGTAGCTTTCATGGAGCTGCTCCTGCTCTCCACCAACAGCTATCTGCGAAAGCCCGAAATCACGCCCCAGCTCTGGTCCACCCTGCTGTTTCAGCTTCCCCTGTACAACACGATCTTCTGTCCCCTGGTGCTGGCGGCGCTGGCCAGCCGGATCTGCGATTCCGAAAACAAGGGAAACACCTACAAGCTGCTGTGCACGCTGCAGGAGAAAAAGCATATTTTTGACGCGAAGGTACTGCTGGGCGCTCTGTACGTACTGCTCCTGACCGCATCGGAAGCAGACTGCATCCTCCTTTTGGGCGCGATCCTGCCCGTCAGCCAGGCTTTCCCCCTGCGGCATTACCTGACTTTTCTGGGTGTGCTGTTCCTGGTCAGCCTGTCCCTGTATGTGATGCAGCTCATTCTTTCCCTGATGATGACCAGCCAGCTCATCCCTTTGTTCATCGGCCTTCTGGGGAGCCTGGTGGGATTGTTTTCCGCCTTCTTTCCCATAGGAAAGCTGGCCGCCATCGTCCCCTGGGGCTATTACCTCATCGGCAGCACTTTCGCCTCCTGGTACGACCGGGAGACCCGGGTCAGCTGTCTGTATGAAATTCCCTTCCAGTGGGAGCTGATGGCTCGGTTCGCCGCCCTGTCCCTGTTTGTCTGTCTTGCCGGAAGACATTTTTTTCTGAAAAAGGAGGTGTAGGCAATGCTTTTTTCCTGTATGCGCGCCGAACTGATTAAATTAAAGCGTTCCTTTATCTGGATCGTTTTCTTCTTGCTTCCCATCCTCAGCACCGGAATGGGATACGCCAACTACATGAACAATCTTTCCATTCTGAAAAAGGGATGGTACAGCCTATGGACACAGACCACCCTGTTCTATTCCAACTTCTTCTTTGCGCCGCTGATCGCCGTCTACTGCAGCTATCTGTGGCGGCTGGAAAACTTTAACCATAACCGCAACGCTCTGATGAGCGCGCCTGTTCCTCTCTCCTGCCTGTACGCCGCCCAGTTCCTGGCCGTCTCCTGCGTTACCCTGCTGACCCAGGCCTACGTGGGAGTGCTGTACGTCGCGGCAGGCCGGCTTGCGGGCCTGCCAGGCCTGCCGCCCGTCCAGACCTTTGTATGGCTCCTTCGGGGCACGCTTGGCGGACTGGCCATCGCCGCACTCCAGCTCTGCCTGGCTTCCATGATCAGAAATTTTGCCCTGCCCATCGCTTTCGCCCTGCTGGCCGGGGTGGGCGGCGTCCTGGCCGCCAGCTCCGGGTGGGGGCTGTACTATCCCTATTCGCTGATGCTCCTTGGAATGAATTCCAACCGGGACGAGGATATACTGGCCGGATCTTCCCTGCCGTTTCTTGTAAGCTGCGTCCTGTTTCTTGGGATTTTCTTCTGGGTTGGGGTGGCGTATCTGAAAAAAACAGATGTGAGGGCGTAACAACATCGCTGCTTGTAAAGTTTCTCGCGGGATTAAACGAAACAGACAGGCACTGAAAAGTCCCAGGCTCCGCAGGCTGGTTCCGTTTTTCAGCCGCCCTTCTTGTCCAGCATCAGAGCGAAAACAGTAACCGCCTGCCTTTCTCATTAACTTATCATAAAAGGTATGAACAATAACTTTAATACAGCTTATCCACTACCGCCTTCGACGTCCTGTGGTTATTCTCTCTGGAAACCTGCGGATTCCTCCGGTAATATTCCCTGAACAGGACGTCCACGATATAAAGCTGGCTCATTTTCTGCCCATGGAGCCGCCCTCCAGGGGCTGTCACACTGCAATGGTCGGCTATTCTGTGATTCATGTGCTTGGCGTGCTGCTTCATACATCCTTTCTTTACAAATCAACAAAAATAATATATATTTACATCTGTTAAGTAGTAAACATTTCATATTCAAACTTCCCAGACGTCATTCGGCTCCTCTGTCTGTGCAGTGTTTCCGCTTTCATATTGGATAAAGGAAAAGATTATGGGCATTTTTTCAAAAAATATTAAAGAATTCAGACTAAACAGTATCTCTGTCAGGATATTTCTGTACATTATGGCGCTGGTTTTACTTTCCATCACATTGGTCTCCTTTTTTTCATACCGAAAGTCTTCCAGTATGATGATTCAGGAAGTACAGAAAAGCAATATGCTTATTCTAAAACAGGCACAGAAAAGTATTGATCAGGAAATTGATTCTTTACAATCCAACGTTATGCAGGCCGCTCTGAATCGCAGTTTGAATGAGGTTCTGTATATGTCCAGCCAAAACACCTACGATAATTATGAACTGATTCAGGATTCCATGGCTTATCTAAGCGCTTTTAAAGCAAATAATAACAATATTTCAGATATATGGCTTTATATAAAGAAAACGGATATTGTACTCGGGACCGGTGGAAAATATCAACACTCCCTTTTCTTTTCTGACGTTTGCAAATACAAAGAGGAGATCGACTGGAATCACCTGTTTGCAGCCAGCGGCTTTCACTGTATTGGGAGAAAAACTCTGTATCGCGGCACTTATGAGTTTCCTGTGGTTGTTTTTACCGAATCCCTGCCTTTTATTGACCGTTATCCCAAGGGTATGCTGGTTGTAAATATGAATAAATCTTTGTTTGACAAAGAAATGTCCAATTATAATAATGATAAGATTATTTTTAACTATGTCGTAGATAATCAGGGAAATATTTTATATACAAACGAAGGTTATTATGCTGATTTTGAAGAGCTTCCTTCCATTCAAACCGCTGTGCATTCACTTCTCTCAGAAATGAACGATGCTGAAAATACAATGGATCTGGTAGTGGAGGGCAGCCCGTTTACAATCCAATATGTACAATCAGCTTCTCTTAATTGGAAATATATATCGGTCATACCTACGGGTTACATTAAAGAAGGCGTAAATCAGATCCGAAAGGTTACTCTTTTGGTTGCATTCGCGAGCATCTTACTTTCGATTATATTAACGCTGTATATTATCAATGATTTGTATAAACCTATCAATAAAATATTGAATTATATCAATATTATCCGGGATAAAAAAACAGTCATAAACCGAAGCGGAAGCGGCAATGAGTTTACGCTTATTAACAGTATCATTGATTATGTATATAAAGAAAACCAAACTCTACAGGATAATTTTGAAAGGAACAAACCTCTGCTGCAGGACAAATATATATATGATATCATCAATGGAAAAATCAACGGTGACCACGAAAAGGCCGGGCCGGAGATCGGAATAGAATTCCCCTATCCGTATTTTCAGATTATTGTCTATGAACTTGCGGAAGATACTCCCCATAATCTGAAAAAATACAGACGCTTATTTAAAGAAAACACAAAGGATATGAGAGAAATTGCCAGGCAGACTTTAGGTTCACAATGCAAATGCTATTTTCTTGATAAAGACGATCAGACAATTATCTCCCTGCTCAATGCCCCCAAGTCCTTCTATGAACTCAGCGGCATAAATGATTATCTTGAAAAAGTCCAGCATTACTTTGCAGAGAAATGTAATTTATCTTATGTTATCGGTATAGGCCAGAGTTATGAAGGTATACAGAACTGCTATCAGTCTTTTATTGATGCACTTGCTACCATCAAATACCAAATTGTAAAAGGACATAACTCCGTAATCTATATTGACGAAGTGCGAAACTCAGTTTCTGCAGTAATTTCCTATCCGTTAGAGCAGGAGACACGCCTGATCACGATAACCAAATCAGGTAATTGGAAATCGGTTATAGAAATTTTAGAAAGCATACTGGAAGAAAATCTGGGAAAAAAAGAGCTTTCGCTTGAAATGGTTGATAATTTGTTTCATGCCCTGGCAAATACAGCAGTCAGAACAATATTTGAAATGAGACTGACCAATAAAACAAGTTTTACCTGATAGCCAAAATATTTATAAAGAAATGGAGCAGAAAAAAAGTATCGATGAAAAGAAGGAATATATCATCGCTATATTTAAGACAATTACCTTATTTGCATCCGAAAAAAATCACGGACAGCAAAGCCATATATTAGAAAAAATAAATATATATCTGGAGGAAAATTACAGGAACGAAATATCTCTTGATACGGTAGCCGAATTTGTAAACCTGTCCACATCTTATTTAAGTTTTATTTTTAAAGAGAATTCCGGTCTGAATTTTGTGGATTATGTGAATCAGTTTCGGTTAAAAAAGGCAAAAGAACTGTTAAAAAACAGTTCCTATAATATCTCGCAAATTGCCGAGTTGTCCGGCTACAGCAGCGCCAACAGCTTCAGCAAGGTATTCAAAAAATATAACGGCATTTCTC
>CAUWLJ010000100.1:0-12436 GCA_963559585.1 uncultured Eisenbergiella sp. | reverse complement strand
CGAACTCGCAGGCCTCCAGCAGCTCCTCCACGTCTGTGCTGTGGTCAAAGCCCTGATTCTGTCTTGCTTTCTTCCCATACAGCGAGTATGATAGGTATCAACCCGGGAAACGCTGACCCGCTCAGCGTTTCCTCCATACGATAAAAGCGGCGGAACAAGGTTACTGTTTACCGGCTTGCCAGTGAACAGCAGCGAAAAAATGTATAGGGAGGTATTTTCATGAAAACCCGCAATCTAACCTTGATGACAGATCTGTACGAGCTGACCATGATGCAGGGCTATTTTAAAAACATGGATCGGAATGAAACGGTGGTGTTCGACGCCTTTTACCGGAACAACCCCATGGAATCCGGGTATGCGGTATGCGCCGGGCTGCAGCAGGTCATTGAATATATAGAGGGGCTTCATTTTGACGATGACGAGATCGCCTATCTGAGAGGGCTGGGCATTTTCGAGGACGATTTCTTGGCGTATCTGCAGAACTTCCGGTTTTCCGGCAGTATCTACGCCATTCCGGAGGGAAGCGTGATGTTCCCCAGAGAGCCTATGATCAAGGTAATCGCGCCCATCATGGAAGCTCAGCTGATCGAAACCGCCATTCTGAACATCGTCAATCATCAGAGCCTGATCGCCACCAAGACCTCACGGGTCTGCTATGCTGCCAGAGGGGACGGAATCATGGAGTTCGGTCTGCGGCGTGCCCAGGGGCCGGATGCGGGAATCTATGGAGCCAGGGCGGCCATGATCGGAGGCTGTATCGGCACCAGCAACGTGCTGGCCGGACAGCTTTTCGATGTGCCGGTAAAGGGAACCCACGCCCACAGCTGGATCATGAGCTTTCCCGACGAGTACACCGCCTTTAAAACCTATGCCCAGATGTATCCTTCCGCCTGTATCCTTCTGGTGGATACCTACGACACGCTGAAATCCGGCGTGCCCAACGCCATCCGTGTTTTCACCGAGATGCGGGATGCGGGCGTTCCTCTCACCTTCTATGGCATCCGTCTTGACAGCGGCGACCTGGCCTATCTGTCCAAGAAGGCCCGGATCATGCTGGATGAAGCAGGCTTCCCCGATGCGGTGATCTCTGCCTCCAACGACCTGGACGAGTATCTGATCGACAGCCTGAAGGTGCAGGGCTGCAAGGTAACCTCCTGGGGTGTGGGGACGCACATGATCACCTCCAAGAACTGGCCCTCCTTCGGCGGCGTGTACAAGCTGGCCGCCATCATGGACGAGAACGGTGTTTTCATTCCCAAGATCAAGCTTTCCGAAAATACGGAGAAGGTGACCAATCCGGGGGATAAGGTGATCTACCGCATCTACGATAAGGAATCCGGCAAGCTGAAGGCCGACCTGATCGCCCTGGCGGACGAGACGTTCAGCGAGGAAGAGCCTCTCCTTTTGTTCGATCCTGCGGAGCCCTGGAAAAAAACGCTCCTCCAGCCCGGGCAGTTTACACTGCGCAAGCTGATGGTTCCTGTTTTCCTGGATGGAAAGTGTGTCTACACCTCTCCCAGCGTGATGGAGATCCGGGACTACTGCAGGCAGGAGCTGGATACCCTGTGGGATGAGACGCGCCGCCTTGTCAACCCTCATCTGGTTCATGTGGATCTGTCCCAGAAGCTGTACGACACCAAAATCCGCCTGCTGGATCAGATGGGACAGATGACGGGAGGGAATACCCAGTCCCGGTCATAATGGCCGGGGCTGGAGCGTGTTTGAAAATTCATTCCCGCCATCTGCAAGCCCCACTTCGCGGCATATTTGCCCCAAATTGGGACGCACATCTGGCAGAAAGCAATTTTCAAACACGCTCTACTGCTCCATCTGCCTTCCCAGAAAGCCCGCCGCAGACAGCGCAAGCTTCTGCTCCACCTCTCCCATTTTAGCCTTGGGGTCATTGTTTAACAGGATCACCGCCCCGATCACATCCCCCTCACAGATGATGGGGCTGATAACCTGATTCACATACTCCGGCTCTCCTTCGCCTGCTACCTGGATAAAGGAACGGTCGTCTCTGGATGCCGCCACGTTTTCCCGATTCTCAATCACACCCTCCAGCTCCCTGCTGATCCGTCTGCCCATCAGTGCCTTGCAGCCGCCCGCCGCCGCAATGAACTGATCCCTGTCTGCGATCAGCGTCATCTGGCCGGATACCTGGGCCAGGCTCTCCGCATACTGTCTGGCAAAGGTACTCATTTCCCCGATGGGGGAGTATTTTTTCAGAATAATCTCGCCCTCACGGTCGGTGAAAATCTCCAGGGGATCGCTTTCACGGATGCGCAGTGTCCTCCTGATTTCTTTTGGGATCACGATCCGGCCCAGATCGTCTATTCTTCTGACAATTCCCGTTGCTTTCATATAAAAAATTCCTCCGTGTACTGTACTTTCCAATTTTGGGAATAGTATCTGTAGGAGGAGGGATTTTATACTGTTTTTTCATCTTTTATCGCTGCAGGGGATCTTTCCAGCTGCGTCTTGTTCCATTGTCTGTCCTGTAAACAGGGCTGCCAGATCTGCACTATTGATAAAATGATGAACCCATAAATCACCTAACAATGGTTCAGGCTTTCCCGGACCTGAATTTCCATTTCTGCAGATATCTTCAATGAGCTGATTGATTTTCTTTAATGTTTTCCTATCTTCGGTTTGCCAGTAGATAGAATCAGCCCAGCCGTTTTTTGTAATGAGCAGATTTGAAATTTCACCAAAAGTACCTGAAATACCTGAAAACGAAAGACGCCATACTCTTTTGGGTGTATACTGTTTTTATCCAGGCTTCTATATAGGCAGCCATTCCATTGTCCCCCATCCATTCGCTTTCAAGGAGGGTTAACGCCATGTCCCAATCCGAGCTGCTCCAGAAATACTCCGCCTACTGTGTCCAGAACCCTCTCCATTTTACAGAGGAACAGCTTCTGCGGATCAAAAACGATATTATTAAGCCGCGCAGCGGCGTTGTATGCGACGAGTATGTGGAATTCATTTTATGGAAAAAAGGGCTGAAATCCAGACAGGAGTATTTTGCAGATTATATAGAGAGGCTGTTTCCTCCCACAAAATACAGAACGCTTCTGGAGGCTGGCTGCGGAAGAACGGCCAGGCTGTCCCGGCTTCTTGCAGACAGAGGGTATCGGATGGCGGCAATAGATCCCTGCCTGGAAAAAAGCGGCACGGCAGAGGCGGTCCTGCTGATGAAAGAGCGCTTTCTTTTTGGCAAAACCGATCTTTCCCCTTATGACGCGGTGGTGGCCCAGGAGCCCTGTGAAGCCACAGAGCACATTATCCGAGCCTGTCTGGCTGAAAAGAAAAGTTTTTGTATCAGTCTGTGCGGCTCTCCCCACCCTTTGATGGACGGCAGGACGCCTGAAACTGTGTATGAATGGTATGAATATCTGGAAGAACTGGCGAGAGAGCATGGGATTGTTCTGACTCCCCGCCTGATTCCCGGATACCGGACGGCGGTAATGATTGGAATATTTGCACAGACGCGCTCCTAAACCGCCCCTCCCCTTCTCACAAAAGCAAAGCCGCCACCACCGTGATCATCCCGCAGATTCCAATCGCCAGCCCGCTCATGGCCCCTTCCGTCTCCCCGATCTGAAGGGCTCTGGAGGTGCCCACCGCATGGCTGCAGGCGCCGATGGCAAGACCCGCCGCCACCGGATCCTTCACCCGAAACAGCCTGATCAGGAACGGGGCCAGAATGCTTCCCATGATCCCTGTGAAAATCACGGCAACCACGGTCACAGGAGCCAGTCCGCCGAGGCTCTCCGATATACTCACCGCGATAGGCGTGGTTACCGACTTGGGCAGAAGGGAGGCAGCCATGGCCTCGTCCAGCCCGAACAGGCGGCATAAGAGGAGCACACTGCCCATGGAGGTGAGAGAGCCTGCCGTACAGCCTGCCAGAATGGGGAGCCAGTTTTTCTTTAAAAGCTCCACTTTGGTGTAGATCGACACTGCCAGGCAGGCGGTGGCAGGAGCCAGAAGCATATTGATGATGCTGCCGCCCTCATTGTAGCTCTCATAGGGGATACGGAACAGAAGCAGCACGCCGATTACCAGTACGATGGCGATAATCAGGGGATTGCAGATCACAAGCCCCGTCTTTTTCTGGATCCACACGCCCACGGCGAAGGCGGCCACGCTCAGGGCGATGCCGAAAAAGGGGGAGGAAAACAGCTCCTGCCATCCTCCATCTGAGGTAAGAAGAATTGTATACATTTCAGATCCCATCCTTTTTCATCCTCCCTTTTCTCCTGTTCATCAGCGCCAGCGTCCCCTTGATGGTGTACGCCGTCACGGCGAAGGTGAGGATCGTGGTAATCAGGCAGATCAACAGCAGGGAGAGCGCATTCTCACGGAGAATATCCAGATAGTTGATCATGTTTACCCCTGCCGGAATAAAGAAAAAAGCCATATTGGACAGAAGGAAATCCGATTTTTCCCGGATATGCTCCACCCTCAGCGTCTTCGTCAGAAGGAGGAGAAACAAAAGGAGCATCCCGATCACACTGGCCGGAAAGGAAAAGGGCAGAAGCCTCTCAATGATCTGGCTCACCCAGCATATGGCAAAAATAATACCGATCTGATTTATGATTTTCATAAGTACCCGTCTTCTTTCCGTTTCAGTCTGTCTGGATCTGGCACATCTTCATGGTAAGAAGCGCCGCCTGATGGCTTTCCGGGGTTACTCCCGCACAGCAGGCCGGATCCACCTTAATTACGTTCTCCGGCATAGCTGCCTTTAACAGAAGAGCGTTGGATACCACGCAGATGTCGGTGCACAGTCCGATGAGCTCGACCTGAAGCTCCTCCTTTTCATTTTCCTGAGTCAGGCGCTCCATAAGCGCTCTGGAGCCGAAGGCGGGCTTGTCCAGGATCACCGCCTGGGGCATGGCTTCGGCAATCTCCTCCCGGATCTGCCAGCCCTGCGTGCCCCGGATGCAGTGTGGAACCGGAAGGCTGCGTCCCTCCGCTGTGTCCAGATAATCCGCCTCATGGGTATCACGGGTGGCGTAGATGCAGTCCGCCGGGTAAGATCTGATCTTGTCCAGCACGGCGGGCACGATGGCCTGTGCCTCCGCTGTGCCCAGGGATCCGTCTATAAAATCGTTCTGCATGTCGATGACAACCAGTATTTTTCTCATGTTTTTCTCCTTGCCGGAGCGTTTGCGACGGGGCGGCGGGAAACCGCGCATGCGTTTTCCTGCCTGCCATGCTGACAGCTTTGTGACGCTCCGGCACAAAACTGTTGATTGAAAATAAGCCATCGGGCTTATTTCCAATCTTTTCTCCTTCTGCCGCCTATGCGGCTGTGTCCGGGCTTCCTCCGTTTTGCAGGTTCAGCTGCGCCCCTCCGGCAGCCCGCCGCCTGGACCGTTTACTGCCTGAGCCGCTCCCTGCCCAAGCTGTCCTCCCTTTCGGAGTTCTCCTCCGAACCGATTCCCAGAATCCGTTCCATATCCTCAAGCAGCTCCTCCGTCAGCCGGAGCAGGGCCTCCGCATCCTTTTCCACCACGCCGCACTTGGTGTAGCGCAGAAGGAAATAAGGCGTACCCTTGGCGGTGAAGGTGAGCTTCTTTCCGTAGTAAGCCAGTAACCGGGGGATGCACTCCACCCGGATCAGGGCGTCGGGGCGCATCAGAAGCTTCAGCTCGCCGCCCCGTCCCTTTACCTCGGTGATGTACAGGCTGTGGGCTTTTACACGGATCAGGGCAATGCGCAGAAGGTTTTCCACAGATACGGGAACCTCTCCAAAGCGGTCCAGAAGCTCCTCCTCCATATCCTTTCTCTCCGGCTGTGTCTCCACGCTGGCGATCCTTTTGTAAATATCCAGCTTCTGCTGTTCGTTCACGATATAGGAGGGCGGGATAAAAGCGTCCGCCTCCAGCTCCACGGTGGTGGTAAAATCCACCGTATGCTTTTCCCCCTTCAGGGTCTTTACTGCCTCGTTCAGCATCTTGCAGTACAGGTCGTAGCCCACCGCCTCCATATGGCCGGACTGGCGTTTGCCCAGGAGGTTGCCCGCTCCCCGGATTTCCAGGTCGCGCATGGCAATCTTGAAGCCGCTTCCCAGATCTGTAAATTCCCGGATGGCGGACAGGCGTTTCTCCGCGATCTCCCGCAGCATCTTGTCCCGCTTATACATGAGGAATGCGTAGGAGGTGCGGTTGGAGCGGCCCACCCGCCCACGGAGCTGGTAGAGCTGGGACAGGCCAAGCTGGTCGGCATCGTGGATGATCATGGTGTTCACGTTGGAAATATCCAGCCCTGTCTCAATGATGGTGGTGGACACCAGCACGTCGATCTCCCCGTTGATAAAATCATACATGATCCGCTCCAGCTCATGCTCCTTCATCTGTCCGTGGGCGTAGGCCACATTGGCCTCCGGTACTAACTGCTGGAGGGAGGCCGCTACGTCTGCAATGTTGTTCACCCGGTTGTACACATAGTACACCTGGCCGTCTCTGGACAGTTCGCGCACGATGGCCTCCCGCACCATTTCATCGTTGTACTCGCACACGAAGGTCTGAATGGGCAGGCGGTCGTTGGGCGCCTCCTCCAGCACACTCATATCCCGGATGCCGATGAGGGACATGTGAAGGGTTCTGGGGATGGGCGTGGCTGTGAGGGTGAGCACATCCACGTCCTCCCGCATTTTCTTGATCTTTTCTTTATGAGCCACGCCGAAGCGCTGCTCCTCGTCGATGATCAGAAGGCCCAGGTCCTTGAACTGCATATCCGAGGACAGGATCCTGTGGGTGCCGATCACGATGTCCACCAATCCCTTTTTCAGATCGGTCACCGTTTTCTTCTGCTCCGCCGGGGTGCGGAAGCGGGACATGAGATCGATGCGCACAGGGAAATCCTTCATCCTCTGGGTAAAGGTATTGTAATGCTGCTGGGCCAGGATGGTGGTTGGCACCAGAAAGGCCACCTGTTTGCCGTCCTGCACTGCCTTGAAGGCCGCACGGATGGCGATCTCCGTCTTGCCGTAGCCCACATCCCCGCAGATCAGGCGGTCCATGATACGATGGCTCTCCATATCCTCCTTGGTGGCCGCAATGGCCGCAAGCTGGTCGTCCGTCTCTTCAAAGGGAAACATCTCCTCAAACTCCTGCTGCCACACCGTATCCGGGGTGAAGGCATAGCCCTCCTGCTGCTGGCGCACCGCGTACAGCTCCACCAGATCCTTCGCCACCTCGTCCACCGCGCTGCGCACCTTCGTTTTCGTGCGCGTCCACTCCTGGGTTCCCAGCTTGTTCAGCTTCGGCACCTTGGCCGCGTCGGCGGAAGCGTATTTCTGGATCACATCCAGCCCTGTGGCCAGCACGTAGAGGTTGCCGCCGTCACGATAGGAAATCTTCATATAATCCTTTACCGTGCCGTTCATCTCCACCTTTTCAATGCCCTGGTACACCCCAAGCCCGTGGGTCTCGTGCACCACATAGTCCCCTACTTTAAGCTCCGCAAAGTCGTTGATCTTCTGGCCGTCGAACTGCCTGCGCTTCTTCTTTTTCTTCTTCTGGGCTCCGAAAATATCGCTCTCCGTGATCACCACGAATTTTAACAGCGGATACTCAAAGCCTCTTTTCACATGCCCGTAGAAAAGCATCACCTCGCCGGGCGCCACCTCCCGGTCTCCGTCCTCGCTGTAAAAGCTGGCAAGCCCCTCCTCCTGCAGATCCTCCGCCAGCCTCTGGGCTCTGGTGCGGGAGCCGGACAGGAGAAGGACGCGGAAGCCATTCTTTTTATACCGTTTCAGATCCGATACCAGGGATTCAAAGCTGTTGTTGTAGGAGGACATGCTGCGCACGTTCACATCAAGCTTATGCCCGGGCCGCAGGATCGCATTCTTTCCGTCCATGGCGGACAGCACCGCCGTGCGCATCCCGGCCAGAAAGGAGGCCGTCTCCTCACAGCCGTACAGAAGCTCCGCCTGTCCCGGCAGGATATAGCCTTTCTCCATACGGTGCCCCATGCTCTCCCGAAACTCCATCTCCACCGCCGAGGCCTGCTCCTGCACCCGGAGAGGTTCGTCCAGGAACACACAGGTGGAGCGCGCCGGGAAGAATTTGATGAAGGATACCGTCTCCTCATAAAAATACCGGATATAGCTTTCCAGATTCACCGCGGCCTGAAGCTGCTGCACCTGCTCCAGAAGCTCCTTCACCTGCCTGGTCAGGCGCGCCGCTTCCTCCGTATGAAAATCAGCCCGCAGCGTGGCGGCAAACCGTTTTGCCTCCTTTTCAATGGCGGCAAGCCCCTCCCGCTTCTGATCCTCCGTGAGAATTAACTCCGTGGCAGGATAGATGTCCACCTGGGACAGCTTCTCCACGCTCCTCTGGCTGAGCAGGTCAAAGGAACGGATGGACTCCACCTCCTCGCCCCACAGCTCGATCCGGCAGGGATTCTCCTCCGTCAGGTCAAAAATGTCGATGATACCGCCCCGGATGGAAAACTGGCCCGGCGCCTCCACCTGAAAATTTTTCTCATAGCCCATACGGACCAGGCTGGCCGCCAGCTCCTTTTCATCCACGCTGCTGTCCGTATCGATGTGGAGCACTGCCTCCGCGATCTCCTCCAAAGGTACCTGGGGCGTCATCAGCGCCGCAAAGGTGGTCACCACGGTGAGGGGACGCCCCTCGATCATCCGCCGAAGCGCCTTCATCCGCTCCGTCACCAGCTGATTCCCGTGAATGTCCGCCTGGTAGAAGATCAGATCCTTCGCCGGATACAGGGTCACGCTTTTATCGTAAAAGCGGTATTCCTCATAGATTTCCCTGGCCCTCAGGTCACTGAACGTAACGATGACCTTGTAAGGAAAGCCATCGCTCAAGCCGTATATCATATGAAGCTTCTGAGAATCCCCGCAGCCGGTAAAGGCCACGCAGGCCTTCTCCTTCTGCAGATAAGCCCTGCCCTCCTCAAACTCTGCCAGTTCCTGCAGGGGTGCTGTCAATGCCCTCATATCCTGTGCCAATTCCTTTCTGTTCACAGCCTCGCAGCTGCTGCAGGCCGATGCGCCTGAAGCTTACTGCCCGCTCCCCATACCGGAGCGCAGCGGCGGGGCGCATCTGCCGCACTATTCCTCCGCCGTCCGCTTCTGGTTGAACCGGTTCATGGCCGCATCCGGGCCCTCCTGCATCATGACAACCACTGCGTCCACCGCCAGCTTCACGCTCTCGTCCATTACCTTCCGCTCCTTCTGGGTAAAATGTCCCAGCACATAATCTGCCAGGTCATATCCCTCCGGTTTGTTTCCCACCCCCATCTTAATCCGCTGAAAATTCTGGGTGTCCAGGTGGGCGATGATATTTTTCAGGCCGTTGTGACCGCCCGCGCTTCCTTTTTTGCGTACCCGAAGCTGCCCCAGATCCAGGCTGATGTCATCACAGATCACGATCAGCTCACTTTCCGGGTCTGCCTTATAATAGTCTATGACCTCGCGGATGCTTTCACCACTCAGATTCATGAAGGTGAGGGGCTTTAACAGGAGAACCTTCTCTCCCTCAATCACCCCTTTTCCCACCAGGCCCTTATGCTTCCGCTCGATCACCCGGATCCCGTACCGGTCCGCAATGGCGTCTATCACATCAAAGCCCACGTTGTGGCGGGTGTTTTCATACTCTTTGCCGGGATTGCCCAGTCCTGCTATGACGTACATGTGCCTCCTTATTCCTTTCCATGTCGGTTTCTGTCATTTATTTAGGTCTTTCTTCCAGACAGCGCCTGGACGGCGCCGCCACATGATAGTATAGGCAGGAACGAAAGGTTTGTCAAAAAAGTGTTTTCTACACCCTTTGGCTCCCGCTTGTTACTGTTCACGGACAAGCCCGTGAACAGTAACTCCCGCCTCATACCCGGCATTCAGAAGGAATCGCAGTCATCCTCCCCGAGAACGCGCGCTGTTTCCAGATCAAATATTACCTCCTCAACTGCCTGTACGCACTCATCCGTATGCTTTTTAATATCATTCCCCCAAAAACGGATCACCGTCCATCCCTCAAACAACAGCTGCTTATTAATCTCATCATCCCGTTCCCTGTTTCGGGATATTTTACTGATCCAATATTCTCCATTATCGCTTTTTTCCAATCGAGGCTTGAGAACCTCCCAGTTCTTACCATGAAAAAATTCCCCATCGCAGAATATGGCAATTTTGTATTTAGTCAATGCAATATCCGGCCTGCCCGGAATGTCCCTGCAGTTTTTTCGATACCGATAACCTTTCTGCCATAATGCCCTGCGCAGTATAACCTCGATTGCGGTATCTTTAGAACGAATATGCTGCATATTCTTATGGCGCTGCTCTTTTGTAAGATTGTCCATTGTAATCCTCATTCAGAAATAAGTCACAAGGCGCGTCTGCCATACTGACTCCGCTAAATCAAATCCTGCATCAGCACCTGCCGGTTCACGCTGAAAATCTCACACAGTCTTTTATGGCTGTATGGTATCTTATTATGCTGTTCTACCATTTTAATCATGTTCGTCACACTGACTGCTGAACCATTCACTCCAGTGACATCCACGATTGATTGTATCTGTCTGTCTATATTTTTTCCAAAACCGCCTGCTATATAAGAGAAAAACGCAAGCCGGTCTGCTGATCCGCTGTAATTCTCCAAATTCTCAATATAATTGTGCACCATCCGGTTGTAATGGTCATTGCTGATCGTGTACTTATGATACGCTTTATTATCAAGAATGGCCTGATAGCCGTCACTGTCGGACAGAAGCAGTACATCAGGCGTAAGCCCTATCGGGCCCACATGCTTTGCTTCATAGCCAAACACATCATGAAACAATTCTACGGTTGCTTTTTCAAACTCCGCTGCTTCATCGCGTCCTTTAAAGGCCATTTCAAAATATTTAGTCATGAATGCACCTACAGAGCCATTCGGATACGTTTCAACCAAAACATTCTCCACCGTTTTTCCATCAATCCCAGTTACCTGGACAATATAATCAACAACTCCTGACGTGATTTTTGTGATCGGTCTTTCCAGAGATTCTGTAATATATGCCTGCATAATCTTCTGTCTTGCTATCATTGCCGCCGTTATGCTCTTGGTCAATGCAAGATTGCGGTTATCTTTTTTGTGCTTTGGATCCAGTCCATATTTTCTTTGAAAATACTCCTGCTGCTCCGGGCGGTCGATAAAATTGGGTACGTCTGCCAGAATCTGCTGCACCTCTGGTTTTTTATCATCCAGTATGGCAACATTTCCGCCTTCCCGTTTCACCAGCTGCGTATACTCCAGCCAGTTAATCAGCGTATTGGCCAGGTCAGTCAGATGGCTGTATGGATGCTGCGGATTTATACTGCCTTTGGACGGTTTATACTTTTCAAAAAAATCCGCATCCAGACAGCTGTCGCCATAGCTTCTGAACTGTTCAATCCGGTCTGCAATATAATTATAGCATTTCCCGCTCTCGTTCTCTGCCTCTGTTACAACAATTTTAGCGATTTCTTCCTCCGTCAGATAACCGACTTTTTCATCCAGCAAGGGTCACCCACCAGTAATTCAACATCTAACCGCTCCCCCCTTCATAATCCAGTGTATAAATACCATCCGCATACTTCTTAAATACTACCGTTGTACCCCCGGCCTCCTCCAGCATCTGCTTCGTAATGTAAGCTCCATCCTGCACCCCTATTCTATGACGTATCCATTCTCCAATAATCGCATTACTCTCCGGCGTTTCCAAAGCTTTTCCATTTGCCTGTGCCTGCCGCATATAAAAAGCATCATAATCCTTTGTAACCACCTTGAATACCGGATATGTGCCGTCTGCATCTGCCTGCGGGAAAAATCCGGCCTTCTGGTCACCGGTATTATAGGGTATGTAGGCCTGATTCCGATTTCTTTTATACCCATTTTTACGGATCCCCCAGTTCACCCCGGAGCCATAACCCGTATCGCTGCCATCTGCTTTTAACAAAGAAATCTCAATAGAATCCACTGCCTCAAGATTCTGGTAATACTCCCACGACAAATTCTCTAAATTCGTGTCAGCAATATCATCCTCTGCACTTTTCCTGCTTGAAAAAGTTATCTTTTCTTTTATCCGTTCATCCAGACAATCCATCGTATCTGCCAGCAGACTGTGATAATAATGATTCGCTTCCTTCGCATCACAGGAATCCATACATTCACGCCGTGTAAAGAACGCATTCATCGTATAATTGGCTGACCCGCTGTATGCCTCCACCGCTTTATTTCCCCTGCACCAGACATAAACCTTGGAATGAACCTGTTTCCCTTCCACAATATAACGGCAGGAAACCTTCGGCATCCCAGAAACACTGTTCAAACGCTTCATCAGCGAACATATCCTCTGATGTTTTTTAAACGTGAGCCCTGCTCCCTTCGTCATTCCTAAAATAATATCTATCTTGAGATTGGATGTATATTCTTTA
>CAUWLJ010000099.1:0-12468 GCA_963559585.1 uncultured Eisenbergiella sp. | reverse complement strand
TCCTCCTGTGCGACACACTCTTGTGAGACACATTCTTGTGAGGCACATTCTTGTGCGATGCGCTCCTGCCAGGCATACTCCCGCCCGTCCTGTTCCCCGCTGCCGGAATCACCTGCTTCACTTTCCTTCCACACAAAGGAATCCACAATATACCGGGGCCTGGCCTTGGTTTCCAGATAAATCTTCCCTACATACTCGCCCACAATTCCCAGTGAAAAGATGGTCAGTCCTCCCATCAGGAGAGATACCACCAGCGTAGTGGTATATCCGGGTACATTTCTCCCCATTGCCCACTCCATAATGCAGTAAATGATCATCACTATGCTGAACAGGCTGACCAGAAAGCCCAGCGCCGCAATCGCCTGGATCGGCCGGGTACTCATGGATGTGATTCCGTCTATGGCAAGGGTCATCATCTTCTTAAAGGTATACTTGGAGGTTCCCGCTTCCCGCTCCTTCACATCGAAATAGACCACATCCGACTGGAAGCCCATGGTGGGAATCAGACCACGCAGGAAAAGATTCACTTCCCGGTATTCCGCCAGAGCGTCCAGAGCCTTCCTGGACAGCAGACGATAATCCGCATGGTTGCTCATCACATGACAGCCCAGAAGCTGCATCAGCTTATAAAAGGCTCCCGCAGTGAATTTTTTAAAAAATCCGTCCGTATTCCGGTCGTTTCTCACACCATAAACGACCTCACACCCGTCCTGATAGGCCGCGATAAACGCGTCCAGAGCCTCTATATCCTGCTGCAGATCCGCGTCAATGGTCACCACCATATCCGCATGAGGACGGGCCGCCATCATACCCGCAAGGATTGCGCTCTGATGGCCGTAATTGCGGGAAAAGCTCAAACCGGAGAACAGCGTATCCTTCCGGCACAGCTCCTGTATGATGCGCCAGGTGTTGTCACGGCTTCCATCGTTTATAAACATTATCTTGCTTTTGGGGGATATTTTTCCTTCCCTGATCAGCCGCTGAAGCTTCTCCTGCATGACCTCTGCGGTGTGGGGAAGAACCTCCTCCTCGTTGTAGCAGGGGACTGCAAGATATAAGATATTTCCTCTCGATTGATTTACCGCATCCATGATCTCAAACTCCTACCTTTATCACAATTTCAAGAAGACCTTTTCCATATCAACCTCATCGTTTTTATAGCTGCAGGTATCTCTCCCCCTCCTGCGCTACTGCTCTTAAGCCAAAACCATACTTACCATACCATATGTGCACCCAAAACACAATCTGATTATCATTGCTTTAATACAACCAGAATGTTGTTTCCTTCCCCATAGATTGTATGGTACATGGAATCACATAAGAGCTCCATTTCCTCCGTTTTCATTCCCTCCCCCTGTTCAATATTAGGAATATTGAAATAATGAAGCAGGTAATACCCTCCCCAATATCCCTCTCCCATTCCTGTAGGGATTAAACGTTCCAGCATCTCATATCCTGATGACATATTTTGTATTACAGGTGCCAAACCTATGTCCCCATTAATTTGTATTTTTTTCTTCTCATCCGTTTTCATCACATCCAATGAATTCAGATCATCCGCCACCAGCAAAACTCTATAATCCAAATATGATTTCTGTGATGAGAGCGCATTTCCATATGCCAATGAAAAAGTGAAAAAGCACCAAAATAAAAGCACATGAATATATCTGACACTATAATGAATATCCGAAAATGAAATACTTACTGCCAGCAATGCCAGATATACTCCAAACGCATACATTGCTCTTGCATCATATTTTTCCAGATCAATCATCAAATACATACCAAAAGTCATTGCACTTCCCACTACAGCCATGACCAAACCAGCAATACCAGAAAGCACCTTATTTACTCCTGACCCTGCTATAAAAGAAATCAAAAATAACAATACCAATACAACAATCAGAACCAGCCATATTTCCTTAAAGTCCGTCTTAACTTTACTATAAAACGATGTGTATTTTTGAATTACACCTGTCAAAAAATGATCCCAGGACAGAGTCGAAACTCCATTCGGCCGCATAAGCAACATCCAGTATGTACCAAGTGCCAGAATGTAACTGAATGCTGAACAGCCTATAAACCCTATGCATTCACGCACCTTCCCCTCTGTATTCCATTCATATCCTGCCAAAAAAAGCACAATCAGTGGGTAAACACCCGACGATGCCTGATAAGATGTACACATCAGAATAAGACATATAAAAGAGCCCGCCATATATATTACTTTACTTTTTTTATATAAGAGAAAAGGAACGGTACTTATGAAAAAAGAAAATGCCATATATGGTGAATCATATTTATATGAAATAATGCCCAAAAAATATGGGGTTACTCCAACCAGAGATGCCGCCAGAATATTTCCTAACCTGATCGTTTTTTTCTTTTTAAAAGTCAGCAGCAAAATCCAGCTCCCAGCAGCCATCAGAAAACAGGCTATCATCTGCGGCAGTGGTGAGATATCAGCCAGATATAAATCAGCATGGACAAAGTTGGAAACAACCTGCGTAAACCATCTGCTCCAATCCAGCCATCCATGATAACCCGTGTGCTTCCTTCCCAAATCATCCAGATAATTAAAATCAGCTCGAAAAATTGACAGATATGCTGTCAGATAGATTCCAAAGATAATTATAACCGGTCTGAAGTCCCACTTTTTTATCTTCACTCTGATATTTTCTGCATTACTCATACGCTTTAACGCCCCTCTCATTGTTTCCGGTATATACTCCCGGCTCTTTCTTCTATCTTCTCATATCCTGCTTCCTCAGCCTGCCGCACCAACCAATCCGTTACCCCACTTCCATTCGGAGCCTTTGCCGATTCTCCCCCCTGCACCAACACAGATTTGAAATTTCCATACTCCGGCCTGACTACCAATATATATTCGGGAAACTTTTCCGGCATTTTTTTGTAATATTCTTTCAAATATGCTTCACTTAAGCCTCCCCAAAATCTACACGATCCAGGAGCTCCATAAGACTGTTCCGTACACAGATACAGCCAGGGCACCAGTTCTGCATAGACTACAGTACCTGTGTAATCCTGAGGAATTGTCTCAGAAACGCTTTCCCTCAATTCTTCATACTGTCTCCTATGTTCTACTGTCGTGTACAAATATTTAGCAGGCCCAGATTCCAGTCTTGCAGTCATCCTGTTGATGGAATCATCTCTATAAACACCATACCATCTGAGAAAAACAGTCTGTAAAAGAGCAAGTCCCACCACGGCATATGCGCCCACTTGAGCTGCTTTTCTCCTGTTTTCCCAATCGGTTTCCTTCATCCCTTCCCAGATCAGGCATACTGCACCAATCCCACTGACCGCAAAGCCGGTTGTCATCGAATCCAGCCCTGTATTGGATGATATCTGAAAAATCATAGAAAAAACAATACCAGGCATATAAATTCCCAGCCAGATAGCTTTTCCTTCTTTCAAAACCTTACCATATATGAGATAGACTGCAAATGCAAACATAGACAGTGCAATATAACAACAGCCTATCATGTCAAAGCTGAATACTAAATGGACACCAAAAAGAACAGCATTTATCAGCAGCACAACTCTTTTCTCTTTGACACTAAGCTGTGTGCCCATTTTCTTCCGAAAAAAAATCCACAGCAGAATACCCGTATAAACAGGAATGGTAAGCCAAAAACGGCGGGTTATTCTGAGAAACCACATAATCAGATTCACAGGCAGACTACCTCCCTGATGCTCTGGATCCATAAATATATACGGAATATATTCCACTATTTCATTAATTCCAACCCGGCTCAATAAAAGAGCCAGATATAGAACCGCGGCGGCCAGTGTACCTGACCAGACATATAAGACTTCTCTAAATTTTCGTATTTTACGACGGATACAGAATAAAACGATGCTTGCAGCGATATAGCATATACCAAGATACGGCAATGCTAACACACTTAGCCCCAACACAGCTCCTGCTCCCATACATCGCAGGCATACATGTTTCCCTTCTTGAACGTTTAGCAGCAGAAAGAGTCCCCATGTATAAAAGAATACCGCAAAAAAATAATAAGATACGCCCATTATATTGGCTCTTGCATACAGTTGAAAGACCATGGCTCCTGCGAGTGCAGGAAAACAATCTATCCTCTTATTCAGAGTTCGGAAAATGTAAACAGCGAGTAAAGACTGGCTCACCACCACTAATAGACGGAAAAAAAGAAAAATCCCCTCATTTCCTCCCGTCAATTTGATATATAAATCATATACAGGAACCAGGGCCAATGAGTAAAATTGAACCCCCGACCACTCGTCCACTACCGGTCTGTCTCCAATCCAGAATCTATGAATCAACGATAAATAATAACTTTCATCCGACCAACAGAAACTGTAAAAACACCGGATGCACAGAAATATACATGCAGCTCCTAACACACAGTACGGAGCTATACTTCCCATTTTTATATTGTGTTTTGTTAATGGTTTTTTTCTCATTATCCTATTCGTATCACTCTCTATCCTGCCTTCAAAGAGAACACTCTGTTCCCTTTCTACACACCATCTTTATAAAAAATACGCTGCCAGAGGCAAAAGGGCCAATCCTGCATTTATCAAAAAGCGAATCCAGCAGCTTCCCTTATCTATCACATCTGTTTCTTTTATTTGAATCCGATTGTTGCCTGGTCTGGAGATCCAGAATATGGAAAACATTGTTCCCATATACACAGCCATCAACAATGCACTGACATTTTCCTGAGCACCGCTTGACAAGCTTTCATATACCTGTGAAAAATCGATTCCCTTTATAGAACGATCATTTAAGATTCCAGCCAGCATCCACCGCACATTTGCAGATGCCGCATACGCATAGCCAAATCTGCATAATCCCGTTATAAAATAGGCGGCTCCGCCTGCCATTTCAAGCCACAACAGTACCTTTGTCCTTCCACCACACATTAAAATCAAAAGAGCAGGCAGGGGGGAAAAGGCAACTGCCCAATAAGGCAACGTAACAGCTCCTGCAAAAAAGCAACCATATCCTGCAAAAGCAATCCATACCGCAGTCTCCCCCACCTTTTCTTTCACATATTCTGCCTGCCAGCACCAGATTAACAGAAGCACAAATAACAGGACACTCAAGGCAATGGTTGTTTCTCCCAACTCAATTTTCCACTCAAATAATAGTCTAATGAATCTCCTCTCGTCAAACCTTGTAGGCGTGGCCATTTTATCTACAAAAAAGATACATTTTGACAGCAATGAAAGCGACAAACCTGCAGCCATATCCCTGACCATATAGAGAATTCTTTTCTCACGATAGACTAACAGTGGGACAAATACAAATAAGGCAAACATTTTACATGTGACAGCCAGTGCGAACCATAATAGAAACTTTTTTCTGTCCCCTCTCACATACGCATAAATGCCCATAAGCATAAAAAAAGTATTATAAATATCTATTTGTCCAAGACAGAATAAACCATTTAGTAAAAAAAGAGAACTGGAGAAAATAAAACAGGCCTGTAATACATCCTCCTCCTTCTTTCCCGCATTCGTTCCCATATTCCATATCACTAAATTTGATCCGATCAGCGGCAGGACAGCAGCAAGTCTTGCCCACACTAACGCCAGATAATTGGTTTCAAATGTCAGGCCAGTCATCTTTTCCCAAATATAGGTTGGAAGATTCCAGATCGCTATTGGAATGTAAAGCCAGATATCATAAGGGACCTCTCCAGTCTGAGGATTCATAGCTCCGATTGCCCGATTGCTGGATGACTGATAAAAATGCAGAATATCTCCACTGAATAAGGAATCCCATAAATTCAGACTGTGCCGGACAATCATCTGAAGATCCACATAACAGTAATTGGTTATACATACGATCATCAGACAGAACAACGCTCCCCAAAGAAGCCTGTCACTTTTAGACATTTTCTTTATTGTATCCATGCTTTTCCTACCTGTCATTTCAACGCTTTCCCTTTTCTCTTCTGTATAAAAACAAATATACTTCCTACAATCATACATCCTATCCCCGCCCAGCTCATTGTCCTTCTTGCTTTCTCAATTCTGCTCGTTGTCCCGGTGAAACGATACATGGGCTGATCCGGCCCCGGATAGGACAGGATCACCCCATCCACCCCTTTCTCAATTTGTTCCTCATCCAGATATATTTCTTCCTGCGGGGCACAAGTCGTATTTTTCATATCGATATAATATACTTCTTCCGGAACCAGAAGCCAATATCCCACCCCGGTCAAAACTCCTGCCAGAAGAATAAGCGCACCTCTTTTTTTCCACAGCATGCGATAATCGATTCCCCTTTTCCATCTGGTCTCTTTCAACGGAATACATATGCAAATCCTATGTTCTCCCAGTGCCGCTCCAAACTCTTTGCCTCCTATTTCAGCCAAAATTTCAAACATACATTCTCCAACAAACAACAATGTAATATTCTTAAAGGAAGTATTGAACAAAAAGGGTTCTGACACTCCAGCTATCAAAAATGTCAAAATGATCGCCGTTTCCATACGTTTTCCCTTCCTGATATATTGGCAGATGGTAAGCATATAAGCCGTAATCATTAATGCAAACAAAATATATCCATCATAAGCAAGAAGCGAAACATAGGAAGAATCCAGGGCAAAACCAATATTTTCCAAACTGAAATCCTTTCCAAAGGGAGCCACACCACTTTTCAGGTACAGGCTGGATGCCAAAAATCTTTGGTTAATCAGCCTGTTCATTATCTGCCCTATTACCCGTGCAATTCCGGTACTGTCCACCATAAAAGGAACTACCAGTGAAACAACAACACAAACAGGCAATATCAGATACATCAGGCATTTTTCTATTCTGCCAAATTTTTTTCTCTCCATAAAATATGCCACTGCAATTAACAGCAGAGAAGTCAGTATGAATCCCGTATAACTAAGGGAATAGAAAAAAACATAACAATTTCCGGCAAACAGCAGCAACAGCAATCTCCACAGTCTCTTTCCGGTTCTGCAGGTTGAATAAAGAATAAACGCCGCCAGGACTGCATATGTGATTTGCAGCACATTGGGATGAGGATAGCCAAAAGACCATCTTAAAATCGGGCCGAGCCCAAATTTCTCATGTGCCAATACAAACCCCAGCCTGATACCTGTCACTTCCCAGAAAGCTCTCCAGGCAAAGCAGGCCCCCAAAACATATGCGCCTATTCTGAATACCTTTTTTATCGAAATATTTTTCAGACCTATTATCATAAAAATAAATATAATAGGAGCCTTATCCTTCGATGTCAAATAAATAAGCCCAGTAATAGCAACCAGAAAGATTTCCAGAAAAGCCTCCGGGAAAGTATGTTTCTCCAGCATCACTTTCAGCAAAATACAAGACAACGAAATCACAAGGACCAGATTGTAGGAAAACATTCCTTCATACCATCCAAGTCCTTTTGCCATAAGCATCAGGACAAAAAAAGTGTAATACAGTCCTTCTCCCAATGTGACCGATATTTCCATTTTCCTACTATTATTTCTCATAAATACTAAACTTCCTTCCTATTTTCCGCTTTCATACATTCTGCCGCCACAAAACCAAAATAAAAAGGTGCTGAGAGTATCACTGGCAGACAATACCTTGGCAAAACACATGGGCCTAGTAACAAAGTAGCAACGTAACCCAATATCAATATTCCCGGTATTACATCCTTCCACCTCTTTCTCCAAATCGCCATTACAACGCCTGCCAGCGCAGTCCAGTTGTACAATGCGGGAGACCAAAGCAGCGATACTATAGGTATTTCCTGATGCAGGCAATTTTCATTCTGTTTCCTGATCATCTTTTTCAGCCAGGGCAAATAACTCTGTTCGTAGACTATATGGGTCTCATCCAGTGGTTTCCAAAAATCCAGTTCCAGATATGATGACCGGATTGCAGTATGACTTAAATCGCCTATATGCCATAACCCTTTTGTATTTAATAAAAATGCAACTACATACTCCCTTGGGAATTTCATTCCCAGTTCCAACCAGCATTGATAATATTCTTTTGGGTTTTCTTTATAATATCCATACTTCAAACCGTTTTTTACAGGATCTGCAATATCTGTATGATAAGCCTGCAAAGCTTCCGGATCGTAAAACTTCTCTATTGCAGATATTTCTTCTTTTGTCAGTTTATCATACTGATACGTATAAACTCTTGCTATCTGCTGGCCTGGAATAGATAATTTTTCCCCTTCATTGTCCACAGATGCACCGCTTATTGTCATTACCAATGCATTGATTCCCACTGAACAGATAAATGAAAGCATCAGGATACCCAGAAGGCTTCCTCTCACTCTGTTTGAGACCATCCTACTGCATAAAAAGATAATACCACAGCCAACAACCAACAACAGAACAGCATAAATTCCATTGTTTCTAAACTGACACATCACACCGATGCTCAATACTATCCCCACAGTCTTTTTCCAGTCATTCTTCTTATTTCTGACTATATTTATCAGCTGAATCATCACAAAAAGAAACAGCACAGAGAAAAGAGTATCCTTTGTAGTGGAAATACCCAACAATGGAAATACAGGAAAAAGAGTGCAGAAAAACACCATTCCTCTTTTCACAGTCCTGTTTACAGAAAGACCATAAAGAAAGCAAAGCGCGTACGCGAGAGAAGCTGCCAACGCTGTCATCTGTAAAAAAGAATAAACTGCCAGCCCCAGATTATAATTATTTCCTGTTTTAAAAAACGAATTTACCAGATCACATATAAAGCCAAAAAGAAACGAATGGACGATCGGATGCCACGTTGCATAGGAACCTTCTATATATTGTTTCCACTGCCATGGAATGTCATAACAGTATATTCCCGGATAAAATGCCAAATAGATTGGGAGCCATACAATCAGTAGAATAAGAAAAAATGTGACCCCTCGTACTTTTTTCTCCTCTGCCGGCTTTGCTACGGCTTTTATTCTCTGTATTTCCTTTATCCCATCATGTACATACATATTCAGAACCGGAGAACAAATCAGGCTGAAAAGAATTGTCCAAAGGCAGAATGCGTATGAGAAATCATGTCTCTCCCGCACTCCGCTTCCTGCCACATAATATCCCATAATCTCACACACCAGAAACGCCCAAAAGAACAATACCAGGATTCCCTGGCGTACCGCCTTTAAAAACAGCTTCCTATAACATGACCATATTAAAATAAATGTAAGCACCGCCAGGAGAGAACCACTGAATCCACGTGTACCTCCCCCCGCCGCACTGATCATTCCTCTCAGACAAAAAAGGGATAAGCAGGCAATAAGAAAAGAGATCAGCCCTGCTCTGTTTTTATACCAAAAACCTGTTTTCATATATGATCCTTTATCTGGCTTGTTGCACAACTTAATCAGGTATTCCTGTTCTCATCTTTAATGATCTGCCCAGGTCAGTTACCTTAATCCTTAATACATCAATCACTGTACACAAAGTATATACTATCGCAACGCAAACAACAGCATGGGCAATCACATTTCCGTTTTCATATGCACCAACATTATTACACACATCTTTCCATAACCAACGCCGCATAGCATCACTACCAGCATGGATCATTAAAACTCCGAAAGTAGCTGATGCAACTGTATTGATGCCCTTACTATATCCAATCTTTAAGCTCTTAAAAAATAAGAATGTACTGATTCCTGTTGTCAGCGCCAAGATTTTGTTGGAATCAGAAACCAAAAAGTAAGCTAATCCAATATCTTTGCCAACAAAACGGCTGACAAAAGCCAATACTATAACACTTCCCCACGAAAGACCTAGTGATATAAGTACCAACACTCCCGTTACCTTTGTATCCTCAAACCATTTTTTAGGATACAGCCGGATATACGAAGCAAAAACATATAGAATGCAAAACCAAGTAATATAATTAAAAACCACATTTATCTTTATAAAAGACGGCAGCACTACATAAATCCCAAAACACCATGCCCCCAAGCAGAAATGCTCTTTTTCTGTCAGTACATGTACCAGTTTATTCAAAAAAGGAAGTAACAGATAAAATAAAAAGTAACAAGTAGTAAAGTTACTCGCCACTTCAAAAACAGGAAGCAGCATTTTTAAAAATCCCATAGCAGAAAATTCTTCATAGCCAGTAAGAAAAAAGATACACCATATGACAACTGCATAAAAATACCTTGTACCAACCAACTTCCAAAACTTCTTCCCTGTAATCTCCATAGTACACATAAAGTAGCCAGTTATCAATACAAAACAGTTAATTCCTGTCTTCCCCCATATGCCCAAAACATTACCTCCAAACTTATTTTCTACAGCATATTCATTTTAAAATAAATATAAGCAAAACCCAAAAACCATTGAATCATCAACACATTATCTGCTTTCTTATTTTCCTCTCAGTATAATTTTGCAGATCCTCTCTGCATCCTCTATTTCCAGATCAGCATATAACGGTAAGGTAAGTACACGCCTGCTCATCTCATAAGCTGCCGGTGTCTTTGCAACATCATATTTTCCTTTAAAACAGCTGAATGTATTGGTCAGTGGATAGAAATATTTTCGTGTAAATATCCCCTCATCTTCCAGTATCTGAAAGACTTCATCCCGGTTCAACTTGAATCCGTCCTCAAAAATAACCGGAAAATAGGCATAATTTTCCGTGACGCCTTTCTGAACAGGATTTATCCTCAAGCCGTTCCTTCCTCCCAGATACTCCCTGTAGACCTCCACAATACGTTTTCTCTTGGAAATCTCCTCATCCACATGACGAAGATTACACAGACCCATTGCTGCACAGAATTCATTCATCTTGGCATTGGCACCCACACTGTCAACTTCTTCCGGTCCCTTAATACCAAAATTTTTCAGTCCGTATAAAACCTCCCCAAATTTCTTTTCCCTAAAGCTTACCGCTCCCCCCTCGATGGTATTAAATACTTTGGTAGCATGAAAGCTGAAGCAGGAAGCATCTCCGAAACTGCCTACTCCTTTTCCATTCAGTGTAACACCAAAGGCATGTGCAGCATCATATATCACTTTCAGGTTGTATTTTTTTGCAATTTTGTCAATCTTCTCAACATCACACACATTGCCATAAACGTGAACCGGTACAATCGCTCCGGTTTTATCCGTTATCAATTCTTCTATCTGGTCAGCATTTATCGTAAAATCATCCGGATTAATATCACAAAATACCGGTTCCAATCCATTGCGTACAATGGCATGAGTAGTAGATGCAAAGGTGAAAGGGGTTGTGATAATCTCCTGACCAGGTTTAAGTCCCAATGCCTGTATGGATAACTCAAGAGCCATGTGGCCATTACACAGCAGATCAATATTATCTACATCTAAAAACTGCCGCAGCTTCTCCTGGAGCTGTTTATGCTTATCCCCCATGTTAGTGAGCCAGTGAGAATCCCATAATCCTTTTATTTCCTCTATGTATTCCTCATATTGGGGCATGGATGACCTGGTTACATGTATCGTTTTCATCTTTATCCCTTCTGCACAATTATATCAATATACCTCATTATCTTTTATAGCTGTTTTATTGCTCAGTTAATTATAAATTTTCTCCCCATATCACTTTTCCTATATACTCAGCAACCTTCAAATCTTCTTCCGTATTTATATCAACTGCCTCAAACTTATTTACCGTATGCATATAAGGTTTTCGCCCTATTCGACACCTATACTTTTCCAACGCCTCTCTGCTGATTCCATACAGTCCTGTTGTCTCTTCAATAACAGCATTCATGTCCTGACTCCTTGGCAGGATGCCAGGCCGGTAATTCACCGGAATTCCATTCAGCCAATAAAACCCATGATTTTCTGTAACTGTAAAACAGGAATCATATTCTTCGCTCAATGTAAGCCTGTTTACACACTCACATATTGTAGCCGGCTGTAAATAAGGCGCAGTAACAAACAGTTGAAAATAGTAATCAAATTCTGGATAAAGCTGATAATGATGCATTAGCAAATCATTCCCATTTGCCGTATTTCGAGCCAATTCTTCTTTTCTCTCTATAACTTCATATCCCATCCCAAGTGCATATTCAGCTATTTCCGGGCTATTCGTATCAACAAATATCTTATCGAAAATCTGTGCCTGCTGAACATGTTCACACAAGTATTTATATAACTTTTTTCCATTTAAATCTCTCAAATTTTTTCCCGGAACTCGCTCTGAATTCGCTTTTATTGGAATAAAACAAGCTGTTTTCATTATTATCCCCTACTCTTTCCTTTGACATTTTTTGTACAGATAGTTTTCACTGTCAAACGCTTTCCATACAATTCTTAAATATTGACCATTACAGTATTCTGCATCAAAACGAAAATTGGGCTTTCCTTTAGGACTATATGCGTAATCCTCATCAATAGATTCAGAAATAACCCCTGAATCGAATTCTGCCTTTTCAAGCTTTACCCATCCATCCACGTCATCTAATGCCCAGAATACAGCTTTTTTAATACCCACTCCCTC
>CAUWLJ010000098.1:0-12513 GCA_963559585.1 uncultured Eisenbergiella sp. | reverse complement strand
CCCTGCCGGTCCGTGCCGCTTTTGTCGGCCGCAACAGTTGACATCTTATCATCTGTTGCTTCTTTTGTCAAGCACTTTTTTCAACTTTTTTCGAGTTGTTTCTGTGCCGCTTTCTCAAAGGATGTAAAACCACCTTTTAAGAAAAGCATCCGCCTCGCTTTTCTGGTTCATTTCTGTCCCGTCCGCTCGGCAACGAAATGTATTCTATCATCTGTTTTTTACTTTGTCAACCATAATTTTACATTTTTTGCAGCCATTTTTTGCAGATTTAGTAACCTCCGTTTCCAGGCCACGGTTACCGTCCCTGCGCCTCCTCCGCTTCCACAAGGTTCAATTCAAACCAGAACTCCACACCATTCTCATAATTGATTACTCCATACTTCTGATTGATGGATTCCTGTATGGCTTTTACGATGGAAAGGCCCACACCGCTGCCGCCGTATTCCCGCGTTCTTGCCTTATCCACCTTGTAGAACTTCTCCCAAAGATGGGGAAGGGCCTCCTCCGGAATCGGTTCTCCTGTGTTGAAAACGGAGACTCTCACGTTCTTTCCCTGCCTGGACAGGCGGATGTCCACGATTCTTTCCCCTCCCAGATGGTTCAGAGCATTGCTGAAATAATTCATGACCACTTCTTCCGCTTTGAATTCATCTCCCCATACGTAGATGGGCTGGTGCTGGGTGAATCTCACTACCGCCTCCTTCTGCTTCACCAGAATCTCCGCAGACTGGATATAGTTGGAAATCAGAGCCGTTATATCAAAGCGTTCCATGTTTACCACTTCGTTTCCAAACTCCAGCTGATTCAGCGTAAGGAGTTTTTTTACCATATTATTCATTTTGGCCGACTCATCCATGATCACGTCGCAGTAAAAGTCCATGCTCTCCGGATCATCGCTGATTCCCTCCTTCAGCCCCTCTGCGTAACCCTGAATCAGCGCAATGGGCGTTTTGAGTTCATGGGACACATTTGCCAGAAATTCCTTACGCATCTCGTCTATCTCGTTTTTGCGCTGGATATCCTTCTGCAGCTCATTGTTGGCTGTTTTCAGCTCAGAGATCGTGTGCTCCAGCGTATCAGCCATCTCATTCATATGGTTTCCAAGAACCGCAATCTCATTAAAGCTCGTCCCCTGATACCTGACGTTAAAATCCAGGTGGGCCATTCTCTCGGAAATATTGGCCAGCTCCAGAATGGGATCCGTCACCTTCTTGCTCACCACCCAGATGATGATACCGCAGAGGATGGTGGCCGCCAGACCTGCATAACCCAGAAAACGGTTGGCAATATCCACACTGTCCTGGATGCTTTCCATGGCAGTACGGATGAAAAACAGGTTCCCATTGTTCAAAAATCCCCACATGTCCAGATAATCCATGTCTACACTGGGCCTGGTTACAAGCTGAAGGATATAGAACGGGCTTTCATTACGGAGCAGGGTTTTATTGGAATGAAGCCTTCCCTCTCCATCCTCCTTCTGCTCCCCATCTTCCCCTTCCGTATCGTAAAGGTCAAAAATGAGATGGTTCCACAGATCCAGCTTCAGCATGGCCGGATCGCCGCCGCTTACCCGCACCGTCTCCGAATCCTCATCCAGAATAAGGATGGATATGTCGTATCTGCCGCTGAGCTGCTGGAGCTGTACGTCGAAATTCTCGGAGGCAATCTGCCCTCTGTCGGCGGCCTGGTTCAGCCTTTTGTAAGCATCCATCACCACCTCCTGCTTATTATAGAAGTAAAACTGCTCCAGAAAGGTATTGTTAATAAACCAGCACAGCAGAATCGTGCCGGCCATCAATCCGATAAATATGCAGGCAAACTGTTTTCTGATGGAATATCTCACAGAAATCCCGTCCTTTCTCCCGGAATCCGGGCCGGCCTCACAGAGTATATGAACCGGCACACTCTACGCCTCGAACTTGTATCCCATTCCCCAGATCGTCTTGATCAGATCTCCTTTTCCACCCAGCTTGCTCCTCAATTTTTTCACATGGGTATCTATGGTTCTGGCATCTCCAAAATAGTCATAATTCCACACATTGTTCAAAATCTTCTCGCGGGACAGGGCGATTCCCTCATTTTCCATAAAATAGGTAAGAAGCTCAAACTCCTTGAAGCTCAGTTCAATGCTATGCCCGTCGATGGTTACCATATGGGCAGCCTTGTCCAGATGAATGCCCCCCTTGTCAATGGTGTCCTCCATTGCTGACTTACCGGCCCTCCGCAGAATAGCCTCCACCCGCGCCACCAGGATCTTGGGGCTGAAGGGCTTGGAGATATATTCGTCTACCCCCAGCTCAAAGCCCTGCAGTTCGTCCTTCTCATCCGCTCTGGCCGTCAGCATGATAATAGGAACCCTGGAATAATTTCTGACCTCCCGGCACACCTGCCAGCCGTCCATCCTGGGCATCATCACGTCCAGAATGATCAGGGCAATATCGTTCTGGGCGAAAAAAATATCCAGCGCCTCGCTCCCATCCCCGGCCTCCAGCACCTCATAGCCGTGCTTCTGAAGAAAATCCTTTACCAGCTTGCGCATTCTGCTCTCGTCATCCACAACCAGAATTTTTGTTTTTTCCATATGTCTGCTCCTTTTTCTTCTCCAAAATACGGCCTTCTCTGCCCGTCACGGTCAGAACCGTCCTATGGGCACTCCTCCTGCGCAGCACAGGCCGCCCCCTCCGCAGCACATGTTGAGAAACATGTTGGCAATACACAGCTTCAGGCACAGGTTCCCGCCGTCCGTGGACGGAGCCCCGTAAAAGGACTGTTGGGACTGATACCAGCTTCCGCCTGCTTCGATCTGCTGCTTCCAGTTCAAATATTCCTGATTTCCCGGCTCCAGGGCATAGGCCTTGCGGGCATGATCCAGAGCCAGCACGTTGTTGCCCATCCCGGAATTGGCAATGGAGCTGTAATAGTACCACTTGGCTGTCCTTTCGGATATGCCGGACAGCACATTGAGCGCCTCCTGAAAATGGCGGCTCCTGATATAGTTCACCGCCGCGTTCATATGGATGGTATACTCATCCTGCCCGGCGGTATTCTGCGTCCTTCCTCCTGCTCCGCCATAGCCGAAGCCGCCGAAAAAATCTCCGAAATCCCCGAAGCCGCCGCCCTGGTATCCGCCATAGGCTCCGCCGCTCTCATATGTGCTGCCGCCGTTCTGGCGCATATCCATGATTTTCTGGTATGCCTGCTGGATCTCCTTAAATTTCTCCTCCGCCTGCTCTTTGTTTGGATTGTTCACATTGGCGTCCGGATGGTATTTCCGGCTCAATGCACGATAGGCCTTTTTGATCTCTTCGTCGGTTGCATCCCTGGATACGCCCAACACCTGATATGGGTCACGCATTTTTCTGCTGTTCCTTTCTCTTTCCCCTCACCTGTTCGTACCGGCACCATACGCCGGAATATAAAATATTGCGCAAAATCTCCGTATTTTCCAGAATGGGAAGCTTCTCGAAGGAGCGGGAGCATTCCGCCATCATCATGCGGAGGATCTGCCCGGCCTCCTCCTCAAAGCCCTCCTGCCCGTAACGGGCGGCAAAGGGGTTATAGCAGCCGTTCTTCTCATCCTTTTCCACATCCTCATAGGCATCCATCAGATAGATAAATTTACCCAGATAGAAGCCCATCCGGCGCAGCTCCTCCTCCCATTCATCCTGCTTCCAGACAAAGATCTCCGCCATGATGTTCCCAAAGCAGCCTGCCGCCAGATCCAGATCCGTTTCCCCGGCCTGCTCATATCCGGAAAGTGTCTCCAGCTGGGCGCGCACTGCCTCCGCCTTCTGCGGGTAACGGGCAGCCACCTGCCGGAAATCTTTTTTCAGCGCGGCGGCATAGCCCCTTTTCAGCACCTTTCTCTCGTCGGCCCAGTCGTCCATACACTGATAATAGGTCAGAAGGATGTTCATATCCGCCGCATACTCCGTGAAAATATTTTTTCTGGTGGGATGCTTCTCCAGGGGATGGGCCACGCACTTGCATTCCCCCGTATCCACTGCTTCCTCATAAAGGCTGCCCAGAAGCAGGATCAGAAAGGTCATATCATAGGAAAGAGTGAGCTGGCCCCGGCACCCGTAGCGCTCCTTCAGCACCCGGCAGAAGCCGCAGTACCAGGACTGATACAGGTCAAAATCCTTAAACTTCATTTCCTGTCTGTTTACGATCACATAACCGAACATATAGATCCCCTCAGCTTTTTCTCACAAATTCCGTACTGCATTTGGGGCAGCGGATGGCAATCCGGCCTCTCCCCTTCGGCACCCGGATCTTCTGCTTACAGTTGGGACACCTGTAAATATGGCTGGTTTTGCGGCTGGCCGCATCCCGCTTCATCACTGCCCATTTTCTGCGCAGCCCCGCCGTCTTATTCAGGAAAAGCTGGTTCTCCGCATATCTTTTCTGGATATTTCGCGAAAACATCCTGTAATAGGTATAAATAATCAGAGCCAGAATCAGTATCTCCCATACCCAGCTTCTGAAAAAGAGGGAAAGCACCAGAAAAACCATGGTCAATCCCACAAGAAAACGGGAAAACTGGTCCGCGCCATATCTTCCCTGCATAAAACGTATCAGCTTGTCTCTCATCTCTACCTTCCATTCTGCCGCACAGGCGGCGATTACCGCACGCAGATAAGCTCCCGTGCCTGTTCTTCTTATTATTGTATATGGGTTGTGTGAAAAATCAATGAATATGTGGGGAATTAAGTATTAAAAAATTATAAAGCCAAAAAGAGAACATACGGTCTTTTTCTTTCAGAAAAAATGGTGTATGATAGAGCAGGAAGGGGAAAAGGAAAGAAGCATAAAATGACAGCATTATGGACAGCTGTTCAGCGATGCCGGTTTGGATGGCTGTCTATATGGAAAGGCGGAGGATGTATATGAAATCTGGCAGAAAATTTCTGGCATTGGCAATGGCTCTTGGGCTGGCGTTCACCGGCTGCGGGAAGGGAACAGAAAAAAACAGTTTGAACGGACAGCGCGGCCCGCTTTCAGAGGAAGCCGGCCAGGAAACGGCCGAAGCGGGAAGTGACGAGGCGGCAGATGGGCTGCGGGTGCATTTCATTGATGTGGGGCAGGGGGATTCCATTTTGATTCAGTCCGGGGAGGATGCCATGCTGGTGGATGGCGGTACCAATGAAAGCGGAGGAATTGTGGTCAATTATTTAAAAAGCCAGGGGATAAAGCGGCTGAATTATCTGGTGGGAACCCATCCCCATGAGGATCATATCGGCGGGCTGGATGATGTGATCCGTTCCTTTGAGATCGGAACCGTTATCATGCCGGATACCGCGCATACCACCCGGACCTATGAGGATGTTCTGGACGCGCTGCTGGAAAAGGAGCTTTCGGTCACGCTCCCTGTACCGGGAGAAAGCTTCGGGCTGGGGGATGCTTCCTTTACCATTCTGGCCCCGGACGAAAGGATAATGGCAGAGGCGGATCGGACCGACGATCTGAACAATATGTCAGTTGGCCTGCGCCTGGTTTATGGCAGCACGGCCTTCGTCATGTGCGGAGACGCGGAGACGCTGTCGGAGGAGGCAATGGTGGAAAGTGGAATTCCTCTCCAGGCGGATGTACTGAAGCTGGGGCACCATGGCAGCTCCACCTCCAGCAGCGAAGCCTTTCTGGAGGCCGTATCTCCGTCCAGCGCCATAATTTCCTGCGGAAGGGACAACAGCTACGGCCACCCCCATCAGGAAACCCTGGAAAAGCTGGACCGGCTGGGCATCCGGACGTACCGGACGGATGAGCAGGGCACCCTGGTGGCAGAATCGGACGGCAGCCGGATCCTCTGGAGTTGTGACACTGCCAGGCCAGGCACTGCAGGGACAGATGAAGCAGACACATCTGAAGCAGACATATCTAGCACAGACACATCTGACACAGACGTATCTGACACAGACGCATCAGCCCCGGAAGGAAGGCTTTACATCCTGAACCGGAGCACGAAGAAATTCCATCTGCCGGACTGCAGCTCCGTGGACAGCATGAAGGAGGAAAACCGAATATCCTGGCAGGGAAACAGGAAGGAGCTGGAGGATATGGGATATTCTCCCTGTGGAAGCTGTAAACCATAGAATATACTTTGAAGGAGGAAGCGTTATGAGACTGATCGTTGACCGTATCGAGGAAGGTTTTGCCGTATGTGAAAAGGAGGATGGTTCCATAAAAAATGTTCCTCTCTCCCTCCTTCCCTGCGGGCTCCGGGAAGGAGCCGTGCTCCGGGAAGCAGACGGCTCCTTCCTGCACGACCCTGAGGGGGAAGCCGAACGCCGGGAGCGGATTGAAGCCAAAAGGCGCAGATTATTCCAAAGGAAATAAGGTATAAGGCAGGGAAGGGTCAAAATGATGCAGGCATGTTTTGACCCTTCAAACCGTTATGGCTGAACTGCTGCGGTAAAATATCGCAATAGTTCAACCCGCGCCCTCACATCCCCTGTCTGTGAGCTTATCAGGGGCGCAGATCACACTAATGTCAGGTTCGACATAGGTTTTCATCTGCGTTCAGATTCACGGCAAATGGGGCGGGAATAACCTCACACTGCCCACCATGTTCCTTAATGTACTTCCCGATGCTTTGTGTCAATTCAGAAACAAGCTTCTGGTGTTTAAAACTTGGCGGAGCCATATCATAAAACTGCCCTTCGATCAGTTCGGCACGTTGGCCGTCAGGAAGTCTCCAGTAGTCTTCTGCAACGTAAGTGCACTCTTTTGGTAATGGCATAGCCCCCTCCTTCCTTATATGGGACATAACAATTGCATCAAACTTCAAAGCCAGATAATAAAAAAGATGCCAAAACCTTACAGTTTCAAGCATCCTTTTCCTATGGACCTGACGGGAGTCGAACCCGTGTCCAAAAGCCCATCCCCTGTCCTTCTACTATCATAGTCAGTTCTTATTCATTCCCTCTGCCCGTCGGGAACTGACAACCGGCGGGGTTCGGTAGCTTCATCATACGCCCGCAGGCTCAAAGCTTTGCCTGCGTCGTTTCCTACATAGTCGATGCCTGGGTCTTAAAGTGTAGGTGCTTCAAGTCAGACAACGCTGCATTTAAGCAGCAGCGTAAGCTAAAGTATTGTCTTCAGCGTTTATTTTTAGGTTGTGATTTGACGCATCACCTGCGGATAGCTTCTCCAGCTTCAGGACCCCTGTCGAAACCTTGACAGGCCCCTGTGCGTCACAGGCTGCACGCCTCCTGTGACGCGTTTCATTATATCCTTCCCTATATGGAATGTCAAGAGGGCAGACGGAACTGCGCAACAGCCTGATCCAGAAGCTGTGCCTGGGAGGAAAGCTCCTCACTGGCCGCCGCAGACTCCTCGCTGGTAGCCGAGTTGGTCTGCACCACGGAGGAAATCTGATCCAGCCCAATGGTCACCTGGGAAATCGCAGCCACAGACTCTTCCACCATATTGGCTACCTTAACCATATCATTTACTGCAAGGCCTGCCAGCTCTGTGGTTTTCTGAAGAGCCTCTGTCACATTCCCGACGATCTCATTTCCGCTGTTTACCGACCGGATGGAGTTCTCAATCAGTTCTTTTGTATCCTTGGCCGCCTGATCCGACTTGGAAGCCAGGTTGCGCACCTCATCTGCAACCACCGCAAAGCCTTTTCCGGCGGTTCCGGCCCTGGCGGCCTCCACTGCGGCATTGAGAGCCAGAATATTGGTCTGGAAGGCAATATCCTCGATGAGTGCAATGATTCTGCTGATCTTTCCTGAGAAATCGATGATCTCTCCCATGGCAACGTTCATCTGCTCCATCATCTCATTGCTCTTCACCACCTGCTCGCCGGCCATCTGGGCATGGCTCTGGGACTGCTTCGCAACCTCTTCGCTCTGTCTTGCATTATCGGAAATCTGGTGTACGGTGGCCGCCAGCTCCTGCACGGAGCTGGCCTGCTCCGTGGCCCCCTGAGCCAGGGCCTGCGCACCGTCAGACACCTGGGAGGAACCCGCTGCAATCTGATCCGCACTCCTTCTGATTTGAAGGAGCACATCGCTCAGCCTGCCCTTAATCCTTCTCACCGATTCAAGAAGTGTGGTGAAGTTTCCGATATACAGCTCCGGCACCTGGGAGTCCACGGTAAAATTCCCGCTTCCCATTTCACCAAGCACATAATCCAGATCCTTCAGAATCGCACTCAATCCTTTCACAATGATACCGGTGGAATTGACCAGATCTCCGATTTCATCCTTACTCTTGAACTCCGGGACGGGAGTATCCAGATCCCCCTGGGAAAGCAGGCGAAGCCGCTCTGCACACCGTTCCACAGGGCCTCCGATTCCCTTTGCCAGACGGACGGCACAGAAGGCGGCAACGGCCACTGAAACGATCAGAAGGAAGATTGTGGAAAAAATCCCTGAAATCGTGGCCCCCGTAAAGTCTGAAACCGGAGCGTTGATCGCAATGCTCCAGCCCTCCGTCTTGGGCACAGGCGCATATGCGGCAAACTTGTTCTGACCGCCATAAACATACTGGCCAAATCCTGTTTCCCCCGTAATCATAGCGCTCTCTATCGCAGCCAGATCGGCCAGCGACTCATCCGTTCCGGCATCCCTGATGGTGTTCTCCTGATTCCGTACTGCATCCAGGTTCTCATGGGCAATGGTATTCCCCTGCGCATCCAGCATGTAAGCAGAGCCGCCTTCACTGATCTTCAGGGAGGTCACAATATCATTCAGAAAGGTCTCGTGCGGAACAAAATATACAACTCCGACAACCTGAGTTCCCCTCTCTCCGTTCTTCCAGACAGGAGCGGATACAATAATCGTCACCTCTCCCGTAACGGCAGAGATCAAAGGCTCTGACACATAAACGTTTCCCTGTATGGCTTCCTGAAAATACCTTCTGCTGCTGTAGTCATTTTTATCAAAAAGGCTGACCCCGTTCGCATCCAGCAGGTTATATCTGGTGAAATCGTAGGCATCCACCTTCTGCTGAAGGACCTCCTTTTTCTTTTCCATGGTGCTGAGGGGATCGGACAGGCGCGTGATGCAGCCGGTTTCCATCGCTACCGTCTTGTACTCGATCAGCTGATAGGACACCCGTTCAGCCGCCACTAAGGCCAACTCTTCCATGCTGGTCTGTATGGCATCCTTCGTTCCTCTGTATCCAAGCGTACACGCAACCGTTCCCACCAGCGTCAGCGCGATGACGATGGTCACTATCATCGTTACCTGAATCTTTGACTTTATACTCTTCATATGTACCTCGCTCTCTTGAGCAGGTTTCCAGGCTGCCTTCCTCCTGTCCCTGCTGTTTTCTCCTACCCTGTTCAGAATCGTCGGCCGTAATTTTCTCCTTTCTTTCTTATCATAGCACAGTTTGTACATAATGGATACCTGTTTTTCAAATTTATGGTTATTTATGTTCTTTTTTCCTCCAATTGTACAAAAGGCCGCGTCCTTTTTTGATACATATAAAAAGTTTTCCTCATTCCATCAGTACAGGTTCTGCACCTTGAACTCCCGTTCCACCTCTCTTCTTGCATCCTTCTTTGCAATATCCTGCCGCTTGTCGTACAGCTTTTTTCCCCTGCAGAGGCCAACCTCTATTTTAGCCCGTCCATCTTTAAAATAGACCTGCAGGGGCATCAGGGTATAGCCCTTCTCAGCCACCTTGCCTGTCAGCTTCATAATCTCTGCCTTGTGCATCAAAAGCTTACGGGTACGCAGCGGATCCTTGTTGAAAATATTTCCCTTCTCATAGGGGCTGATGTGCATACCATTTACGAATGCTTCGCCTTTATCAATGGAAATAAATGCTTCCTTGATGCTGCATTTTCCCATTCTCAGGGACTTGACCTCCGTCCCATGCAGCACCAGTCCCGCTTCATACTGCTCCTCCACAAAATAATCGTGGTAGGCCTTTTTATTGTTCGCAATCAGTTTCCTTGCTTCCTTCGCCATCTTTCATTCCCCCTTCGTCCCATGGCAGGGTAAAATCTATGGTTCCCGCAAAACGGTCTGCGGAGCACACCTCCACCCGGATCCTCTCTCCCAGCTTGTAGGCTGCTCCGGTGCGGACGCCGCGCAGCTCGCAGGCTGCCTCATCGTAGGTGAAAAAATCTCCGGGAAGCCTGGATACGTGCACCAGGCCCTCCACTGTGTTGGCAAGTTCCACGTACAGGCCCCATCCCGTAATGCCGCAGATGATGCCATCGTAGATCTCGCCCACATGCTTCTCCATATACTCCGCTTTCTTTCTTTTATCCGTCTCCCGCTCCGCCTCCTCGGCCCGTCTCTCCGTCAGGCTGCACTGTCTGGTCACCCGCGGGAGAATTTCCTCATAATGAGCCTGTCTCCCCTCCGAAAGGCGTCCCCGCAGCTGTTCCTTTATGATGCGGTGAATCTGCAGATCCGGGTATCTTCTGATCGGAGAGGTAAAATGGCAGTAAAAACGGCTGGCCAGGCCAAAGTGACCGGAGCAGTCTGTGGTATAGCGGGCCTGCTTCATGCTGCGCAGGGTCAGTCTGGAAATCAGCGCTTCCTCCGGCGTATCCTCCGCCCGCTCCAAAAGCTTCTGAAGCTCCTTGGGATGCACCTCCTCCCGGCCAAGCTTCATGGAATAACCAAAATTATGAACGAATACTCCCAGCTCGTGAATGCGGTCAGGATCCGGAGCCTCATGGGTCCGGTACAGGAACGGCAGCTGCATCCAGTAAAAATGCTGTGCCACCGTCTCATTGGCCAGAAGCATAAAATCCTCGATCAGCCTGGTGGCCGTATTCCGCTCACGGGACTGGATTTCCACCGGATGTCCCTGGGTATCCAGAAGGATCCTGCTTTCCGGAAAATCAAAATCTATGGCTCCTCTCTGATGCCTTCTTGCGCGGATCAGGGCAGAAAGCTGTGCCATCTGCCGGAGCATGGGCACAAAGTCCGCATACCGGGCACACTCCTCCTGATCCTCCCGCTCCAGAATGGCGGCCACGGCGGTGTAGGTCATCCTCCGGTCCACCCGGATCACTGATTCCGCAATGGAATAATCGGTAACCTCTCCCCTTTCGTCCACCGTCATCAGACAGCTTAAAGCCAGACGGTCTTCTCCTGCATTCAGAGAGCAGATCCCGTTGGACAGCGGCGTGGGAAGCATGGGAATCACACGGTCTGTCAGATAGACGCTGGTTCCCCGGTTCAGGGCCTCCCAGTCCAGGGCGGAATTCTCCTGCACGTAATTGGACACATCTGCAATGTGCACACCCAGATGATACTTTCCGTCTTTCATGTACAGACTGACCGCATCGTCCAGATCTTTGGCATCCTCGCCGTCAATGGTTACCATAGGGAGGCTTCTCAGATCCAGCCGGCCTGCCCGGTCGGCCTCCGACACCTCCTTGGGACAGCGCAGCGCCTGTTTTTCCACTCTGTCCGGAAATTCCTCCGGAAGTCCGAAGCCTCTGATAATGGAGAGCACGTCCACTCCCGGCTCCTCCATCCTTCCCAGAATCTCCGTCACCTTTCCTTCCGGGCTCCGCCTTCCGCTTCCGTAATCTGTGATCTCCACCACCACCTTACAGCGATCCTCCGCTCCCAGAGAACGCTCCTGGGGCACGAAAATATCCACCGGGATTCTGGAATTGTCAGGGATCACGAAGCCGAAGCTTCTGCTTTTCTGATAGGTTCCCACCAGGACGGACAAGCCTCGGGAGAGGATCCTCACCACCTCTGCCTCGGCCTTCTGTCCGCTCCTGCCGGGAAGCAGACGTATCTCCACCTGGTCCTGGTGCCAGGCGCCGCCCGTCCTTGTCTCAGCCACGTACAGAGCCTCCTCCCTTCCCTCAACCTCCACGAAGCCAAAGCCCTTCTGATGGCTGATAAAGGTTCCGGTAAGAAGAGGCGTGGAAGGAAGGGAATAACGTCCGCGCTTGTTGATCTGGATTCTTCCCTCATCCAGAAGCTCCGTGAGCAGACGCTTCAGCTCCGGCCGGTCTTCAGGCTCCACCTGCATCATGCAGGCCAGCTCCTTCTCCTTCATGGGAGTGTAGGAAGGCTCCTCCATCAGTCTGGTTATTAAGTTTTTCCGCTCAGCGGCAGTTTTCTTTTCCATAAGGTCAAATCTCCTCCGTTCCGCACTATCATAGGTGGTCTGCACAGGAGCATCTTATAAAAAAGCACCCTGCCCAGCCGTTGGGCAAGAGTGCTCTGGTGATCAGAATTTTGAAATATTCAGGATGGCGGCAATTACTATAAAAGCAATCGCAAGAAACTTGGTAGCCTTAACCATCGTCCCTTCCATGGAACGTCCCTTATTCTTGCCCCAGTAGGTCTCCGCTGCTCCGCTGATCGCCCCCAGGCCGGACGCCCTGCCCTCCTGCATCAGAACCAGAATCGTCAAAAATGCGCAGATCAATATAAATACGACTGTAACTATTATTCTCAGAATTTCCACTTTTCACACCTCCTAACGTCAAGCATCTGTTAGTTTATCACAAAGAAAAGAGATTTACAACCTTAAATTGGCACTTTGCGGAAAATAAGTAACAGTTCAGCC
>CAUWLJ010000097.1:0-12539 GCA_963559585.1 uncultured Eisenbergiella sp. | reverse complement strand
GCGCCAATCAGTCCCATCATCTCTACGTGAGCGGGAACGGAGGAGGAACCGGCGAACTGTGCATCAGAGTGCATACGTCCCATGGTATCGGTCATGCCGTAGGATGCAGGGCCTGCCGCCATGTTATCGGGATGCAGGGTACGTCCGGTACCGCCGCCGGAAGCAACGGAGAAGTACTTCTTGCCCTGCTCCAGGCACTCCTTCTTATAGGTTCCTGCAACGGGATGCTGGAATCTGGTGGGGTTGGTGGAGTTTCCGGTGATGGATACGTCAACGCCTTCCTTGTGCATGATCGCAACGCCTTCCAGAACATCGTTTGCGCCGTAGCAGTTAACCTTAGCGCGAAGCCCCTCGGAGTAGGACTTGCGGAATACTTCCTTTACCGTGTTGGTATAAGGATCATACTCGGTCTCAACGAAGGTGAAGCCGTTGATTCTGGAAATGATCTGCGCAGCATCCTTTCCAAGTCCGTTCAGGATAACTCTCAGAGGTTTCTGACGAACCTTGTTTGCCTTCTCTGCGATACCGATTGCGCCCTCAGCGGCTGCGAAGGACTCATGGCCTGCCAGGAAGCAGAAGCACTCGGTATCCTCCTCCAGGAGCATCTTGCCCAGGTTGCCGTGTCCAAGGCCCACTTTACGGGTATCAGCAACGGAGCCGGGGATACAGAAGGACTGAAGTCCCTCACCGATGGCTGCCGCTGCGTCTGCAGCCTTCCTGCAGTTCTTCTTGATCGCGATAGCCGCACCCACAATGTAAGCCCAGCAGGCGTTCTCGAAACAGATGGGCTGGATCTTCTTCACCTGCTCATATACGTCAAGGCCTGCGTCCTTGGTGATCTTCTCAGCTTCTTCGAGGGAAGCGATGCCGTAGCTGTTCAGTACAGCATTGATCTTATCAATACGTCTTTCATATGATTCAAATAAAGCCATCTTTGCTGCCTCCTCTTATTCTTTTCTGGGGTCAATGATCTTAACTGCATCTGCCACACGTCCATACTGGCCTTTTGCCTTCTCGTATGCGGTGTTGGGATCGTCGCCCTTCTTGATGAAGTCGGTCATCTTTCCAAGGCTTACATACTGGTAACCGATGATCTGGTCGTCTGCATCCAGAGCGATGCCTGTTACATAGCCCTCTGCCATTTCCAGATAACGGGGGCCCTTCTTCAGGGTTCCGTACATGGTTCCAACCTGGCTTCTTAACCCCTTGCCCAGATCCTCCAGGCCTGCGCCGATGGGAAGCCCGTCCTCAGAGAATGCGCTCTGGGTTCTGCCGTAAGCGATCTGAAGGAACAGCTCTCTCATGGCAGTATTGATAGCGTCACATACAAGGTCTGTATTCAAAGCCTCCAGAACGGTTCTTCCGGGAAGGATCTCAGCAGCCATAGCGGCGGAGTGGGTCATTCCGGAGCATCCGATGGTCTCAACCAGTGCTTCCTGGATAATGCCCTCTTTTACATTCAGGGTCAGCTTGCAGGCGCCCTGCTGGGGAGCGCACCAGCCCACGCCGTGGGTCAGGCCGGAAATATCTTTTACTTCTTTGGATTTTACCCATTTTGCTTCTTCAGGGATCGGAGCACAGCCGTGAGCAACGCCTTGTGCTACTGGACACATTTCTTCAACTTCTTTTGAATAGATCATGTGAAAACTCCTTTCGATATGTAGATTGCATTGTATGCACAGGCGCACCGGAGCGCCGGAGCGCCCGCGTCAACAGGCCTCTGCATAAATGGACGCAAAAATGCCTGTCCCCAATCGCTCGACTCATTCTCTCATATTTCCGGTTAAAAATCCAGTCCTTTTAAAAAAATTGTCAAAGTTTTGGTGACACTAGTTACTGTTCACAGCAGCCTCAAACGCCTGCCGTTTGAGGCGTAAGAATGTGATTCAGGAGTGAGCGGGCCTCTTTTGCGCAGCAAAAACTTTCAATAGGCCCGCGAAAGTTACTGTTTACGGGCCTGCCGTGAACAGTAACTGACATTACAGTTTTGCCGCCAGATTATGAAGTCAGCATCATTCTATCGTTGGCAAGCTCGCTGCCGCTGGCCTGTTCAAATTTTCTGAGGAGATCGGATACCTGGAGCTTCTTCTTCTCTTCGCCCTCCACGTCGTAGATGACCCGCCCCTCGTGCATCATGATCAGGCGGTTGCCGTGGGCAATGGCGTCCTTCATGTTGTGGGTGATCATCAGGGTGGTGAGGTGATCCTGTTCCACGATGCGTTCCGTCACCTCAAGCACCTTGGCTGCGGTCTTGGGATCAAGGGCTGCCGTGTGCTCGTCCAGAAGCAGGAGCCTGGGGCTTTTTAGGGTGGCCATAAGCAGGGTGAGGGCCTGGCGCTGGCCGCCGGAGAGAAGGCCCACCTTGCTGGTCATGCGGAATTCCAGGCCAAGGCCCAGGATCTTCAGCTTTTCCTGATACAGCTCCCGCTCCTTCTGGCTGATGCCAGGACGCAGCGTCCTGTGGCTGCCCCGGCGGGCGGCCAGCGCCAGGTTTTCCTCGATCTGCATGTTGGCGGCGGTTCCCGTCATGGGATCCTGAAAGACGCGGCCCAGATATTTTGCCCTTTTGTATTCAGGAAGCCTGGTCACGTTCACGCCGTCCACGGTGATGGTTCCCTCATCCACCGGGAAAACGCCTGCCACCGCGTTCAGCATGGTGGACTTCCCGGCGCCGTTTCCGCCGATCACGGTGACGAAATCCCCATCCTTCAGGCTTAAGTTCAGGCTGTTCAGCGCGGTCTTTTCATTCACAGTGCCCGCATTAAAGGTTTTGCAGATTCCTTTCAGTTCAAGCACGGGGCGCACCTCCTTTTTTTACGGGTTTGGCAAAATATTTTCCCTTGATATAGGGAATGGCCAGGAAAACAGCCACCACCAGGGCAGACAGGAGCTTTAAGTCGTTGGAGTTGAGGCCCAGCCAGAGAACCACCTGGATCACCAGATAATAGATGATGGCTCCCAAAGCCACGCTCACCAGCTTGAAAGCAAAATTTCCACGCACACGGCCGAACACTACCTCGCCGATGATCACGGCAGCCAGACCGATAACGATGGCTCCCCGGCCCATGTTTACATCCGCAAAGCCCTGGTACTGGGCGTAAAGGGCGCTGGCAAAAGCCACGATCCCGTTGGAGAGCATCAGACCCAGGATCTTACAGAAATCGGTGTTGATCCCCTGGGCTCTGGACATGCTCTGATTGGAGCCTGTGGCGCGGATGGAGCAGCCCAGCTCGGTTCCGAAGAACCAGTACAGGGCGGCCACCAGCACCACGATCAGCACCAGGCAGATCAGGATGGTATTCTGATAAAAAGGCACGTCCTTCACGTACCGCAGGGAAACCAGAAGCTCATACTTATCCACTGCAATGGCCTGATTGGCCCTGTTGTCCATAATTCTTAAGTTGATGGAATACAGGCCCAGCTGGGTGAGGATGCCCGCCAGGATAGCAGGGATCCCCATTGTGGTATGGAAAATCCCTGTCACAAGCCCGGCCAGCATTCCGGCCAGGAAAGCTGCAAAAAGGGATACTCCCACAGAGTGGCCGTTCAGCATCATCATGATGCAGACCGCACCCCCTGTGCACATGGTTCCGTCCACGGTCAGGTCGGCCAGATCCAGGATTTTATAGGTAATATAGACTCCGATCGCCATGATTCCCCAGATCAGCCCCTGGGCGCAGGCTCCCGGAAGTGCATTGAACAGCGCTGCAAAATTCACTTTTTCTTTCCTCCCAAAGGCATCCCTTATTCTGCAATGGCTTCATAGCCCTCAGGCACGGCGATTCCCAGCGCCTCACAGCGGGAGGCCACATACTTTCTGGTCACATTGGGCGCGGACTGAATGGGCATTGTGGTAATATCAGCACCGTTTTCCAGTATATCTACTGCCATCTCTCCCGCTTTATATCCAATATCATAGTAATTAATGGAAAGAGCTGCCACACCACATCCCCTGCAGGCTCCTTCCTCTCCCGCAATCACGGGAACACCGGCAGGCTGACAGATATTGTCGATAATTTCCACGTTGGAGGCCGCCGTATTATCTGTGGGAACGTAGATCACGTCACAGGCTCCTGCAGCATTGGTCACCACAGAGGCAATATCATTGGAGTCCGCAAAGGTATAGGTTTCACAGGTATAGCCCATTTCTTCCAGAGCCGCCTGTATGGTGTCCGCCTGGTAGATGGAGTTGGGCTCCGCGGAACAGTAAAGAAGGCCGACCGTCCTGGCATCCGGAAACAGCTCGTTCAGCATGGCGGCCTGCTCCTCAAGGGGCGCAAGGTCTGAGGTTCCGGAAATGTTGGTTCCGGAGCTGCCCGTCCAGTTCTCTGCATTCAGAGCCGTGGCATAATCGGTGATGGAAGTCCCCAGAATCGGGATTGTGTTGGTGGCCGCGCTTGCCGCCTGAAGGGATGCGGTGGCGTTTGCCAGGATCAGATCCACTTCAGAGGAAACGAACTGGTTTACGATGGTGGCGCAGGCCGCGGAATCGCCGGAAGCGTTCTGCTCGTCAAAAACCACTCTGTCCTCTCCCAGAAGCTCTACCATAGCGTCCTTGAAGCCCTGAGTGGCAGCATCCAGAGCGTCATGCTGCACCAGCTGACAGATGCCGATGAGATAAGACTCTCCCTCTGCCGCCGCGTTTTCCGTACCGGAGGCTGCAGCCTCTGTCTGCTCCTGCGCAGCCGTCTCCTGTGCACCGGCCTCCACAGCAGCCTCAGTGGAGGCCTGTCCTGCTCCCGTGCTCTCTGCGGCTCCGCCGCAGCCTGCCAGCAGTGCGGCGGCCATGGTGCATGCAGCCGTAAATGCCATAAACTTTCTCATAACAATTCCCCTTTTCTTTCTTCCTTTATTTTTGCGCTTCAGCGCGTGTAAGCGTTAATGCGTCTAACTGATACTATACACACCTTTTGGGAATCCGTCAACTAAAAGCTGATAGGAACAGCAGCAAAAAAGGTGCACGCCCCGGCTGGACTGCTGCCGCCCCGGCGTACACCCTGTAAGAAACGTAAATCAGTGAGAAAATCTGATGCACAGAAAAATGTGTTTATGAACAGGCGTTCCCATTTTTCTCCACGATCTCCGTCCTGTTTTTATAAATACATCCCGCAGGAACGAAGCCGCGCACCATGGAGGCGGGGTAAATATTGCTCCCCCGTCCCACCACCGTTCCCGGGTTCAGGACGCTGTTGCATCCCACCTCCACGCAGTCTCCCAGCATGGCTCCGAACTTTTTCAGCCCGGTGGCGCATTCCTCTCCCCTGCACCGCACTGCCACCAGGGTCTTGTCGCTTTTCACATTGGAGGTGATGGAACCCGCCCCCATGTGGGCGCGATAGCCCAGGATGCTGTCACCCACATAATTGTAATGGGGAACCTGAACCTTGTTGAACAGGATCACGTTTTTCAGCTCCGTGGAATTGCCCACCACCGCGCCTTTTCCCACAATGGCGCTGCCGCGCACAAACGCGCAGTGGCGGATTTCGGCCTCTTCATCCACGATCAGCGGGCCGTTCAGACAGGCCGTGGGGGCCACCCTGGCGCTTTTGGCGATCCAGATATTTTCTCCCACCCGGTCAAACCTGTCCGCCGGAAGGCTGTTTCCCAGTTCAATGATGAAATCCTTGATCCTGGGAAGAAGCTCCCATGGATAGACCGCCCCCTCAAACAGAGGAGCCGCAATCGTCTCCTTCAGGTCGTACAGGCTACTGATTCTGCATTCTTCCATTTCAATCTCCATTCCGAAGCGTAAGCGACGGGGCGAAGAAAAATTGCGGATGCAGTTTTTCTTCCGCCATCACAGCTATTTGTGACGCTCCTGCACAAATAGCTGTGTAACAAATAAACCATCAGGCTTATTCGTTACACGAATCTCCATTTCCTCTGACACATTTCCGGCCGCAGCCCCTGACTGCCGGTCTAAACCTTTTTCACGGCCGGCCTGGCTTCAGAGAGCTTTTTTCCATAAAATCTGGCGCTCTCGTCAAACTGACGGTACAAAAGCTGCTGATTGTTCAACTGTTTCACGATGTTCGTGCGCCTTCCCACAAAATCGGTGAGCTTGCGCATGTATTCCTCCCCTGTGATTGTTCCCTCCGCCACCATGGACAGCCCCTTTTCCCAGCTTGCGGTGAGCGCGGGATTCAGAAGGGGACGGATGGACGCGCTCACCACATCGTAGATCATCTCACCCATCTGGGTGGGAGTGATGATCTGGGTCTTCTGATTCAGGGCCAGATAGTTGATGGATACCAGTTTTTTGAGGATTTCTGCCCTGGTGGCGCTGGTGCCGATCCCGCTTCCCTTGATCTGGGCGCGCAGCTCCTCGTCCTCGATGAACTGGCCTGCGTTTTCCATGGTCAGGATCATGGTTCCCGAATTGTAGCGCTTGGGCGGGGAAGTCTCCCCCTCTCTGATCTCCAGAGCCCGGCATGAAAGCCTCGTTCCCTTTTTCAGCTTCTGAAGAACCTCCAGGAAACCTTTGTCACAGCGCTCCTCCGGTGCTGCTTCCCTGCGGGAATCCTCCCGCCCTTCTTCCGTCTCCTCTTGTCCCTCCGCGGAAGCGTTTCCGTCCTGCACCGCGCGGGCGTTTCCTCCTCCCGAAGGGCGGCTTACCAGCAGATATCCTTCCTCCGTCAGCACCTTGAAGCTGGAGAAAAAACGTTCCTGCTTCATCAGGCACACCACCGCCACCTTCTGATAGACCGCAGGAGGATAAAAAATACTGAGGAAACGCCTTACGATCAGCTCATACACCTTTCCCGCCATAGACGACAGGCTGCGCAGGGCGCCCAGGCCCTGCCCGGTGGGAATGATGGCGTAGTGGTCGGTAATCTGTTTATCATTGACGTAGCGGGTTTTGGCGATCCCCTGAAAACTTTTCTGCGCAAGGATCTGCTCCGAAAAGCCCGAAACCGGCTGGAAGGAGCGCAGGCCGCCGATATTCCTGTGGATCTCCTTTGCCACCGCCGTGGAAAGCACACGGGCGTCCGTTCTGGGATAGGTGGTCAGCTTTTTCTCATACAGCTCCTGGGCAATGCGAAGCGTCTCATCCGGGCTGATCTTGAACAGCCTGGAGCAGTCGTTCTGAAGCTCGGCCAGGTTGTAGAGAAGGGGCGGGTTCTTCTGCTCCTTTTTGCGCTCGATCTTTTCGATCACTGCATCCGGCAGCGGATCCTGCGTCTGAGAGGGCCCGTCCGGGGAAGCTTCCCCGGACGGGCGCACCAGTTCGTCGATCAGGGCCTGGGCGCTTTCTTTTTTCAGGAACCCGTTTTCCTTGTAGAGAAGGGGGGACTGGAAATACCGGGAGCCCTCCACGGCCCGCCACTCTCCGTCAAAGCTGCGTCTTGAGGAAGTGGAAGGACTCTCCATGCCGGGCAGGAGAAAGCTTCCCTGCACCCGGTAAAAAGGAGTTTTCACGAACTGGCGGATCTCCCGCTCCCGGTTCACCGCTATCCCAAGCACACAGGTCATCACCCGCCCCACGGAGATCACCGCCCGCTCCGCTTTCAGATAATTCTTCACTGAATTTCCGTATTTCAGGGTGAGCACACGGGAAAAATTAATACCCATCAGGTAGTCTTCCTTAGCCCGCAGATAGGCGGCCTCGCACAGGTTGTCGTAAGCGGACAGATCCTTTGCCTCCCGGATGCCCCGCAGGATCTCCTCCTCGGTCTGGGAATCGATCCAGACACGCCGTCTCTCCTTTCCGGACACCCCCGCCTGCCGCTCCACCAGCCTGTAAATATATTCTCCCTCCCGCCCGGAGTCGGTGCACACATAGATCCTGGTCACGTCCTCACGGTTCAGAAGGGAGCTGACAATGTCGAACTGCTTCTTTACGCCCGGTATCACTTCGTATTTGTACTCCTGCGGCAGAAAAGGCAGGGTGGCAAGCGTCCACCTTTTCAGCGCAGGATCGTAGGCTTCGGGATAGCTCATGGAAACCAGATGGCCCACGCACCATGTGACGATGGCCTCCTCCGATTCCATATAGCCGTCCCGGTTATTCATATGATATTTTAATGCTCTGGCAAATTCGCGGGCAACGCTGGGTTTCTCCGCGATAAATAAATCTTTCCCCAAATCCTACCTCTTTACGGCACTGCTTATTTTTTCGCAATATAGCCCTGGGCCTTCAGAAGCTCGGCACACAGAACAGCCCCGCCTGCCGCGCCGCGGACGGTATTGTGGGACAGGCCCACAAACTTCCAGTCATACACGGTATCCTCACGCAGGCGGCCTACGGACACGCCCATTCCCTTCTCATAGTCCACATCCAGAGCGACCTGGGGACGGTTATCCTCCTCTAGATACTGGATGAACTGTTTGGGCGCGCTGGGCAGATTCAGCTCCTGGGGCGCTCCCCGGAAATTCACCAGCTGCTCGATCAGCTGCTCCTTCGTGGCTTTTTTATTGAACTTCACAAAAACAGCGGCGGTGTGTCCGTTCAGCACAGGCACACGGATACACTGGCAGGTAATCACAGGAGACTGGGCGGGAACGATCACGCCGTCCTCGATCCTTCCCCAGATGCGCAGAGGCTCCTTCTCGCTCTTTTCCTCCTCGCCGCCGATATAGGGGATGATGTTCCCCACCATTTCCGGCCAGTCCTGGAAGGTCTTTCCCGCGCCGGAAATGGCCTGATAAGTGGTGGCCACCACTTCCACCGGCTCAAATTCCTTCCAGGCGGTCAGAACAGGGGCATAGCTCTGGATAGAACAGTTGGGCTTTACGGCCACAAAGCCTCTGGCGGTTCCCAGACGCTTCTTCTGGAAATCGATCACCTTCATGTGCTCAGGATTGATCTCCGGCACCACCATGGGCACGTCGGGCGTCCAGCGGTGCGCGCTGTTGTTGGAAACCACGGGAGTTTCGGTTCTGGCGTAATCCTCCTCGATCTTCCGGATCTCCTCTTTGGTCATGTCAACCGCGCTGAATACGAAATCCACCTGGGCGGCCACCTTCTCCACCTCGTTTACGTTCATCACCACGATGTCCTTCACCGCCTCAGGCATGGGCGTGTCCATCTTCCAGCGGCTTCCCACCGCCTCCTGATACGTCTTTCCCGCAGATCTGGGGCTGGCCGCAATGGTGGTCACCTCAAACCAGGGATGGTTCTCCAGAAGCGTGATAAAACGCTGTCCCACCATACCGGTTCCGCCTAAGATACCAACTTTCAGTTTCTCGCTCATTTCATCCTCCGTTCTGCCGCTTTCCGCCGGCTCCTCTCATCCTGCTATGTAAAAATACTGGCTGTCACTGTCCTTCACGCATCCTTTTCCAGATACGCTCTGTTTATCTCAATCGCCTGCCTCATCGCCTCCCTGCCGGGCGCACCGATGGTGAGCCGCTTCTCCACGCAGGTCTCAAGGGAAACCGCCTCATAGACGTCCTCCTCAAACATTGGGCTGATGGCCTTCAGCTCCTCCAGGCCCAGCGCGTCAATGCTGGTATTCTTCTCAATACAGTACAGCACCAGGCGGCCGATGATCCCATGGGCGTCCCGGAAGGGCACTCCCTTTCCCACCAGGTAATCCGCTGCGTCCGTGGCATTGGTGAAGCCGTTCACTGCGCTGCGCTCCATCTCCCCCTTTTGAAAACGCATGGTTCCCACCATTCCATGGAACAGGGCAAGGCAATCCTTCACCGTGTCAAGGGCGTCAAAGACAGGCTCCTTGTCCTCCTGCATGTCCTTATTGTAGGCCAGAGGAAGGCCCTTCATGGTGGTGAGCAGAGACATGAGCGCCCCGTATACCCGCCCGGTCTTGCCCCGGGTCAGCTCCGCAATATCCGGGTTCTTCTTCTGAGGCATGATGCTGCTTCCCGTGGAATAGGCATCGTCAATCTCCACAAAATGATATTCATTGGAATTCCAGGCAATGATCTCCTCCGCAAAGCGGCTTAAATGCATCATCACCGTGGACAGGGCGGACAGCAGCTCAATGCAGTAGTCCCGGTCGGACACGGAATCCATGCTGTTTAAGGTGGGCCCGTCAAAGCCCAGAAGCCTGGCTGTATATTCCCGGTCCAGAGGATAGGTGGTTCCGGCCAGCGCCCCTGCCCCCAGCGGACAGGTGTTCATTCTCCTGGCAATGTCGGCCATACGCCCCCGGTCCCTCTTAAACATCTCAAAATAGGCGCCCAGATGGTGGGCAAGCGTGGTGGGCTGCGCCTTCTGCATATGGGTAAAGCCGGGCATATAGGTGTCGATGTGCTCCTCCATCAGGACAAGCAGCGTTTCCAGAAGCCCCTTCAACAGACTGTCCACCTCTCCGATCTGACTTCTCACGTAAAGCTTCATATCAAGGGCCACCTGGTCATTCCGGCTCCTGCCGGTGTGCAGCTTCTTCCCCGCATCCCCGATTCTTCCTATCAGGTTTGCCTCCACAAAGCTGTGAACGTCCTCATAGTCCTCCGTCACGGAAAGCTTTCCGCTCTCCACATCCGCAAGGATTCCCTCCAGCCCCTGCAGGATCCGGTCCCGCTCGGCTTCCGTCACGATCCCCTGCTTTGCCAGCATCCTCACATGCGCCCGGCTTCCTTCTATATCCTCCTTCAGAAAACGCTGATCGAAGCCGATCGAAGCGTTGAACTGATATGCAAGCTGATCCGTCTCCTTGGTGAAACGGCCGCCCCAAAGCTGTGCCATAGTTCCTCCATTCTTCCGTCCACGACGGAAAAAACTGTGGTTTTGTTTTTTTGATTACAGTTTTAAGTTAAAAACGATAGTACCATAAATCTGACTGTCCTGCAATAAAGTTCTGGAACAAAAACTTTGCCGCTTTTTCACTTTATTAGGGCAAATTGCCAAAATACGGAACCCGCCACGAAAACTGTCATATATTAGGGTATAGAAATCATGTACTGCCAGATTGGAGGAATACCATGGAGGAACCCATCCTTTCCCTTAAAAAGATCTCGTTCTCCTACCACAGCCTGAACGGCCAGATACAGGCGCTCTCCGATATCTCCTTCCAGGTAAGAGACGGAGAATTCCTGGCTATTGTGGGTCCCAGCGGCTGCGGAAAATCGACGATCCTCTCCCTCATTGCCGGATTGCTCCAGCCTGAATCCGGCGATATTACTTTTACCACCCAGGATCCCCAGGCCCCCAGGCCCGGCATCGGCTATATGCTCCAGCATGACCATCTTTTTGAATGGCGGGATATTTACCGCAACGTCACTCTGGGGCTTGAAATCAACAGGCAGCTCACTCCCGAAAGACGGGAAAGGGTACTGGCCATGGTGGAGGACTACGGCCTTACGCCCTTTCTCCACAAGAAGCCCAGCGAGCTGTCGGGCGGTCTGAAGCAGCGCGCCGCCCTGGTGCGCACCATGGCCATGGAGCCCCAGATCCTGCTGCTCGACGAGCCCTTCAGCGCCCTGGATTACCAGACCCGCCTGAGCGTCTCCGCGGATATCTGCCGTATCATCCGCTCCGCCGGCAAAACGGCCATCCTGGTCACCCACGACCTCTCCGAGGCCATCAGCCTCTCCGACCGGGTCATCGTCCTCAGCCACAGGCCCGCCAGGGTAAAAAGGATCCTTCCCATTCAGCTTTCTCTCCGCGACGAGTCGCCCCTTGCCGCGCGCAACGCCCCTGAATTCACACACTATTTTAATCTGTTGTGGGAGGAAATGAATGATGAATGAAAAAAAAGAAAAGAAAACCGCCCGGACCCGCCAGGAACAGTTTATGGCGGCGCACCGCAGGCATCACCGAATGGTAGGCTTTACCCGCGTCCTTATTCTGCTGCTCTTTCTGGGAGTATGGGAGCTGGCGGCTGACACGGGGATGATCGACGCCTTCTTCTTCTCCAGCCCCAGCCGGGTCGTGACTACCTTTGTCACCCTTCTGAAAAACAAGACACTGCTCCTTCACATCGGCGTCACCCTGTATGAGACCCTCTTAAGCTTCCTTCTCGTCTTCCTTATCAGCATGGTATGCGCCACCCTCCTGTGGTATTCCACCAGGCTTGCGGAGGTTCTGGAGCCCTATCTGGTGGTGCTCAACAGCCTGCCCAAGTCCGCCCTCGCCCCTCTGCTCATCGTATGGCTGGGCACGGGCATGAACACTATCATCGTGGCCGGTATATCCGTGGCAGTGTTTGGAGCCATCATCAGCCTGTACACCGGCTTCCGCCAGGTGGATGAGGAAAAGATCAAGCTGATCTATACCCTGGGCGGAAACCGAAGGGATACCCTTTTCAAGGTCGTCCTGCCCGGCTCCGTTCCCATCATTTTAAGCACCATGAAGGTGAACATCGGCCTGGCGCTGGTGGGCGTGATTATCGGGGAATTCCTGGCCGCAAGGCGGGGGCTGGGGTATCTGATCATCTATGGGAGCCAGGTCTTCCAACTGAACATGGTCATCACCTCCATCCTGATCCTGTGCGTGATCGCCATGCTGCTGTATAAGCTGATACAGGGGCTGGAGCATTATTACCGGAAAGCTTCCTAAACTATATTATATTTACGCAAAAAGGGGCTGTAAAAAAACGTCCCTAAAAAAAATCGCTTAGACCGTGAGGTTTAAG
>CAUWLJ010000096.1:0-13149 GCA_963559585.1 uncultured Eisenbergiella sp. | reverse complement strand
CAGCGGAAAGCCCCGTAGGGGCGTTTTGCGAATGGGCGCGGGCTGAACTGTTACCAAAGATGTGCCGGCAGATTTTCTCCCGTTCCTCTCAGTTCAGGATCCGTCCCTCCGTGGAAATGGTCACCACCTGCCAGGGGATCCTTCTGCCGCTGTTTTTCAGAGCGTTCACTGCGGCGTGCTCAATCCCGCCGCAGCAGGGCACCTCCATCCGCAGCACGGTAAGGCTTCTGATCTCGTTTTCCATAAGGATCTGCGTAAGCTTCTCGGTGTAATCCACGCCGTCCAGCTTGGGACAGCCGATCAGCGTCACCCTGTTTCGCATGAAATCCTGATGAAAGCTTCCGTAGGCGTAGGCGGTACAGTCCGCCGCCACCAGAAGCTCTGCCTGATGATAATAGGGGGCGCGGACGGGGGCAAGCCTGATCTGGACGGGCCACTGGCGAAGCTGTGAGGGAGCCGGAGCGTCTGCCTCCGGGCTTCCCTGCTCCGCCCCGGGATGACCCTGTTCCTTTCTTCTATCAGCCGCTCCCGCCGTTTTTCCTGCTTTCGCAGCCAGTACCGCAGCCTCATCGTAGGCCGGGGCCTCCCTTTCCTCGAAGGAAATCGCCCCCATAGGGCAGGCCGGCAGGCAGTCGCCCAGACCGTCGCAGTAATCCTCCCTCAGCAGTCTTGCCTTTCCGTCCACCATACCGATGGCCCCCTCGTGGCAGGCCTGGGCGCACAGGCCGCAGCCGCTGCATTTTTCTTCCTGAATCCTGATTATCTTTCTAACCATATTTTCCTCCTTGCCGGAGCGTTTCAGCTTCGCCTGCGATCCCCACAGTTTTGTGACGCTCCGGCACAAAACTGTTGATTGAAAATCAGCCATCAGGCTTATTTTCAATCTGTTCTCCCTGCAGGCTCCGATGTCTCTAAACTTTTATTTGACTTTACGGGCACAGTATAATAGGATAAATGGGAATTGTATGTTGTTTGTACAACATTTTGTGTTTTTTCAAATCATGATTTTATGAAGGGGCTGCCATGGATTACTCTTTTTTAACGAAAACCCTTCTTTTTCAGGGTATGGAAGAAGCTGACGTAAAAGACATGCTTGGCTGTCTGAATGCCAGGGAAAAAAACTATTCAAAGGGTGAAGTCATCTTCCGTATGGGCGATTCCGCCGCCTGCATGGGGATGGTTCTTTCCGGACGCATTTCTATTGAAAACGACGACCTGTGGGGCAGACACAGCGTACTGGACAGTGTGGAGCCGGGTATGGTCTTTGCGGAGACCTACGCCTGCCTGCCGGGCGAGCCCATGATGGTTTCCGCTGCCGCGGCGGAAGCCTCCCGGATTCTTTTTCTGGACGCAGGACGGATGGAAAATGTCTGTCCCCGCGCCTGTGCCTGCCACAGCCTGCTGATCCGCAATCTTCTGAGGCTTCTGGCACACAAAAATCTGAGCCTGTCCCGGAGAATGCTCCATACCTCGTCAAAATCCATCCGCGGACGGCTCCTGTCCTATCTGTCCTTCCAGGCATCCATGCAGGGGCGGCGGGATTTCACCATCCCCTTCAACCGCCAGCAGCTTGCGGACTATCTGGGTGTTGACCGCAGCGCCATGAGCGCGGAGCTTGGAAAAATGCAGAGGGAGGGGCTGCTTGTGACAAGACGGAATCATTTTCATCTGATACAGAAGGGAGAGGATTTTCATGAGCTGTGAGGAGCTTTATTATGCGGAGGATGACCGGGAGCTGGCCTGCCTGGTAAAAGAGTACCTGGAAACAAAGGGCTGGAGGGTGGCCTGCTTTGATACGTCCGCCTCCCTGAAGGAGGCGCTGGAGCAGAAGCTCCCTCAGGCAGTGCTGGCCGACTGGAACCTGCCGGATGGCACAGGGCTGCAGCTCTGCCGGCACATCCGTTCCCGCTGGAGCCGTCTTCCCGTAATCCTGATCACGGTGCGGGACGATCCCCGGGACATGGTGGAGGGGCTGGAGGAGGGTGCGGACGATTATGTCACCAAGCCCTTTTCCCCTGAAGTGCTTCACTCCCGGCTGCGGGCCGTCCTGCGCCGCGTCCGGGTTCCTGACGGACAGGAACAGGCGCTCTCCTGCGGCCCTATCCTGCTGGATCAGGAGAAAATGAAAGTTTTCTGCCAGGGAAAAGAAGTCTCCCTCAGTCAGCCGGAATACCAGCTTCTCCTCCTGTTTCTTACCCACCAGGGACAAACTCTTACCAGAGCACGGCTGCTGGAGCAGATCTGGGATCAGAACGGCTGCTTCGTAAACGACAATACCCTCACCGTAACCATCAAGCGGCTGCGCGAAAAGCTGCACAATCCCTCCTGCCTGAAAACGGTACGCAGCTTCGGCTACCGGATGGAGGAGGACTGAGCGCTGTCCTGTCGGTGAAAGATAACCTGAACGGGATGGTTTTCTGAGCCAAATGCCGCTCTCGCGGCGGAAAAGAGGTAAACATGGCACACATATTTTCCGAAAAAAAGCTTCCCCTCATCCCCTGTCTGCTCCTTTCGCTCGCCTCCTGCCTGCTCTGCACCGGAATCTGTTCCCTGCTTCTTAGCAGGCAGTACGAGCAGGAACAGTTTCTCCTTCTGGACCGGGTATGCACCAGAATATCGGAAAGCATGCCGGAGGCGGAAAATCAAATCCTTCAGGCGGTAAAGGCGGAAAGCGCCTACCAGGCGTCCTCACTCCGGACGCGATCCGCCTCCCGGATATTCTCCTCTGCGAAGCCGTCCTCCGCCTCCCGGACGGCTTTCTCCCCCTCCGGCTTTCTCACCGCCAGGGGCTACCGTGCCAGCCACTTCGCCGGCTCCTCCCACAGCTTCCTTCTTTTTTCCTCCGCGGCGGCCCTTCTGCCCGGTTTACTCCTTTTTCCCGCCGCCCTCCTTCTGATGCACCGCATACACCAGCGCCGCCTCCGTTCCCTCACCGCCTATCTGGAGCGGGTCCGTTCCGGGGAGGGCGGCCTGTTCCTTCCCTCCCGGGTGGGCTTCCGGGAAAATTCCCGGGAAAAATACCGGAATAATTCCCGGAACCATTTTCGGCAAAGCTCCCTGGAGGATGAGGCCTCCCGCCTGGAGGACGAGCTGTACAAGACGGTCACCAGCCTGTATCAGACCCGGGAGGAAGCCTGCAGGGCCAGGGAAAACTTTGCCCGCAACCTGTCCCACATCGCCCATCAGCTGAAAACCCCTGTCACCTCCATCGGCCTTGCCGTCCAGCTTCTGCCCCAGAGCCCTGACGGGCTGCAGTGCGCCGAGCGGATCCACCGGCAGCTTGCCCGGCTCACCCATCTGGAGGAATCCCTGCTTCTGCTTGCCAGGATCGACGCGGGAACCTTTTCTCTCTCCCCCGCTCCAACCGACGTTTTCACCCTTCTGTCCATGGCCTCCGATCAGCTGCAGGAGCTGGCACAATGGCATGAGGTGACCATAGACCTGAAGGAGGCCGGGGCGGTCAGCCTCCTCCTGGACCCGGACTGGACCATGGAGGCCCTGATGAATCTGATGAAAAACTGCCTGGAATACGCCCCTCCCGGCTCTGCCGTCCACTGCGATTATGAGGAAAACCCTCTCTATACCCGCATCCGTATCCATGACGAGGGGCCAGGCTTTGCTCCCGGCGATCTCCCCCATCTGTTTGAACGCTTTTACCGGGGCAGACAACTGCCCCAAGGCTGTCATCTGCCCCGGGAGCGCCGGGCCGCCGACCGCCCCACAGACGGGAGGCCTCCCCATACACCGGAGGGCATCGGGATCGGACTTCCTCTGGCCAGATCCATCGTGGAAATGCAGAACGGCATTCTCACCGCCTGCAGCCTGCCCAGGGGAGCCTGCTTTGAGATCCGGTTTTACCGTCACTAAAGGGTGTCCGAATGAATAAGCCTGCCCTGTCACCGTACTGTCACTTTCAGGTGGTATTCTTAGCACAACAGCAGACCAAAGGGACGGCCTGCGCTCCAGACAGGACGCAGGCTGGAATGCGCCGCCGTCTGCCGCTTTCAGGCAGGCGCCGGCAGAAAGGCATGGTATTCCATATGGAAATTCTCAAATGCAGCAAAGTGACCAAAATCTACGGCAAGGGGCCGGGACAGGTGAAGGCCCTGGGCGGGATCGACCTTTCCGTGGAGGCCGGGGAGTTTACCGCCGTCACAGGCTCCTCGGGCTCCGGCAAATCCACCCTGCTCCATATCCTTGGCAGTGTGGATCAGCCCACCTCCGGGACGGTGACGGTGGACGGCGTTGACATCAGCAGACTGCGGCCGGCCCAGGCCGCCATTTTCAGACGGAGGAAGGTTGGTCTGGTCTATCAGTTCTACAACCTGATCCCCACCCTGACACTGCAGCGCAACATCCTGATGCCCCTGCTTCTGGATAAAAGGAAGCCGGATCCCGCCTATTTTGACCAGCTGGTGCGTATCCTGGGGCTGGAGGATCGTCTGGACGCCATGCCCCATCAGCTCTCCGGCGGCCAGCAGCAGCGGGGCGCCATTGCCAGGGCGCTGATCTGCCGTCCCGCCATCCTTCTGGCGGATGAACCCACCGGCAACCTGGATCAGCGCAATTCCAGGGAGATCATGGATCTGCTCAAGCTGTCCAGCCGCACCCTGAAGCAGACCATCCTGATGGTCACCCACGATGAAAAAGCGGCGCTGGAGGCCGGACGCATCCTCACCCTGGAGGACGGACGCATCATAGATGATCAGAAAAGGAGGGACTGAATGATGTGGAAGGATTTTTCATCCCAGTATCTGAAAAACAACCGGGCCTCCGGCGCCGCCATCATGGCCGGGGCTTTTCTCGCCTCCCTTTTCCTCGCCCTTCTGTGCTCCCTTTTTTATCAGGTGTGGATGGACGATATCGACCGTATCCGAAGGGAGGAGGGGGACTGGCAGGCCCGGATCCGTGTGGGCGGGGAGGAAGCGTCCCCGTCTGTTTCCGCCGATTCCCTCCTTCCTTTTCTGGAAGGCTTCGGAAATGTGGAGACCGTCCGGGTAAACAGCCGGCTTTCCCGTGAAAATGAAACCGTTTACGACCTGACCTTTCAGAACCCCCGGACCATCTACCAGGATGTTCCTCTGCTCCTTTCCAGCCTGGGGCTTGAGCCGAATGCGGCCAGCTTTCACTCCCTCCTTTTATCCCGGTATCTGATCCGTGACCCCCAGGATGCCACGCCGCCGCTTCTTCTGCCCTTCCTCCTGCTTCTGCTTCTTGGAGCGGCTCTGGCTCTGGTGCTCATCATTCACAATGCCTTTGCCGTCTCCATGCAGGCGCGTATCCGCCAGTTCGGCATTCTTTCCGGTATCGGGGCCACCCCGGCCCAGATCCGGGCCTGCCTTATGCAGGAGGCCGCCGCGCTCTGCCTGCTTCCCATTCTGGCAGGAACCGCCTGCGGAATCGGGCTCAGCTTTGCTTCCATGCAGGCTGCCAACGCGCTTCTGGCAGGCGTGGACGGACATGTGAATGTGCAGTTTCGCCTCCCGCCCCTGCTTCCTGCCGGAATCCTGATCCTTACTTCCCTCACCGTCCTTCTCTCCGCCTGGATACCGGCGCGCAGGATGAGCCGCATAACGCCTCTGGAGGCCATGCGAAATGCCGGAAATCTGCCCGCCCCGCGCAGGAGACGCATTTCTCTTCTCTCCCTTCTTTTCGGAATTGAGGGGGAGCTGGCGGGAAATTCCCTGAGGCTGAGGAGAAAAGCTCTGCGCACCACCATGCTTTCCCTCACTCTCTCCTTTCTGGCCTTCACCGTTTTCTCCTGCTTTACGGCCTTCTCCAGGCTCAGCGTGTATGAGACCAGCTTTTCCAGGTATCAGGACTACTGGGATATCTATCTGACGGTGAAGGATACGGATATGGAGGACTTCCAGGCCCTTGAGAAAATCCGCGCTCTTGAAAACATAAAAAATGCGGCGCTGTACCAGAAGGCAGAAGCCTTCACCGCCCTCTCCCCCAGCCAGTTTTCCTCCCAGCTGCAGGATCTGGGCGGACTGTCTGCACTCACCGGCTCCCAGGCAGACCCGCCATCCGGCAGCGCCTCCGTCTCCCTGCCCTCCTCCCCGTCCGCCGGTCCCTCCGGCTCCCTGCCGGCCGTCTCCGGGGAAACCTGTCTGGTCAAGGCGCCCCTCCTGATCCTGGACGATGCTTCCTTCCTGGAATACTGCGGACAGGCTGGAGTGGAGCCCCGCACGGACGGCGTGATTATCCTCAACCGGATCTGGGACAGCCTGCACAGCAATTTCCGCAGCAGAAGCTACGTCCCCTTTCTCCAGGAAAAGGCGCAGATGACCCTTCTTACCGACCGGGAGGGAAATCCTGCCGCCTCCCTTCCCATACTGGGCTATACCAGTGTGGAGCCCGTTCTCTGGGAGCAGTACGAGGATTATTCCCTGGTGCACATCCTTCCCCAGTCTCTCTGGAACACCTTGCCGGAGCGGATCGGGGAAGTCCTGCCCGACACGCAGCTTCGCATCTTCTCCTTCGACCATACCCGCCTGAACGCGGACATGGTGGAAATCAGGGCACTTCTGGATCCCTCTCTTTCCATAGAGCTCCACAACCGAATCCAGGATCTTGAGGATGACGATAAAATGTGGCAGGGGCTTACCGTTTTCATGAACGCCGTCTGCATCCTGCTGGCGCTCATCGGCATAGCCAATATCTTCTCCCATACCTACGGCTTCCTGCGCCTAAGAAGGCGGGAATTTGCCCGATACCTTTCCATCGGCGTAACCCCCGGAGGCGTCCGCCGTATCCTGTGGCTCGAGGCTCTGTCCATCGCCGGGAAGCCCGCTCTGATCACACTGCCCCTGACCTTCCTTATCATGGTGCTTATGATCCGGGCCAGCTGCATGCCCGTCCGGGAATGCCTCGCCGTCATGCCCCTGGGCGCAGTCCTTCTCTTCCTGGCCGCCATCTTTCTCGCTGTGGGTCTGGCCTATTACCTGGGAGGACGCCGTCTGCTGCGGGGCAGCCTGGCGGAGGCTCTGCGGAATGAAACATTGGAATGAAGCACTGAAATGAAACGTTTCAATTTCATCTTCGGTTTGGCGCATTTCTCCATTGGCGGCGGTCTGCTTTGCAATTTCGCCGTATGTCATCGTCTGACCGTATGGAATGATACAGAGGATTTCCCATACCTCATTTTGAAAGTCTGTACCTGTCACTGCGCCACATAATCCCGGTAAGCGTCCTTCAGCCGTTCCAGCTCCGCTGAAAACAGCCTGCCGCAGGCCTCCTCCTCGCCGGAGAAAAAAGCGCTCCGGATGGAGGAGACGGCGGAATTGTTCCGGGAATCCGTCCAGCCCCCGCGTCTTTGGGCCATGGCCTTTTCCAGCTCCAGGGAGGCCTCATAGTATTCCTTGTTTTCGGTCAGAAAGCCCAGGTACTCCGCGTCATTCATGCCAAACCTCTTTGCGGCCAGAAACGCCTGCAGACACGCCGGATCCCCGCAGCAGCGGTATGCCTCCTCAAAGGACTGGGCCGCCCTGTCGTAGAGGAACAGCCTGGCCTGGGCCACGCCCATGTTGTGCCAGAGCTTCCCCCGCAGGGAGGGGATCATGGCGTCCTCCTCCAGAAGCGCCCGGTAGCTGCTTATGGCCAGGGCATATCTGCGGCTTTCCAGAAAATAATCGGCTCTGGCCTTCCTCTTTTCCACTATGCTCACATTGGCTCCGGCGCTCACCATCCGCACCGCCCTCTCGATCTCCTGAGGCGGATAGTAACCGGTATAATAGAAAAGCTGGGACAGGATCTGAGCCGGCTTCTCCTTTCCCTTCAGCAGGGTACGCAGCTTCTGAGACAGCTCGGGCAGGCCGCACTCCTTCTCGATCCAGTCCGCCAGCTGCCTGGTAAAAAAGGTCTCATCCACCAGCCAGGCGTTCTCCTTCAGGAAAAAGCACAGCTCCTCCACACAGAATACCCTGGCCCTGGCGGCTTCAAAACAGTATGGCGTCCGGGCATACCGGCCCAGACAAAGATAGACCCGATTCATGGCTCCTCCTTTCTGCTCTCCCCCATTCCTGCCTGCTCCGGCATAAGAGGAAGCCTTTCCTCCCACACTCTGGCAGAGGCAGGGAACAGCTCGCCAAAGCCCTTATCCTCCATGCGAAGCTTCACCGTGCCTGCATCCGGGCAGGATACGGACAAATGGATCCTGGTGGTACGGGGCGGGCGCTCCGGCACGCCGTCCAGGGTAACGATCACCTCCTTGACCGCCTTTCCCTGCAGAGGCGTCAGGCGCAGGGAAAAGGAGCGGTCCTCCCCCAGCAGGAAATCGCATTCCCCTTTGGCGTCAAACCAGTTCATTCCCGCATCCAGCAGGGAAAAGCAGACCGCTTCTCCCCCCTTTTCCGCCTCCAGCCCCAGATTTACCTTCAGCATGTCCTCCCCAAGATAAACGAATTCCCGATGCTCCATACCCGCCGTACTGCTTTTCGCGCGCGCCCCATAGCACGCTCCCTTGCTGTACAGATTGGAGCCGCGAAATACCCTCCTTCCGGCGCACAGAAGCTGTAGGGCATCCTGATACCAGTTTCCCTCAAAGCCATCCCCGATCAGATAGATCGTATCCACGATTCTGCCCTCGCACATCTTACGGGCCGCCGCAGAAAACGCTTCTGACAGCCTCTGGCCGATCCGCTCCTTCTCCTCCTGGCTCTCTGTCCCCAGCCAGCCTCTGGACACCTCCCGGTAATCCTGCTCCCTCACCGTCACGGTCACAGGGCTGGTATGGAAATTGGCCGCAAACAGACGAGTCTTAAGCGTCTGCCCTCCGAAGTCGCAGAGGATACAGGTATGGAGCCACAGCTCCCTGGGCTGATGGATATTATAATAGAAGAAGCTCTCCCCCCTGCTCTGGCAGGATACCTGCTCCGGGGCAAGGGAAAGCAGAGCCGCCAGCCTGGAAACCATCTCCACCGTTCCCGCCTCTATTCTTTCAAAGGTAAACATCACCATGTCTGCCTTCCCGGCATAAACCGCCCCTTCCAGACGGGACAGGTAATGCCCCACAAACATGGCCAGAAGGCTGACCCCCTCCCTGCTCTCTCCTCCCAGCTCCACGCTCTGCCCCAGGAGGGCCATGGTAAGGAGCGGCCCCGCTGAAGCAGCCTCTCCGGCTGCCAGGGCCCGCTCTGCCTCTCTCCCGTACAGCCATGCTCCATTGTCTCCTGCACGAGCCGCCAGCGCGGGTATCAGCGTATCCTCTCTCCCCATCACCTGGGAAAAGGTTTCCGGCCTTTCCGCCCCCGGAATCCAATAACTGATCTGTGCATATCGATCGTCCAGATCAATCCCGATCAGGCCGCCCTGTCTGCTTTTTTTCTCAGAATTTCCCAGAAACACGTTCTCCCACCTGCCTTATTCCATACTCTTAAACAGTCCATCCGTCATCCATTCTTCCATCAGATACTGCTCCAGCCTATCCTGTGCCCCGCCTCTCTCCTGTAAGAGCCAGGCCGAGACAATGCCGTTCAGCTTCCCGTACCTGCCCCCTCCGGTACCGCCGCCTCTGTCTTCCGTTTTCAGTTCACCTCTGTCACAGATCTGTCCGCTTTGGGAATCCGTGATCACATACTGCAGGATTTCTCCTGCAAACAGCACGAAGCCGGCCGTATAAATCCCGGCATATACATGCTTCATATCCATGGAGCGCAGGGCCATCCTTCGGAAATATTCCTCTGCCTCCAGGCCTTTTTCTTCCTCCGCCTCTCCTTTTCTGAAAAGAGATTTGATTCCTTCAAAGCCGGCATCCTCCCGTTCCCCTGCCCGCACAACTCTGTAGTGAATGGTAACCGGCACAGCCTTCCGCCCCCGGTATACCACAATCGTCCTGTCTGCAAGCCGGGAGGCGCCCTCCAGAAGCTCTCCGTATTCCTGAAACAGAGGAAGCTGAACCCCTCTGCGCAAAAGCCCCTCTCCCAGGGTGCGGATCACAGCGTCCGTCTGCTCGCTGCGCTCGCCTCTCTGACGGGAATAGTATTCCAGAAATGCAAGCGCGCACAGGTCGGACAGCCCTTCTCCCTTCCCCACCGCACGCTCTATTCCGGAAAGCACACCGGGATCCATTGCCTCTCCCTCCATCAGATACAGTCCGGCACAGCGGTGAAGGAATGCGGCCTCCAGCTCCCCCTTCCCCCCTTCGATCAGGTAGCTTCGCAAAAGCCCTGCCTTGTCCATCACGTTGCTTTCTGTATAAAGGAGCTGTACCAGAATCCGTTCTGTAAGGGAATAGGTATCCACCGCAAAGTCCTCTGCCGCCTGTCTGATCTGCAAAAGCTGTGTACAGCTGCCCTCATAATATTCCGCCAGATACTGCAGCAGATAGGTATCGTATTTCCCGCGGAAAAAGGCGCTGGCGGCCATGCACATCATCCTGGCTTCTCCCGTATGGCGTCCTGCCTCCAGCAGTCTGCTGCACAGGCGCAGCAATATCTTTTCGTCCATTTTTTCAGGAAGAAGCCCTTCCATCCAGGCATATGCCTTCTCATAAAAGGAACGCCGCACCAGGATCTGAACCGCCTCATATCTGTCCGCCTCTGCCACGTCCGGCCGCTCCAGCCCCTCCAGCATCAGATCCAGCTGTCCAAATTCCTCCTTTCCCTCGTAGAAGCGCAGCAGGGCCATACGGATCCTTCCTGCGTAGGAAGGAAGAAGGACCCCGCAGGAGGCAAGGGCATGAAAACGCTCCACGTTCCCCTGATTCACCAGAATTCTTCCCCTGTGCCCCTTTTCCTCCTTTCCGCCTTTCCGGCCGCCGCATACGTACAGGTCAAAGCCCAGATCACCCTTCACATAGGGCTGCAGCGTTTTCACATATGCAGACGGCTCCATCAGGCGGGTGAGCGTAAAGGGACGGCTCACGCTGTAACGGTTCTGCCGGCCATCCTCCAGCAGAATCTCATAATCCCTGTCATATATCCTGACAAAAGCCCTTCCCTCCTCCACCGGATATTCCTCCTCAAGGCTCAATCCGGAGTGGATCACCACTGCCTTCACAATATCCTTCTCCCCGCAGTCCAGCTGCTGAAGAAAAAGAATGGGCGCCAGAGCCGCGCAGTTATCCTTTGTCAGCATTCTCTGCTCCATCACACTCTGATACAGATAGGCCAGATGCGTGCTTACCCTGCCCTTGTAAAGCTGCTGCAGGATGAAGCGGTCTATCTGCCCCCGGTAGGCCAGATACAGCTCCGGCAGCTCCTCCCGGTGCTTATGCACATAAGCATAAAGGCAGGCGCACTGCTCCTGCTCCAGATTGCTCTGATAAGCAAAATACATCAGCACCATTTTGGGAATCTCTGTTTCCGTCTCCAGATCCAGGGACATCATATAATATTCATACAGCCTGGTGACTCTCAGCTCGTGCTCCACCCCCTGGCGGTACCATTCATAGTATTCGGGCCCAAACTTATTCCCTTTAATTAAAAGAGAGCAGATCGCCTGCAGAAGCGGAACGCTCTGCTTCTTCTCATAGCAGGCCTTCAAAATACGGAAAAGGGGCTGGCTGTAGTATTTTTCCTTTTCGGCCAGATACACCGTCTGCCCCGCCAGATCCTCGCTCAAAAGCCCCTTTCTGGCTCCAAAATGGAGCAGCTGGAGCTCATAGCTTCCAAGCTTCATCAGCAGCGCCGGATTTCTGTTTAAAAGGTGCAGAGCCTCCAGATACAGCACCGGGCTGGTTCCGTTCTTACGAAACTGCTCCTCCAGAAAGATCCATTTCCTGGAGCCGCTCCTGCGAAGGGTGGGAGACAGGAAAAGCAGAAGCCAGGCGATCCGCCAGCTTCCCCTGCCCGCACGGTACATTTCTTCAATCTCCAGAAGCGCCTGGGAGGTAAAGCCATCCTCCCGGCGGTACAGGCTGGACAGATACAGATAATAGCTGTACAGCTCCGGGCTGTCCTCCATCGGAGTGACTCTCATCAGCTCCAGCATTCTCCCCGCTTCCTCATAACGCTCCTCTGTGATCAGCAGATGTGCCTGATACAGACGCGCCTCCAGAGCCTTCTCGTCCATTCTGCGCATGCGCTCCACCACCTGGGCTGTGCGCGCATGCCAGTCGGACGCAGTGCATTTCTTCATCTTATATTCCTGATACAGCTCCACCAGCTCCACCATCAGGCGCTTCATCTCCTGGCGGCGGCTTCCCCGCATGCTCCTGTGCTCCCTCTCCTTCACCACTGTAACGTTCACGGCTGTCTGTCCCCCGCGGTGGCTCAAAAGGATTCTCCCATAATTTCTGCCGTCGTGAAGCCGGTGCGGACTGATATATACAGGCAGAGTGCACTGATTGCCCAGGAAGTCCTCCTCCCGCAGGACGGTTTTCTCCAGAGAAAGAAAATCCCCCTCCGTTTCTGCCTGCAGGCGGGTATAGCCCCAGCCGTTTCTCAGGATCCTGAGCGTTTCGCAGATCTGCCCCTCCTCCTGTCTCTCCCCTGCGGCCGTAACCGCCAGCTCCTTCACCGGAAGCAGATACTCCACTGGCTGCTTCTTCTGGGCAGACACCAGAAATTCCTCCAGATTCTCCTCTCTGCCCTTCACCGCCGACAGACCTCTGTACAGGTTCCGCAGCTTTCTGTCCGGCCCATGCAGGAGCTTCATAAAATCCGGGGAGTAAAACAGGCCTACTGCCTCCTCCCAATGGCTGCGGGCCAGTCCTGTAAACTGAAACAGGCTGGTCATCTCCCCTTCGGAGCACAGCATGGGACGTCTTGACACCACAGCCCGGAAAGGCAGCTCATACTCCCCCTGGCTGGACACAATCAGGAGCTTTCCCTCCCTCGTCTCTCCCTCCTTCATTCCACGGGCATCAAAGCGGCAGAGAATCTCCTCTGACGTTCCTGAAAAGAAAGGAGTTAAGCATTCCATCCTCTCCTCCATACAGGACACATGGCCTTCGATCATCCGGCCAGGCTCTCCCGTCACCGTAAATGCCCCCTCCCAGACCTCATCCCGGTTCAGCACAAGGTTCAGCTCCTGACAGGAGAAGCTCAACGTATCTGTACTGCTGCTCCAATCATCCTCTGCGGCCAGAATCCTCTCGTACATTTCCTTCAAAGCATTTCCTCCTGTCCTGCTTTTCCCGCACAAATATTTTAGAATCAGTATAACATTACGAATGAGGGAAGCGCAAGTGGAGTGCATAATCTT
>CAUWLJ010000095.1:0-13305 GCA_963559585.1 uncultured Eisenbergiella sp. | reverse complement strand
TGGGGCAAATCTCCCACAAATTGGGACGCACATCTGGCAGAAAGCAATTTTCAAAGACGCTCTAGAGCATGTTTGAAAATTCATCCCCGTCAGACGTCTGGGAAGCTTCCTCCTCAGGGGAGGGCTCGGGGAGGGTCATAAGAACCTTAGTGATGCGGTTCTGCTGGACACTTTCCACCCGGATGGTAATATTTTCCTTTGTGGTTACCTCGTCCCCCGGAACAGGCATACGGTCAAGGATTTCAATGACGATGCCGCCGATGGAATCGTAATCCTCACTGTTGAGTCCGGTGCCCAGGGCATCGTTGATGTCATCCAGCTTCATTCCGCCCTCTACCAGGTACTGGCGCGGGCCGGCTTCCTGGATCAGCTCGTCCTCGTCTGCATCGTATTCATCCCGGATTTCGCCCACGATTTCCTCCAGCAGATCTTCCAGAGTGATCATGCCCACGCAGGAACCGTATTCATTCAGGACAAAGGCGGCATTGAACCGTTTTTCCCGCATTTCCATCATCAGGTCGGAGGTCTTTTTGTATTCGTAGGTGTAGTAGGCATCGCGCAGAATGTCCTTGATATGGAAGCTTTCTTTATCCTCCACCAGAATGAAGTCTTTTACGTTTACCAGGCCGATGATGTTGTCATTGTCTCCCTGGTAAACAGGAATACGGGTATACATAAACTCCCGGAAAATGCTCAGCAGCTCTTCATAACCGGCATCCACATTTACCGTGCTCATATCGATCCTGGGAATCATAATGTCTTTGGCCAGAGCATCGCTGAAATCAAACACATTGTAAATGATCTCCCTCTCCTCGGATTCTATGACTCCATCTTCATGGCTGACATCCACGTAGGTTTTTAACTCGGATTCAGTGATATGCTCCTTTTTTTGGTTGGGATTCAGATGAAGAAGCATCATAATTCCCAGAGAGAGCCGGTCTACCAGAAAAATAACCGGAGTCAGAAGCTTCATTAATATATAGATGGTCCGGGCATAGGCCAAAGAGATGGCTTCTGCCTTCAGGGTGGCGGCATTTTTCGGGATGATTTCACCGAATAACAGAATGATCAATGTGAGGATGCCTGTAGCGAAGCTTACCGCCACATTTCCCCATAATTCCATAGCCAGTGTGGTGGTGAGAGCGGAAGCGGACAGATTGACCACATTATTGCCAATCAGGATGGAGCTGAGCATTTTGCTGTAATGCTCCAGAACCTTTTGAAGAATGACGGCCCGTTTATTCCCTTCCTCGATCAGCGTGCGCACCCTGACACGGTTTACCGTGGTGAGAGCAGTTTCCGCAGAGGAGAAGAAGGCTGACAGGGCAACCAGAATAACCAGAATCACAAGCTGTAGGACTGACGACGAATCCACTTTACAAATACACTCCTTTTTCCTCAATAAAAGCATGGCAGAACGGATTTCCCCGGTTTTGCCATAGCGGCCCTGTGGCTGATGCCGTGACAGACGGGGAAAATACGTAAGTTATTGAAATCTTACAAAAAAGAGAGGGAAATGTCAAGTTGGGCGGAGCGGGAGAATATATATGAGGTAACAGTTCAGCCCGCACCCATTCGCAAATCGCCCCTACGGGGCTTTCCGCTGCTACGCAGCTCTTTTTGCTCATAGACGGGCGCTCATCTCATATCGGCATGAACGGCCAAAATCATGCAAGCATGTTTTGACCGTTCAAACCGATATGGCTGAACTGTTACTATATGAGAGGAAAGCGTGCGTCCTGACAATATTCTGGAAATAGGAGGGAAGGGAATATGGAAAGAAATGAGTTCAAAAGCTCCAATGCGCTGTTTCTGATCAAATGTCTGCTGTTTGCCTATATTGTGACAGGAGGCTGCCTGATGCTGCTGGCATTGCTCCTGTATAAGCTGCGGCTCTCGGAGCAGGTGGTATCCGTCTGCATCATCGTGATCTATGTGGCGGCAGTGTTTCTGGCAGGATTTATCGCGGGAAAAAGGATGAAAAGCAGGAAATTCCTGTGGGGTCTGGCAGTCGGTCTGGCCTACTTCGCCGTAATGGTGCTGGTTTCCCTGGCGGTGAATCATGGACTGAAGGGATTCGATACCCATTTTTTCACTACGCTTGCCATCTGCGGGGCCGGAGGGATGCTGGGAGGGATGCTGAGCTGAAAAATTTTTGACAAAACCACTTTTCCCACAGAAAAATGTATGCTATACTAACGAAGATAATGGAGCAACAAGGAGGCGATCGTATGAAGCATATCAAAACACTGAGCACGAGAGACTTGAAGGAATCCATGAAGAAGGGCGGATGCGGCGAGTGCCAGACATCCTGTCAGTCTGCATGCAAGACATCCTGCACAGTAGGAAACCAGAGCTGCGAGAAGATGAAATAAGCAGCTCCAGACCGAAAACCGTATCAGGTTTTTATAAGCAGCGATTCCCATCGCTGCTTATTATGCGTAAAGTGATAAAAACTGGAAAGGAAACAGTTACGTGATACATCAGTATAAGAACAACGGTTATAACATCGTTATGGATGTGAACAGCGGAAGTGTACATGTGGTGGATGAGTGCGTATATGACATGCTCCCCCGTGTGGAGGCGCTGGTGAACCAGGGAAAGAGGGAAACGGAAGCGATTCTGTCTGCGCTGGCGGAGGAGGGAAGCCTTACCGCAGAGCAGCAGGAGGCTGTGGAGGAGATCCTGGAGCTGTACCGGGCCGGACAGCTTTTTACCGAAGATATTTATGAGAATTATATTGGAGACTTCAAGAACCGTCAGACGGTGGTGAAGGCTTTGTGCCTGCATATCGCACACGACTGCAACCTGGCATGCAGATACTGCTTTGCCGAGGAAGGGGAATACCACGGCAGGAGAGCGCTGATGAGCTTTGAGGTGGGGAAGAAGGCCCTGGATTTTTTGGTGGCCAATTCCGGGAACCGGGTGAACCTGGAGGTGGATTTCTTCGGCGGCGAGCCGCTGATGAACTGGCAGGTGGTAAAGGACCTGGTGGCCTACGGAAGAAGCCTGGAGGAGCCGCACCACAAGAAGTTCCGCTTTACCCTGACCACCAACGGCGTCCTCTTAGACGATGAGGTGCAGGAATTTGTGAACAGGGAAATGGCCAACGTGGTGCTGAGCATTGACGGCCGGAAAGAGGTGCATGACAGGATGCGCCCCCACAGAGGCGGCCAGGGCAGCTACGAGGAGATCGTTCCCAAATTCCAGAAACTGGCAGAGAGCAGAGATCAGTTCAACTATTATGTGCGCGGAACCTTCACTCATAACAACCTGGATTTCGGCGAGGATGTGAAGCATCTGGCAGATCTGGGCTTTGAGCAGATCTCCGTGGAGCCTGTGGTGGCCCCTCCCACGGAGGATTATGCCATCAGGGAGGAGGATGTGCCCGCCCTGCTTGCCGAATATGATAAGCTGGCGCTGGAGCTTCTGGACAGGCACAGGAAGGGGAAGGGCGTGAATTTCTTCCATTTCATGATCGACCTGTCCGGCGGCCCCTGTGTGGCAAAGCGCCTGTCCGGCTGCGGTTCGGGAACGGAATATCTGGCGGTGACCCCCTGGGGAGATCTGTATCCCTGCCATCAGTTCGTGGGAATGGACGAATTTTTGATGGGAAATGTGGATGAGGGCGTTGTGCGCACCGACATCCGGGATGAATTCAAGTGCTGCAACGTGTATGCGAAGGAGAAATGTAAGGACTGCTTCGCCAAGTTCTACTGCAGCGGCGGCTGCGCGGCCAATGCCTACAATTTCAGCGGGAACATAAACGGCTCCTACGACATCGGCTGTGAGCTTCAGCGGAAGCGCGTGGAATGTGCGGTCATGATAAAAGCGGCTCTGGCCGAAGAAGAAGGAGAGGAATAGACAGATGAGCAAAAAGAAAGGGATCTTTACTCTGCTGGCATTTTTTGCCCTGCTGGCAGGACTGGGATACGTGTCCGTATTCGGCGTGGGTGATAAGAAGGCAGGCGCGGCCTCCAGCATCAAGCAGGGACTGGATCTGGCAGGCGGCGTGAGTATCACCTATCAGGTGGCAGGAGAGGAAGAACCGGATGCGGCTGATATGGCAGATACCATTTACAAGCTGCAGAAGCGTGTGGAGAATTATTCCACAGAGGCTCAGGTATACCAGGAGGGCGCCAACCGGATCAGCATCGAGATCCCCGGCGTATCGGATGCCAATGCGGTTCTGGAGGAGCTTGGCAAGCCCGGCTCCCTGATCTTTCAGGATTCATCAGGAAGCACCGTTCTGGAAGGAACAGATGTAGCAGATGCACAGGCAGGCTACTACACCAACAGCCTTGGCAATCAGGAGCCTGTGGTGCAGCTGACCCTCACTGAGGAGGGCAGCAAAAAATTTGCGGATGCCACCGCAAAGGCAGCCCCTGCGCATGATATTATTTACATTATTTATGATGGAAATGTGGTCAGCTCCCCTGCGGTGAACGATGCGATCACCAATGGAGAGGCTGTGATCACGGGAATGGCCTCCTATGAGGAGGCCCAGGCCCTGGCCTCTACTATCCGGATCGGCGGACTGAAGCTGGAGCTGGAGGAGCTTCGTTCCAACGTGGTGGGGGCGCAGCTTGGCTCCTCCGCTATCGAAAAGAGCCTGCAGGCAGGAGCGATTGGTATGGCCATCGTGATCATTTTCATGATCGCGGTGTACTGGATTCCCGGCCTGGCAAGCGCCCTTGCCCTGTGCATGTATGTGGTGCTGATGGTTCTTCTGCTGAATGGCTTTGAGATCACGCTGACCCTGCCCGGTATCGCGGGTATCATCCTTTCCATCGGTATGGCGGTTGACGCCAACGTGATCATTTTTGCCCGTATCCGGGAGGAGATTGCAACGGGCAAGACGGTAAAGACTGCAATGAAGATTGGATTCCAGAAGGCGCTGTCCGCCATTCTGGACGGTAACATCACCACCCTGATCGCAGCTGCCGTCCTGGGCTTCATGGGAACGGGCATGATCAAGGGCTTTGCCCAGACGCTGGCTCTTGGTATTGTGGTATCCATGTTTACAGCCTTGGCAGTGACCAGGCTTCTTCTGAATGCCTTCTATGCTCTGGGGCTTCGTGACGAGAAGTTTTATGGAAGGGGCAAGGAAAAGAAGGCGGTTGCCTTTGTCTCCAGAAAAGGGCTTTTCTTCGGGCTGTCCATAGCGCTGATCGCCGGCGGTTTCGCATTCATGGGTGTGAACGCGGCAGGCGGAAAGGGTGCGCTCAATTACAGCCTGGAGTTTGTGGGAGGAACCTCCACCAATGTGACCTTCCAGGAGGATATGAGCATTGAGGAGATTGACGATCAGGTGGTTCCCCTGATTGAAAAGATCACCGGCGACGGCAACGTGCAGACCCAGAAGGTACAGGGAAGCAGTCAGGTAGTGTTCAAGACCAGGACTCTGGATGTGGAAGAAAGAGAAGAAATGAATACGGTTCTGGCAGAAAACTTTGGTGTGGATGAACAGCAGACCACCACGGAGACCATCAGCTCCACTATCAGCGGGGAGATGAGGCAGGAGGCATTCCTGGCAGTGGCCATTGCATCTGTGTGCATGCTGTTTTACATCTGGATCAGGTTTAAGGATGTGCGTTTCGGCGCCAGTGCAGTGATGGCCCTGATCCATGACGTGCTGGTGGTGCTTGCCTTCTATGCGGCGGCAAGGGTTTCCGTGGGAAGCACCTTTATCGCCTGTATGCTGACCATCGTAGGATATTCCATCAATGCCACCATCGTGATCTTCGACCGTATCCGCGAAAACATGAGGCTGGAGGGAACCTCTGACCTGGAGGGCGTGGTGAACCGGAGTATCACCCAGACCCTTTCCAGAAGTATTTTCACCTCCCTTACCACCTTTGTGATGGTGGCCGCGCTTTATGCTTTGGGAGTCAGCTCCATACGGGAGTTTGCCCTGCCTCTGATGGTGGGTATCGTATGCGGCACCTACTCATCTGTCTGCATTACCGGCGCTCTGTGGCTGGTACTGCGCACGAAGCTGGGTAAGAAGAAAGCGGAATGAGAGCAGCGAATAGAGAAGGATGAAAAGAAAATGAGCAACGGTTCAGCCGCGCAAACGGTTGGACATAGGCGCTTACAGTGCAGAAAAAGGCGTTCCGGCCGGATGGTGGAGCGCCTTTTTTGGACGGCAGACAGGCAGATGAGACAAGAAGAAAGGACAGGCATCGGAGGAAGCAATGGCAAAATGGTATGTGGCCGCCAAAAAGGCGGATTTTCAAAGGATCGGAGAAAAATTCGGCATTAACCAGGTGACAGCCCGGATCATCAGGAACAGAGGGCTGACGGAGGATGAGCAGATTGATAAATTTCTGAACGGGACGCCGGACGAGCTTTATGCTCCGGGGCTTCTGAAGAACCTGGATCAGGCGGTGGAGCTGCTGGCTGACAGGATCGCGGAGAAGAAAGCCATACGCGTGATCGGCGATTATGATGCGGACGGCATCTGCGCCGCTTGTATCCTGCACAAGGGACTGAAGGAGGCGGGGGCGCAGGCGGATACGGCCATTCCACACCGGATCCGGGACGGCTACGGCCTGAACGAGCATCTGGTGGAGGAGGCCTGGCAGGAAGGGATCGACACCATCATCACCTGTGACAATGGGATTGCCGCCGCCCCCCAGATCGCCCTGGCGAAGGAAAAGGGGATGAGGGTGATCGTCACGGATCATCATGAGGTTCCATACGAGGAAAAGGACGGGGAGCGCCGTTTCCTCCTGCCTCCGGCGGACGTGGTGGTGGATCCGAAGCAGGAGGGAGATACCTATCCCTTCAAGGGGATCTGCGGGGCGGTGGTGGCCTTTAAGGTGATCCTGGGCCTGTACAGAAGGCTTGGCCTTGAGGATAAGAAGGAGCTTCTTGCGGAGCTTCTGGAGCTGGCGGCCTTCGCCACCGTCTGTGATGTGATGGAGCTTCTGGATGAAAACCGCATCATCGTCCGGTACGGCCTGGAGCATATGAAGCAGACCCGCAATCAGGGGCTTCGGGCGCTGATGGAGGTAAACGGCGTAGACAGGGAGAAGCTTGCGGCCTATACCATCGGCTTTGTCATGGGCCCCTGTATGAACGCCACGGGACGGCTGGACACGGCGGAGCGTGCCCTGAGGCTTCTGGAGACGGATGACCGGGCGGAGGCGGTACAGACAGCCATGCAGCTGAAGGAACTGAACGACAGCCGTAAGGCGATGACGGAGGACTATGTGAAGCAGGCCCTTAAGCTGGTGGAGGAGGGCGGCATGGACGGGGACAGGGTGCTGGTGCTCTATCTGCCCGACTGCCATGAAAGCCTGGCCGGAATCATCGCGGGCAGGGTCAGAGAACGGTATTATAAGCCTGTTTTCGTGCTGACCCGCGCCGAGGAGGGAGCTAAGGGCAGCGGCCGTTCCATCGAAGAATACCATATGTATGAGGAAATGACGAAGGTAAATCACCTTTTTACCAGATACGGGGGACATAAAATGGCGGCGGGCCTTTCTCTGGCGGAGGAGAACGTGGAGGAATTCCGCAGACAGATCAACCAGGTATGCACCCTGACGCCGGATGAAATGGAGGAGAAGATCCACATCGACGTGCCCATGCCCATTTCTTACGTGTCCCACACTCTTGTGGAGGAATTGAAGCGCCTGGAGCCTTTCGGGAACGGCAACCCCAGACCGCTGTTTGCTCAGAAGGATGTGGGCTTCCTGTCCGCCCGCATTCTTGGGAAAAACGGGAATGCGGTGCGCTTTACGGTACTGGACGATCAGGGAAAACGATGGGAAATGATGGCCTTCGGCGATCCGCAGCCCATGAACTCTTATATGGCCGAACGCTTCGGACAGCCTGCGGTTGACAGCTTGTATCAGGGAAAGGGAGACGGCTGTGTCCGTCTGTCAGTGATCTATTATCCGGAAATCAATACCTGGCAGGGAAATGCCAGGCTGCAGCTCATCATGAGACACTATCAGTGAGGGAAAGGGGGTTTTTGTATGGAGGGAAAAAGAATACTTACTGTAACGCTGAATCCGGCAGTGGATAAGACCTGCAGAACAGGGGAGCTTCTGTGCGGCAGGGTGAACCGGATGCGAAGCGCTCTGAATCTGCCGGGAGGGAAGGGCATCAACGTGAGCCGCATCCTGCGCCAGTACGGGTATGAGGTGGCCGCCACAGGCTTTCTGGGCGGCTTTCCGGGAGAATGGATCGCCTCCTGCCTGGAAAAGGCGGGGATCCGGGATGAATTCATCCGCATCGAGGAGGATACCAGAAGCAGCATGAACGTGGTGGCGGACAACGGTTTCGTGACGGAGCTCCTGGAGCCCGGCCCCCATATCAGCGCTTCCTCCCTGCATGCCTTTCTGGAGCATTTTTCCGGGCTGCTTCCCTCCAGCAGCATGGTGGCTCTCTGCGGCAGCGCGGCTCCCGGGATTCCGGAGGATATTTATGCCAGGCTGATCCGGGAGGCGTCCTCCCAGGGAAAAAGGGTGGTGCTGGATTCAAGCGGAGGACTGCTTTGCCAGGGGATCGCCGCCTCCCCCTATCTGATCAAGCCCAACCGGAAGGAGCTGGAATATGTGGCCGGACGCAGGCTTGAAAGCCTTGCGGAGGTGGAAGAGGCGGCAAGAAGCCTTCAAAAGGCGGGGATTGCCAAGGTAATGGTTTCCCTTGGCGAGAAGGGCCTGTTTCTGGCCGGAGAGGAGGGAAGCTTTTATGCGAAAGCGCCCAAAATCAAAATGCAGAATACGGTGGGCTGCGGCGACAGCGTGGTGGCCTCCGTCCTGATGTCCGCCCTTTCCCAGTGCGGGGAGGAGGAAATGCTCCGCCGGGCCGCCGCCGTTTCCGCTGCCAGCGCCGCCGGTTTTGAGAGCGGCAGTGTGCCGCTTCAGCTGGCGGAGCAGCTTTATGGAAAGATTCATGTAGAACGGCTTTAAGCGGCGCCGGCCCCGGAGTGTTCAGATGAAGGAAATGAAAATTCAAATGCACTCCAGCCTGTCCCGCACGTCTGCGCCTGAGCCGCTGCAACAGAGAACCGCTGTTCCAGAATAAAAGGATGGAAACAAAGGATATTATTTTACTGCATGAGGATTGAAGCATTTATGAAATTGTTATAGAAATTGCTTTATGATTTATATGGGAGTAAACGAAAACCCCTGCCTTCCGGCAGGGGCTTCGTTTCTTATGAGGGGGGAGATAGTTCTGAGTTGTTCTTCACTATCTGAATATTATGATAGTAAACAAATGTGTCAGGAGTGTGTACGATTTAGAAAAAGAAAATAAAAAGTTTTAAGATTTTCTTAGCAAAATAGAAAGAACCTATGATGGGGCGGTTTTCCGCAATCGGGAGTTCACAAAGCTTTCCTTCTGTGCTATTCTAAATAGAAGCTATTCGTTACTGTTCATAACAGCCTTAATCAGCAAGTGTTTGAGGCGTGAGAACGTGATTCAGCGATTCTTTTCTTAAAAAAGAGCAAAAAAAGCAGCACAGCGCAGAACGGAGGCAGTATGGCAGCACTTGGCACATTACTGGAGAAGCTGGAATACACGGTGGTGCAGGGGGATCCGGAACGGGAGATCACTGCGGTGGTGTACGATTCCAGAAAAATTACAGAGGGATGCCTTTTTATATGTATAGAAGGAGCTAATTTTGACGGACACACTGCGGCGGCCCAGGCGGCAGAGCAGGGCGCGGCGGCGGTAGTGGTGAGTAAGGAGATCCAGGTGCCGCCTGAGAGCGGCGCGGCGGTGATCCGTGTGGCAGATACCAGGTATGCCATGGCATTTATTTCAGCGGCCTGGTTCGGCCATCCGGCGGAGAAATTAAAGACCATCGGCATTACCGGAACCAAAGGGAAAACCACCTCCACCTATCTGGTAAAATCCATCCTGGAGAATGCAGGCTTCAAGGTGGGGCTGGTGGGCACCATAGAGGTGATCATCGGTGAGGAGCACATCCCTGCGCAGAACACTACACCGGAGTCCTATCTGCTGCAGTCCTACCTGGCACGGATGGCGGAAGCGGGCTGCGACGCGGTGGTGATGGAGGTTTCCTCCCAGGCGCTGATGATGCACCGAAGCCAGGGCTTCCTTTTTGATTTCGGGATCTTCACCAACATGGAGCCGGACCACATCGGGCCCAATGAGCATGCCAGCTTTGAGGAATACATGCAGTGCAAGGGGCTCCTGTTCCGGCAGTGCCGGGTGGGGATTGCCAACGGGGACGATGCCCACTGGGAGAGTGTGCTTGCAGGCCATACCTGTGAGCTGGAAACCTACGGCCTGGCAGAGGGCTGCGATCTGCGGGCCTCCGGTCTGCGCCTGACCAATGAGAAGGGACGGCTTGGCGTGGCCTTTCATGTGAGCGGGCTTGTGGATATGGAAGCGCAGATTGCCATGCCGGGACGCTTCAGCGTGTACAATGCGCTGACGGCCATCGCCATCTGCCGCCATTTCGGGGTGGAGGAAGCTCATATTGCCAGGGCGCTTCTGGAGGTGAAGGTGAGGGGACGGATCGAAATGGTGCATGTATCCCCGGATTTTACCCTGCTTATCGACTACGCCCACAACGCCATGGCACTGGAAAGCCTGCTCACCACCCTGAAGGAGTACGAGCACGGCAGGCTGGTCTGTGTGTTTGGCTGCGGCGGCAACCGCTCCAGGCTGCGCCGCTATGAGATGGGGGAGGTGAGCGGAAGACTGGCGGATCTGACCATTATCACCTCAGACAATCCCCGTTTTGAGGAGCCCCAGGCTATCATGGACGATATTGTTACGGGGATCGCCAGAACGGATGGCAGCTATATTCAGATCCGTGACCGGAAGGAAGCCATTGCCTATGCCATCGGCCACGGACAGCCCGGCGACATCATTGTGCTGGCAGGAAAGGGGCATGAGGATTACCAGGAAATCTGCGGTGTGAAGCACCATATGGACGAAAGGGAGCTGATCGCGGATATTCTGAAGGAAAGGGAGCGTCCATGCAGGGCAGATTTGCAAACGTCATAGTGGATATTTCCCACGAACAGGTGGACCGTCCTTTTGCTTACCGGATCCCGGAGGAGCTTCTGGGTGTGCTGGAGCCGGGCATGCGGGTGAGGATCCCCTTTGGCAGAGGAAGCCGGGAGCGCACCGGGTATGTGATCGAGGTGACGGATGAGGCGGATTTTGACGAAAGCCGTATGAAGGAGATCCTTGGCGTGGCGGAGGGGGCGGTGCAGGTGGAGGATAAGCTGATCCGCCTGGCCTTCTGGATGAAGGAGCATTACGGCTCCACCGTCATCAATGCCCTGAAAACCGTACTCCCCGTCCGACAGAGATTAAAGACCCTTGAAAAAAAGGAGGTCAGCCTGCGGGTTGACCGTGAAACGGCGCTGGCGGAGCGGAACACCTGTATCAGAAAGCATCAGACGGCCAAGGCCAGGGTGCTGACAGAGCTGATCCGGGAGGAGCGGCTGCCCATGAACCTGGTGGCGGGAAAGCTGAACATCTCTTCCGCCACCTTCCGAAGCCTCAGGGAAGCGGGACTGATCGAGATTACGTCGGTTCCCTATTACCGCAATCCGGTGAAGCTGGATGAGAAAAGGGAAGCGGGGAGACGGCTGAGCCAGGCACAGCAGGAGATCGTGGATACCTTCCTTTCGGACTACGACGCCGGAGCGCGGCGTACCTGCCTGCTTCACGGCATCACCGGGAGCGGCAAGACGGAGGTGTATATGGCGCTGATCTCCGGTATCATCGAAAGGGGCCGCCAGGCCATTATGCTGATCCCGGAGATCGCCCTCACCTACCAGACGGTGCTGCGCTTCTACAAAAGGTTCGGCGACCGGGTATCGGTGATGAATTCCACCCTGTCCCCGGGGGAGAAATACGACCAGTGCGAGCGGGCCAGGAAGGGGGAGATCGATGTGATCATCGGCCCCCGTTCCGCTCTTTTCACCCCGTTTCCAAAGATCGGCCTGATCATCATTGACGAGGAGCATGAGGGCAGCTACAAAAGTGAGACGGCCCCCAGGTATCATGCCAGGGAGACCGCTCAGGAGCTGGCCAGGCTGCACGGGGCGGCGGTTTTTCTTGGCTCCGCCACTCCCTCCATGGAAAGCTTTTACCGGGTGAAGCAGGGAGAATACAGGCTGTTTACCCTGACGGAGAGACTGACCGGGGGGACGCTGCCCCAGGTGTACGTGGAGGATCTGAGGAAGGAGCTGAGAGAGGGCAACCGCTCTATTTTTTCCAGGCGGCTGCAGGAGCTGCTTGCGGACAGGCTGGAAAAGGGGGAGCAGAGTATGCTGTTTTTGAACCGGAGAGGCTATGCGGGCTTTGTCTCCTGCAGAAGCTGCGGCTATGTGGCCAAATGCCCCCACTGCGACGTGTCCCTGTCGGAGCATAGAAACGGTACGCTGGCGTGCCATTACTGCGGCTATACCACTGCCTCCCTCAGGCTGTGCCCCTCCTGCGGTTCCCGCTATATCCTGGGCTTCCGGGCGGGTACGGAGCAGATCGAGGAGCAGCTTAATATGCGTTATCCCGGCGCAAGGGTGCTTCGGATGGATGCGGACACCACCAGAAAGAAGGAAAGCTATGAGAAGATCCTTGCCTCCTTTGCCGCTCATGAGGCGGATATTCTGGTGGGGACACAGATGATCGTCAAGGGCCATGATTTCCCGGCGGTGACGCTGATGGGGATTCTGGCGGCGGACATGTCCCTGTCGGCCCCGGATTACCGGGCAGGGGAGAGGACGTTCCAGCTTCTCACCCAGGCGGCGGGCCGGGCCGGGCGGGGAGAGAGGCCCGGACAGGTGGTGATCCAGACCTATCAGCCGGAGCACTACAGCATCGTCCATGCGGCGAACCAGGACTATGAGGGCTTCTATGAGGAGGAAATCCTCTACCGCTCCCTGTCCCAGTATCCGCCGGTGGCCAACATTCTGGCAGTGCAGATCACATCTGCCCAGAAGGAGGGAGGAAGGGAGCTTGCCGGGAGGCTGGCGCGGCTTACAGAGCCGCTCCCGGAGAATACCCTGCTTATCGGCCCTGCCCCGGCGCTGATCGGCAGGATTAACGATATTTTCAGACACGTGATCTATCTGAAAAGCCCGGATTATGATACCCTGATCCGGCTGAAAAACAGAATGGAAGGCGCCATGAAAAAGTGGCAGGAGGGACAGAGCCTCCCGCAGGAGACGCGGGTTCAGTTTGATTTTAACCCTATGAGCCCTTTTTAAAGAGAAAATAATGCCGCCCCCCGGCGGCAGGAATGGAGATTAAAATGGCTATCAGAAACATCAGAATAATGGGAGATCCGATCCTTGGCAAGGT